>NZ_JAGLBB010000042.1 GCF_018260555.1 Deinococcus sp. | reverse complement strand
CGCCGCGAGCAGGCGCGGGCGCGCCACCGCGCCGCGCACCGCCGGCAGCCGCGTGCGCCGCGCGGACGTCAGGTCCCGCCAGTGAAGGGTCACGCCGCGAAATCTACCGCATGTGCCGGCCAGCCGCGCCCCATCTGGAGGCCGTCGGGCCCACCGGGAACCTGGCCCGGCACCCGGCCCGGCACCGGGTTGCCCGGAGTCCGGCTCATACGGACTCCGATTGAAGGGGCTGCAAAGGCCCTTCAATCCGAGCGGATGCGGCTCGTAGAGCTGCCCCGCAGAGTAAGAGAGAAACGGGTTCCGCGCGTGGAGCTGGCAACCCGGCGCGTGGGCGGGTTGTCAGCGAAACAGACGGAATCCGTATCACAGCGCCAGGTACGCCTCGCGTACCGCCGGGTCGGCCAGCAGCGCCGCGCCCGTGCCCTCGTTGACGACCTGCCCGTTCTCCAGCACGTACGCCCGGTGCGCCAGTTTCAGGCTCAGGTTCACGTTCTGCTCGACCAGCACGACCGTCACGCCCCGCCCGTTCACGGCCTTCAACGCCCCGAACACCGTCTGCGTCATCAGGGGCGACAGGCCCAGGCTGGGTTCGTCCACGATCAGGACGCTGGGACGGGCCATCAGCGCGCGGCCCACCGCGACCATCTGCTGCTCGCCGCCGGACAGCGTGCCCGCCAGCTGTCCCGAACGCTCCTGAAGTCGCGGGAACAGGGCGTACACCTCGCCCAGCGTCCCGGCGGCGTGGGCGCGCGCCGGGGCACTCATGGCCGCGCCCAGCTCCAGGTTCTCACGCACTGTCATGTGCGCGAACAGCTCGCGGCCCTCCGGCACGTGCCCCAGGCCCAGCGCGACCGCCTGACTGGGCGAGGCCCGCGTGATGTCCACGCCGCCCAGCGTGATGCGGCCCGCCGTGGGCTTCACCACGCCGCTCACGGCCCGCAGCGTGGTCGTCTTGCCCGCCCCGTTCGCGCCGATCACGGCCACGAACTCGCCCGGCGCGGCGTGCAGGCTCACGTCCCACAGCACCTGCACCTTCCCGTACCCGGCAGCCAGACCCTCGATCCTCAGTTCCTGCCCCACGTCGTTCGCTGCGGGGGTCGTCCGATTCAGTGTGTCCGTCATGCCGGATTCATCCGATTCCCGGGCCTCCGGAACCCCATCGCAAGCCCGTCCATCTCCTGAAGTCCGTTCATCATTGCTTCTCCCTCCGGTCGGGTTCGTCTCCGGCTCACCGCAATTCTTTTCATGCGTGCAGTCCCTCTTCCGTGCCCAGGTAGGCGCTCACCACGCGCGGGTCGGCCGTCACCTCGCGGTACGTGCCCTGCGCCAGCACCTGCCCCTGGTCCATCACGACCACCCGGTCGGCCAGATCCCGCACGACCGGCATGATGTGCTCGATGAACAGCACGCTCACGCCGCTGTCCCTCACGCCGCGCACCAGCGCGACCGCCTCCTGCGCCTCGCCGGGACGCAGGCCCGCCATCACCTCGTCCAGCAGCAGCACGCTGGGCTGGGTCGCCACGGCGCGCGCCACCTCCAGCCGCTTGTCCTGTAGCAACGTCAGTTCATGCGCGGCCTTGTCGGCGTGCGCGGCCAGCCCGGTGCGTTCCAGCAGCGCCCACGCCCGCTCGCGCGCCTTCGGCAGGCGCTGACCGGGCTTGCCGAACAGCGCGCCCACCGTGACGTTCTCGTGCACGGTCATCTCCGGGAAGGGCCGCACGATCTGGAACGCGCGGCCCAGCCCGGCGTGACAGCGGGCCTCCATGGGCAGGTCCGTCACGTCGCGGCCCCCCAGGTGCAGCCGCCCTGCCGACGGGCGGTACACGCCGGACAGCAGGTTCAGCAGCGTCGTCTTGCCCGCGCCGTTCGGCCCGATCACCGCCAGGATCTCGCCCTGATGGTGCGTGAACGACACGTCCTGCACGGCTTTCAGGCCCCCGAAGCGCTTGGAGAGTCCCTCGGCGCGCAGCACCTCCACGCCCTGCGGAGTGGGGGAGAGGGCGCCCCCGGTAGTCGTCGCGGCCGTCACAGGTCACCTCCATGTTTCTTGTTGCGGCGCAGGCCCATCAGGCCGCGCGGGAGCCACAGGATGCTCAGCATCAGCACCAGCCCGTACACCACCAGATAGCCGTTCTTCACGCTGTTGTGCAGCAGTTCCTCGGCCACGCGCAGCACGCCCGCGCCCAGCACCGGCCCCAGCGTCGTGTACAGCCCCCCGAAGATCGAGGTGGTCAGCGGCGCGATGGAGTTCGCCAGACTGAACGTCTCCAGCGGGTTGATGAAGAACGTCTTCCCGGCGTACAGCACGCCCGCCAGCGCCGCCAGCGACGAGCTGATGAAGAACGCCAGCAGCTTGAAGCGCACGATGCTGACTCCCAGCACCCGTGCCGTCTCCTCGCCCTGCCGGATCGCCGCGAACGCGAAGTGCAGCCGCGTCAGGCGCACCGCCAGACTGACGAGCACCGTGAAGGCCAGCAGGCCCCACGCCAGCGCGTACTGCGCGCGGCTGTTCCCCCCCAGCAGCGCGGGTACGAGCAGGCCCGTCGCGCCGCCCGCCACGCTCTCGGGCAGGTTCTGGATGATCGTGCGGACCACCTCCGTGAAGGCCAGCGTGGCGATCGCGAAGTACATGCCGCTCAGGCGCATGGTGACCGCGCCCAGGATCAGGCTCGCGCCGCCTGCCAGCAACGCCGCGACTGGCATGGCCAGCGCCCACGGTAGCCCCGCTTTCAGCAGCAGCGCGTACCCGTACGCGCCCAGCCCGTAGAACGCCGCGTGCGCGAGGCTCACCTGCCCGCTGCGCGCCAGGATGTCCCACGACAGCGCCATGATGCCCGCCACCAGCGTGAAGAACGCAATCTGCAGCAGGAACTCCGCGCGACTTCCCAGCGGCAGGAACGGAAACAGCGCCGCCAGCGCCAGGAACGCCAGCAGCGGCAGCGCGGCTCCCAGCGTCAACTCACGGCGCGGCGCGGCGCGCACGGGCGTTCCCCCCTCGACGTTGCGGGCACTCACCGGGCACCCCGGTACGAGCGCAGCACCAGCGTCCCGAAGATCATCAGGAAGAACACCGCATCACTCCAGCCGCCGCCACCCGGCACGTACGTCTGCACCAGCGCCTCGCTGACGCCCAGCAGCGCGGATGCCCACAGCACGCCCGTCAGGTTCCCCAGGCCCGCCATCACGATGATCGCGAAGGCCTTCAGCGCGAACACCAGCCCCACGGTCGGCGACGCGAAGAGCAGCACGCTCACCAGTACGCCCGCCACGGCCGCCAGCGCGCAACTCACGCTGAAGGCGATCAGGTACACGCGGTCCACGTCAATGCCGATCAGCTGCGCGCCCCGGCGGTTCTGCGCGACCGCCCGCATCTGCCGCCCCAGCGTGGTGCGGTACAGCGTGAAGTACAGCGCGCCCAGCAGCGCGGCCGCCAGCCCGAACGCCAGCGCCTTCGGGCCGCCCACGCTCAGCTCGCCCAGTTGCAGACTGCTCGCCTGGTACGGCGTGCTGACCGTGCGGGTGTTCCCGCCCAGCAGCATCAGCGCCAGATTCTGAAGCAGGATGCCCAGCCCGAAGGTCAGGAGCATCTGGTTCAGTTCCGGGGCCAGCAGCACGTGCCGGATGCTCACGCGGTACGTCAGCGCCCCTACCCCGTACACCGCCACCGCGATCACCGGCAGGCTCAGCAGCGGGTCCACGCCCAGCAGCGCGCTGCCCGCCCACGCCAGGAACGCCCCGATCATCAGATACTCCCCGTGCGCGAAGTTCACGATGCCCACCACGCCCACCGCCAGCGCCAGCCCCGACGCGACCAGCGCGTACAGCCCGCTCTGCAGCAGGCCGTTCACCAGCGTCTGTGCAAATAAATCCATTCCACGTCCTCCTCTCTGCCTTCTCTGCTTCCTGAAGACGCCCGGTCGTCCAGAAAAATGCTCCGGGCTCCGGGCTGCCGGGAAACACGTCCCAGGCAGCTCACAGCCCAGAGCCCACTACCCAGGGCCCACCACTCAGGGCATTACTTGCCGTACACCATGGGTTTCTGCGCGAACTTGATCGGGAAGACCGGCACGCGCGCGTCCCCGAGGTACTGGAAGTGCAGCCAGTTTCCGGCCTTGAAGCCCTGGTACTTCGTTTTCAGACTGGGGCTGAAGGTCAGCTGCCCGAACGGCGTGGAAACGTTGGTTTTGGCCATCTCGGCGGCGACCTTGGCCTTGTCGGTCGTGCCGGCGGCGTTGATCGCGGCGGCCAGCGTCTTGAGGTTCACGTACGCCAGCGGCGCGAAGTACTCGTCGGTGACGGTGCCGTACTTCTTGCGGTACGCGGCGACGAAGGTGCGGCTGTCCTTGTTGGGGCTGCTGGACAGCCACAGGCTCAGGCCTGCGACGTTGTCGGCCAGTTTGTTCTTCTCGAAACCGACGGGCCAGCTGGGGGGCGTGCCGTACAGCAGGCCCAGTTGCAGGTTCTGCTGCCGGATCTCGGTCGCCAGGGGCAGGGCGTCGGTGTCGTACCCGACCCAGTACAGGATGTCGGGCTTGGCGGCCTTGGCCTTGCTGACCAGCGGCCCGAAGTTGCCGCTGCCGGTCTTGAACTTCTCGGTCAGGACGACGTTGAACCCGGCCTTCCTGAAGGCGTCCACGGTCGCGTCGATGCCCGCGCTGCCGAAGGGGCCGTCCTCGTACGCGATGGCAATGTTCTTGGCCTTCTTGTACGTCTTGAGGTACTTGAAGTACCCGAGGATCGCCTCGAAGTTGTAGTACGACCAGGGGTGGTAGTGGAAGAAGTACGGGTGGTCCGCGAAGGCGTCCTCGACCGGCACGGCGGCCGCGCCGATCCAGGCCATGAAGGTGCCGTACTGCTTGGCGGGGCCGCTGATGGCGATGCTGGTGGCGCTGCTCACGCCGCCGGCCATGAAGTCCACCTTCTCGACCGTCACGAGCTTCACGAATTCCGGCACGGCCTTGGCGGGCGCGCTGCCGTCATCGGCGAATTCCAGTTCCAGCGGTTTGCCGAGCACGCCGCCCGCCCGGTTGATCTCGTCCAGCGCCAGCTGGTATCCGTTCTTCGCGGCCTGCCCGGACACGCTGCCGCCCCCGCTCAGGGGAAGCAGTACGCCGACCTTCACCGCGCCCGCGCCGGACAGCGCGAGCAGAACGCCCGTCATCAGAAGTGTTTTCATGTTCGCCCGGCAGTGTAGGACCAGCGCGTCACAGGTGCGTTACAACGACCCCCGGTGCGGCCTGTAACCGGCGAGTGACGCCGCCCCCCTACCCTGAACCGCGATGCGAGACAGTCAGTGGACCTGGACGCCCGGCGACTCCCCCGGAGCCTGTGAACTGCGCGGCGCGCTGCCCGTGCGCGGCGTGAGCGTGCCGCTGCGCCTGGGCGGGCGCGCCTGGGGCACCCTGAACGCGGCGCACGACAACGCCGTGCTGGTCTGCCACCACTACACCGGCACCATGCGCGCCGCCGGCACGAACCCGGACGGCACGCCCGGCTGGTGGGACACCCTGATCGGACCGGGACGGGCGCTGGACACCGACCGTTACCACGTGGTGTGCGTGAACACCCCCGGCAACGTGCAGGCCCGCGACGCCGGGGTGCTGACCACCGGCCCCGCCACGCCCCACCCAGACGGGCAGCCGTGGGGCGTGCGGTTCCCGGCCTGGACGATGGCGGACCTGCACGCCGCGCAGTGCGGCCTGCTGCGTGCCCTGAACGCCCCGCACTGGCACGCGGTGGTCGGCCCCAGCTTCGGGGGGATGCAGGCGCTGCAGTGGGCGGCCCGCGCCCCGGCGCTGGCGCCGCGCGTGGCGGCCGTGGCGACCAGCCCGGTCGCCGGGCCGGTGCTGCGCGGCGTGTTCGGCCCGCTGCTGCGCGCCGCTGCCGGCAGCCGCGACGGCCTGCACGAGACGCTGCGCCTGATCACCTTCTTCGGGCTGGGCGCCGACGGCCTGGACCTGCTGTTCCGGGACGGGGACGTGGACACCTACCTGCGCACCCGCACCGCGACCGCCGACCTGAGTCACGTGCTGGACATTGGCCGGGCCGTGCAGACCCACGACCTGCGGGAGGTCGCCCCGCTGGACGACCTGTGCCGCCGCTGGCGCGAGCACGGCACGCGGCTGCTCAGCGTGAACGTGCGCGGCGACCAGTTCTTCCCCGCCGCCGAGATGCGAGACTTCGCCGCACAGACGCGGGCGGCGGGCGTGGCGCACACCCACCTGGAATTCGACTCGCCGCGCGGGCACCTGGGCGCCCTGACCGACACCGACGCTTTTGCGGACGCCCTGCGCGACCTGCTGGGCACGGCGCCGATGCCGCCCGCACTGGACGCGGCGGAGGTCCGGCATGCCTGACGAAGGCAGGAACCGGACCCTGGTGGCCCTGCACGGCAATTTCGCCTCGGCCCGCTGGTGGGTGGACCTGCGGGCCGATCCGCCGTCCGGGTGGCGGGTGCTGGCCCCGGACCTGCCGGGCTTCGCGGGCACGCCCCACGCGGGGCCGGTCTCGATCGCCAGGTACGCCGACTGGCTTCAGGAGTGGCTGCGCATGCAGGAGGTCACGCGGCCCGTGCTGCTGGGGCACTCGCTGGGCGGCGCGGTGGCGCTGGAGGTCGCCGCGCGTAATCCGCAGGCCCTATCGGGGCTGGTCCTGGCGGCCAGTGCGCCTCTGAACGGACTGGTCACGCCGGAGGAGAACTACCCGGTGCTGGAACTGCTGCGCTCCACCCCGGCCCTCCTGGCGGCCAGCCTGGGGGCGCTGTTTGGGTCGCGCCGCCCCGCGAACTTCCTGGATCTGCTGGCAGACGGGGCGAACATGGCCGAGTCGCACGACAGCGGGAACGCCCGCGCGCTGGCTGCGTGGGGGGTGGACCCCGCGCGGCTGGCCGCATTGCCGAGCCTGGTGCTGGGCGGCGAACTGGACCCGCTGATCACACCGGACATGGTGTGTGCACAGGCGGCGGCGCTGAATGTGGAGGCCACGGTCCTGCCCGGGCGGGGGCACGGCTTCCCGCAGGAGGACCCGGCTGCCTTCCGCGCGCTGCTGGCCGGTTTCCTGAGAACCCTGCACACTCCCTAACGACCGTTCGTTCTACACTGGAGCCCATATGAACAAGGTGTACTCCGACGCCCACGCGGCGCTTTCCGACATCGTGGCCGACGGTCAGACCATCGCCGTGGGTGGTTTCGGCCTGTGCGGCATCCCCGAGCAACTCATCCTGGCGCTGCGCGACACTGGCGCGCAGCACCTGACGGCCGTCAGCAATAACGCCGGGGTGGACGACTGGGGCCTGGGCCTGCTGCTCCAGACCCGCCAGATCCGCCGCATGATCAGCTCCTACGTCGGTGGGAACAAGGAGTTCGAACGCCAGTACCTCGCCGGGGAACTCGAACTGGAATTCACGCCGCAGGGCACCCTCGCCGAGCGGATGCGCGCCGGAGGAGCGGGCATCCCCGGCTTCTACACGAAGACCGGCGTGGGAACCCTGGTCGCCGAGGGCAAGGAACACAAGGAGTTCGGGGGCCAGACGTACATCCTGGAACACGGGATCGTGGCGGACGTGGCGCTGGTCAAGGCGTGGAAGGCGGACCCGTCGGGAAATCTGGTGTACCGCAAGACCGCGCGGAACTTTAACCCGATGGTGGCGACCTGCGGCCGGATCACCGTGGCAGAGGTCGAGGAGATCGTGGAGGTCGGTCAGATCGACCCGGACCGGATCGACACGCCGGGCATCTACGTGCAGCGGGTGGTGCTGAATGCCACGCCCGAGAAACGCATCGAACAGCGCACCGTCCGCGCCAGTTAAGAACGCAGCACTTAAGGGTGCGAGATTCCGTAGCAGCGCCGGACCAACTGCATTCCCAGTACTGCATTCCCAGTGCAGCGGTCGTTCCTCGGTCCTCGCGCGGCCCGGTTGAATTGCACGGACTCCGATTGGTTCTGTGCAGTTCCGAATCAATCCGAGCGGATGCGAGTAGGAAACAAACGGAACGCGTATGACAAGATCAGCTCGACTTACCTACAGGGATTCCAGGCGAAGGTTGAGCAGCAACCGTTCAAGCCGGTCAAAGGCGTGAAGGAGCGAAAAAGCCTTCAGGGACGGAGTTGCCGACCCCGTGTGTTTCCGGGTGGCCGACGAAACAGCCGCAGTCGGCATCACCTGTAGCCGCTCTGTGACACTCGCCGGGCATGCTGACCTCATGCGCGCCAGGTGTCGGAGATGTCCCTGCCCCCCGTTCGGACCGCTTGACAGGCACGGCCTGTGCGCCGCAAGCTGCTCCTGACTTCACAATCCAATCCCGACCGACCCCTAGGAGGTCACCCATGCCCTGGACCCGAGACGAGATGGCTGCCCGCGCGGCCCGCGAACTGCAAGATGGCTACTACGTGAACCTGGGTATCGGCCTGCCTACCCTGGTCGCCAACCACATTCCCCAGGGCGTCAGCGTGATGCTGCAAAGTGAAAACGGCCTGCTGGGGATCGGCCCGTTCCCCACCGAGGACGAGGTGGACCCGGACCTGATCAACGCCGGGAAGCAGACCGTCACGGCCATGCCGGGTGCCAGTTTCTTTTCCAGCGCGGACAGTTTCGCCATGATCCGGGGCGGGCACGTGAACCTCGCGGTCCTGGGGGCCATGCAGGTCAGCGAGCGGGGCGACCTGGCGAACTGGATGATTCCGGGCAAGATGGTCAAGGGCATGGGCGGCGCGATGGATCTCGTGGCGGGCGTGCAGCGCGTGGTGGTCCTGATGGAGCACGTGGCCAGGGGCGACGCGCACAAGATCGTGCGTGAGTGCGACCTGCCGCTGACCGGGCAGAGCGTCGTCGACCGGATCATCACGGACCTGGGTGTGCTCGATGTGACCCCAGGCGGCCTGAAGCTGGTGGAACTCGCGCCCGGCGTCACGCTGGACGAGTTGCAGGCGAAGACCGGCGCGGCTGTTCACACCTGAACCGACCTTCTGTGCCCCCCGCGACCTGCCCGGCGCGGGGGGTCTGTCTAGAATCCCACCACAACCTAACGACCGTTTGTTAGACTGTGGGCAACAATGACACAGCCAGACACCAGCGCCCCCCCGGCGCCGCCCACCCGTAGCGCGTGGCAGGACGCCCTGGAGCGCCTGGCGACCGACCGCCTGACCGTTCACGCTGGTGGCGGTGCCAAAGCCCAGCAGCGCCAGCACGACAAGAACCGTCTGACCGCCCGTGAACGCATCCGCCAGCTCCTCGACGACGGCACGCCCTTCGACGAACTCATGACCTTCGCGGGCTGGGAGATGTACGCCGACGTTGGCGGGTGCCCGTCGGGCGGCACCGTCACCGGCATCGGCACCATCCAGGGCCGCCCGTGGATGATCATCGCCAACGACGCCACCGTGAAGGCCGGCGCGTTCTTTCCGATCACCGCCAAGAAGGTCATCCGGGCGCAGACCATCGCGCTGGAAAACCACCTGCCGGTCGTGTACCTCGTGGACAGCGCTGGGGTGTACCTGCCCATGCAAGACGAGATCTTCCCGGATCAGGACGACTTCGGGCGCGTGTTCTACCTGAACGCCCGCATGAGCGCGCGCGGCATCCCGCAGATCGCCGCGATCATGGGCAACTGCGTGGCGGGCGGCGCGTACCTGCCGGTCATGTGCGACACCCTGATCATGACCGAAGGCTCGGGCCTGTACCTCGCCGGGCCAGCACTCGTGAAGGCCGCCATCGGGCAGGTCGTGGACAGCGAGGACCTCGGCGGGGCCAGCATGCACGCTGGCATCGCGGGCACCGTGGACTACAAGGAACCCGACGACGCCGCTGCCCTCAGGCGCGTGCGCGCGCTGGCCGACCTGTACGCGCAGGGAGAAAGCGCCCCCTTCGCCAGGCGCCGCCGCGAAACGCTGCCCGCCCCGGAACGCGACCTGACCGACCTGGTCGGTTTCGACGGCAGCAAGACCTACGACGTGCGCGACCTAATCGCCGCCCTGGTCGATGCTGGCCCGGAAGGCGAGCCCAGCTTTCAAGAGTTCAAACCCGAGTACGGCGAGACCATCGTGTGCGGCTTCGCCCGCGCCGGGGGCTACCCCGTGGCGTTCGTGGCGAACCAGCGGACCGTCATCAAGAAGAAACTCAAGGCGGGCGGCGAACCCGGCCTGCGCACCCGCATCGAGGTCGGGGGCGTCATCTACGGCGACAGCGCCGACAAGGCCGCCCGCTTCATCATGGACGCCAACCAGGCGGGCGTGCCCCTGGTGTTCCTGAGTGACGTGACCGGCTTCATGGTGGGCCGGGACAGCGAACAGGAAGGCATCATCCGGCGCGGCGCGAAACTCGTGAATGCCGTGTCCAACTCCGTCGTGCCCAAGATCACCATCATCACCGGCGGCTCTTTCGGCGCCGGGAACTACGCCATGAACGGCAAGGCCTACGCTCCGCGCTTCCTGTTCGCTTGGCCCAGCGCCAAGTACGCCGTCATGAGCGGCAACGCCGCCGCCAAGACCCTCATGGACATCCAGCTCGCCGCGCTGAAACGCGCCGGTCGTGAGCCCGACGACGAGGACATCCTGCGCCTCTACGACGAGGTCAAGAGCAAGTACGACACTGAACTCGACCCCCGTTACGCCGCCGCCCGCCTGTGGGTGGACGAGATCATCCCCCCCCACAGCACCCGCGAGCGCCTGATCCGCGCCCTCGACGCCTGCGCCCAGAACCCCCACCAGGAGGAATTCCGCGTCGGCGTGTTCCAGGTGTGAAGCCGTTAATGGTTGAAGGTTGATGGTCGAAAGATCACCCCCTTCCTCCATCACCTATCAACCCCTCCAAAGGAGCCCCCCATGACCAGCACCCTGCACCGCCCTGACGCCAGCAATCCGAACACGCAACCCCTGAACGACGAGCAGCGCACGATCATCAGCGCCCTGAAGAGCTTCCTGAAGAACAAGGTGGAACCCGGCGCGGCCGAACGTGACCAGACGGGCGAGTTCCCCACGCAGCTCGTGCGAGAGCTCGGCGAGATGGGCATCATGGGCGCGCAGACGCCCGAGGAATACGGCGGCGCCGGACTGGACACGGCGACGTTCGCGCAGATCATCGAGGAGATCGCCGCCGTGGACGGCAGCCTGTGCCTGACCGTGGCGAGCCACAACAGCCTGTGCCAGGGCCACCTATTGATCGGCGGGACCGACGCGCAGAAGCGGAAATTCCTGCCCACCCTGGCGAGTGCTGAGCGCCTGGGCGCGTGGGGCCTGACCGAGCCCGGCAGCGGCTCAGATAGCGGCGGCATGCAGAGCAACGCCCGGGAGCAGCCGGACGGCAGCTGGATCCTGAACGGCAGCAAGAACTTCATCACGCAGGGCAGCGTGGGCGGCACGTACGTGATCCTGGCCCGCACGGACCCCGCCCGCCCCGGCAAGGGCAAGAACGACGGCATCAGCGCGTTCGTGTTCAACCGCGACGAGGTGCAAGGCTTCTCGATAGGCCGCAAGGAAGACAAACTGGGCCTGCGCTCCAGTGACACCGCCCAGCTGATCTTCGAGGACATTCACCTGCCCGCAGACGCCCTGCTGGGCGAGCGCGGGAACGCCTTCAAGGACGTCATGAAAGTCCTCGACGGCGGGCGCGTCGGCATCGCCGCCATGGGCCTCGGCCTGGGCCGCGCCGCGTTCGAGTACGCCACGCGCTACACGCTCGGCCGCGAGCAGTTCGGTAAACCCATCGCCACCAACCAGAACATCAGCTTCCGCCTCGCCGACATGGACACCAAACTGGAAGCCGCGCGCCTCCTGATCCGCAAGGCCGCCGACCTCAAGGACGCCGGGATGAACTTCACCGTCCCGGTCGCCCGCGCCAAACTGTACGCCACCACCGTCGGCGTGGAAGCCTGTGACGAGGCCATTCAGATGCTCGGCGGGTACGGCTACATCAAGGAATACCCCGTGGAACGCATGTGGCGCGACAACCGCCTGACCCGCATCGGCGAAGGCACCGACGAGGTGCAGCGCCTTGTGATCAGCCGCGACGTCCTCAACCGCTTCGCGGACTGAACGGAGGGGCAGAGGAGGGGCCGTGGGTCAGTCCTCCGGCTCTTACAGCTTTTCCAGGAACTCGTCGTAGAGGAACGCGATCTGATCCGAGAAACCGTACCCGAAAGCGTCGGCATTCTTCACGAGCCGTTCGAGCCGCTTGAACGGAATGTCCTTGGCGTCGAGGGCCGCCGCTCTCTTCAGGGCGTTCTCGAAGACGCCCTTCATGCTGGCGTAGGTATTCTCCGGCCAGTCGCCGTACACGTGCAGGCACATCACTCCCGCCTCCACGTAGCGCATTTCGGCGTCGAGCGCGTCGGCGGGCGCGGCGACTTTCAGGTACGCGGTCAGGGCTTTTTTCGCCCCGCCGACCTTTATGGTGGGAAGGCGGCCGGATGTGCGGAACGCCTTCTCCAGCTCGGCGTCCAGCCGGTCGAGCAGCCCGCTGTGGTCGCCCTCCAGCAGCGCGGCCAGCTGGCGTTTGTTGTCGGCGCTGGCACGGTACAGAGGTACGAGGACCTCGCGGAGTTCGGGAGCGTCCATATCACCGAGCGTCTGGCGGAGCTGCCTGAGGGTCAGGGCCGTGGGATCAGCCTACCCGGCGCCCATTCCGGCGATCAGGATGCGGCGTAAGTCCCGAACTTCCTGAAAGAAGGGCAGTTGAAGGGAATGCATGCAGCAGTGTCGCATGCAGTGTGCACCCGTACTGACCGGACTGCGTCGTCACTGGCAGGCGGTTGTCAGAATCTGGCAGGTACGTGCGTGGGGGGCCGCCTGTGCTACGGCCGGGACGTTTGTCTGGCGTGCGTGCAGCACGGTGCGGCGGGTGTGAGTCCGGGGTGTGAACTTATCGTAAGCTTCGTGCCATCTCTGTCAGGCTTTGGTCTTTACACTGGGAGGCATGAAGGGCCTGCGTGAATTTGTTGACTGGCTCCGCGAGGTGCTGAAAGGCAGCCTGCAACCACAGCCGGTGCCGATCCCCGTGCGCGTGCGTGACCGGCGCTAGGGGCACTGCTTTTCCCGTCATCTTCCCGCCCACCCACTGTTTCCGGGGTGGGCGTTCGTTTGCCGTCCGGGGCGTGGTTCTGGTGGTCTGCGGGTGCGCTTGACCGTGTGTGTGGCGCAGCGCGGATGTGCCCGGGTGTGGGGGCGCTATTGTGCAGGGCGTGGCTGACGGCGATCACGGCATGAGCGAACTGCGCGCACTGGTTTCAGCGCGGCCTGCGGCAGAAGTAGAAGGAATTGAGAAGGCCTACGCATTCGCGCTCGACGCGCACGCGGGCGTGAACCGCAAGAGTGGCGAGCCGTACATTACGCACCCGGTGGCGGTCGCGCTCATTCTGGCGCGGCTGGGCATGGATACCGACAGCATCATGGCCGGACTGCTGCACGACACGGTCGAGGACGTGGATTACGTGACGTTCGGCATGATCGAGCAGCAGTTCGGGACGGACGTGCGCCGCATCGTGGAGGGAGAGACGAAGGTCAGCAAACTCTCCAAGCAGGGTTCTCAGTCGGCCGAGGTGAGTGACGCCGGGCGGGACATGCAGGCCGAGAACCTGCGGCAGATGCTGATCGCCATGACCGGGGACATCCGCATCATCGTGGTGAAGCTTGCCGACCGGCTGCACAACATGCGCACGCTGGGCAGCATGAAACCCGAGAAGCAGCAGCGGATCGCTCGGGAGACCATGGATATTTTTGCGCCGCTCGCGCACCGGCTGGGGATCGGGCAGATCAAGTGGGAACTCGAGGACCTGAGTTTCCGGTACCTTCAACCCGACGAGTACGAGTACCTGCAGTCGCGTCTGCGGACCCGGCAGGAGGAACGCGACGCGCTCATCACCCGCGCCGTTAAAGACCTTCAGGAGGCCCTGGAGGACGATCTGGAGTTGCCCGAGTGGGTATCAGACATTGACATTGCCGGGCGCAGCAAACACCTGTGGAGCATTCACACCAAGATGCAGCGGGAAGGCAAGGCGCTCGAGCAGATTTTTGACCTGCTGGCCATCCGCGTCATGTTGACCCCCCGTGAGCTGGTCGTGCCGCCCGGAACGGACGACGTGCGCCGGGAGCGGGCCGAAGCGACCCGCGAGAAGCGCATCTGCTACCACACCGTCAGCATCGTGCATTCCATGTGGACGCCGCTGCCGGGCCGCTTCAAGGATTACATCGCGGTGCCCAAACCGAACGGGTACCAGTCGCTGCACACGACCGTGATCAGCCAGAGTGGCCAGCCGATCGAGGTGCAGATCCGCTCGCGGCGCATGCATGAGGTCGCGGAGTACGGCGTGGCCGCCCACTGGATGTACAAGCAGGGCAACCAGCTGGCGCAAAAAGACCGCGAGAACTGGATCTCGCAGCTGCGGGAGTTGCAGAACGAGATCAACGACGCCTCGGATTACATGGACGCCGTGAAGACCGACATCCTTTCTCAGCGGGTGCGGGTGTTCACGCCCAAGGGCCTGGCGATCAGCCTGCCGTCCGGCAGCACCCCCGTGGATTTCGCGTATCACATTCACACCCGCATCGGCGAGACGACCGTGGGCGCGCGCGTGAACGGCAGCATCGTGCCGCTCTCGTACCGGCTGGGAAACGGCGACATGGTCGAGATCGTGACCAGCAAGAACGGCCACCCCAGCAAGGACTGGCTGAACTTCACCGTGACCCGCAGCGCCCGCGCGAAGGTCCGGCATCACTTCCGCATGCAGGAACGCGACGAGGCGCTGCAACGCGGGCACGACCTGCTCGAACGCTACCTGCGCAAACGGCAGCTGGCGGTGCGGCAACTGATGCGCACCAAACTGCTTGAGGACGCCACCCAGAAACTGCTGGGCACCCGCAACCCGGACGACCTGTACCTGGCGCTGCACGCCGGGAAGCTCACGCCCAGCGTGGTGGGGCGCGTCCTGTCACCTCAACTGGCGCAGGAGCAGGCCCCGGCGCGGCGCGTGCCGACCCCACGCGTCCCCGAACCTGGCGGCGTGTTCGTGGAGGGGTTTACTACCACCACCAAACTGAGTCAGTGTTGCAACCCCATCCGGGGCGATCAGGTCATGGGATACCTGACGCGCGGACGTGGCGTCAGCGTGCACCGCATCGACTGCCCGAACATGATCCGCCTGCTCAAAGACGAACCGGAACGCTGCGTGGCAGCCAGCTGGGACGCCGGAACGCCCGGCACCACCCTGGTGGACCTGGACGTGATCGGCCCGGACCGTGCGGGCCTGCTGGCAGACGTGCTGGGCATCCTGGCACGCGAGAAGCGCAGCCCAACCCGGGTGGAGGCCGTGGTGGGCATGGAGGAGGTCGCCGTGATTCACCTGCGCCTGCCGGTGCTGGGCAACAGCGACCTGGAGAACATGCGGCGCGTGATCATGCAGGTCGAGGGGGTGGACGACGTGATCCGCGTGGGCGGCCGCAAGCGCAACGGGGCCAGTGCCTGACGGACCGAGCTGGCGGACGTGCCTGTCCACCTCGCCCAGTCAACTCCATCCGCACCCCGCCTAAGGGTGGCATCGAGGGCGTTCAGTACACTGCGTTGATCTTGTAGATCAACCGCGCGGAGCGCGGAGCAGAAGAAAGTCCGTTGGAGCGGGAATGGAGAGGTTCCGGTGCTTTCCCGGCAGGGCGCCATGTGAGCTACAAGGTACCTAGACCTGAGCGGACCCGCGGGCGAACAGGAGAGAAACGGGCTTGGGAGGCGGCAGCGGCCACCCGCCGCACTGCTGAGCGGTGAACGATACGACACAGCCGGCAGTCCATATGCGTTACGTCGCCCGCCACAGAGACCTTTCCCG
Source organism: Deinococcus sp. (assembly GCF_018260555.1). Taxonomy (GTDB): domain Bacteria; phylum Deinococcota; class Deinococci; order Deinococcales; family Deinococcaceae; genus Deinococcus. The sequence continues at coordinate 14,599 of NZ_JAGLBB010000042.1, read as the reverse complement.
TCTGGTCAATGCTCTAGACTGCGCGGAATGCCGTCAATCCAGACCGTTCAAGCCTGCCCGGTGCGGAGCAGCGCGTGACGCTGACCCTGCTGCCGGACCTGGGGGACCTGCTCAGGCTGCAACCCCAGTTCAACGCGGGCACGGTCGTGGAGGCCCTGCGCTTCTTGGGGGTGAGCACGGTTGTGTGGGGGAGCGGCACGGACCCGGACCACCCGCTTCGGGACGCGTTGCCTGCTGCCCGCGTGGAGATCACGGACGGTCTGGTCGGGGACTGGGCCTGGGCGGATGCCGAGCACACCCAATTGCAGGACTTTTTGCAACAGTTCCCTCAGGGCCGTGAGCGCCTGCGGGCCGCCGCGCAGGCCGAGTCGGTTCTGGCGCAACTCGTCACGGCCCCCCTGCCTCTGACGCGAGCCTGCCACCCGGACGTGCTGGCCGGGGTGCAACAGGCCGTGCAGGGGCTGCGCGAGGCGCTGGATGAGGGACCGGGCACCCGCTGGCGTCTGCGGCGCCTCACGGAACTGGCAGCCCGCCTCGGGGACACGCGGGGTGTCCTGATTGTCCCGCTGGACGACCTGCCTGACCTGCTGAACCTGCTGCCCGGCGCGGCCCTCCCCGACCTGAGCGGGTTCCAGCCAGGTGAAACCAGTCGCCTGCGGGCCCTGGCTGACCGGGCGTGGCAGTTGAACGACGACGACGACCTGAGCGGGCTTCTCGACAGCCTGAACCGCGAGGCAGGGGACGCCGTGACGCCCCGCCCCGAACTGGACGCCGCCGCTGCCGGCATTCACCTCGCGGTGGGTGACCTGGGCACCGCCCGCACCCTGCTGGAACGCGCCGCGCACGGACTGACCGACGATCAACCCCGCAGCCTGCCGGGCCTGACCCTGGCGCGACTGGGGCAGGTGCGGGACGCGCAGGGCGACCGGGAACTCGCGCAGCGCACCTACCGCGCCGCGCTGGCCCTGCGCTACGCGCCGCTGGTGGCCCGCGAAGCGGCGCAGGCCGGACTGGACACGCCGTTCGCATTGACCCTCAGCTGAGCGGCCAGCCGTTTATCATACGGACTAAGTACCTTGAAGCTCACATTGCGCCATGCCGGGAAAGCACCGGAACCTCTCCATTCCCGATCCAACGTACGTTCTTCTGCTCCGCGCTCCGCGCGGTTTATGGACAAGATAAACGCAGTGTACTCAGATCCACTGAGCGCCGCTCCCGCTCGAGACTAACTGCGATTGCTTCAGTTCAGTCCCGATCGAGTCCGGGTCCATGCAGATAGGAACAATAGACGCCAGGGGAATGGAGCGCAGGCCGTATCCGCAGGGGTGAAGTTACCGGCAAGCAGAGCATGTGTGGAGCGGCGCAGATAGTGTGAATTCGCTCTATGTGAGAGGCCGAAACCCGCGCTCAAGCTCTCATAAACGCTGCCTTGGTTCGCCCATCATCGTGCAGATCTGAGTGGGACCTAGGCTGTTCTCGTTGCACAAACCGGCTGCGCCCTGACCTGTCAGGAACGGAACGCTGGGCCTCGCGGCTCCCGCTCCCATGCCAGTAGCAGACGGAACTGCCACACATCATCCCCATTCAGGAGGCACCACCATGAACAACGAAACTGTCCTCGGTAAACTTCAGTACCTGCTCGGCACGCTGCGCGACGGTGAGAAAGGCTTCGCTGACGCCGCTGAGCACGCAACCGATCCCAAGCTCAAGTCGCTGTTCAATGAACGGAGCGCCCAGCGTCAGCAGCTTGCCGCCGAGGTCGAGCAGAAGATCGCCGCCCTTGGTGATACGCCTCGCCAGGGTGGGAGCGTTGGGGCCGCGCTGCACCGCACCTGGCTGAACGTCCGCGACGCCGTCACGGGCCGTGACGATTACGCCGTGGTCGCGGAAGCGGAACGCGGTGAGGACGTGGCGGTCGAGAACTACCAGGATGTGCTTAAAGAGACCGACCTGCCCGCCGAGATCCGCACCTTCGTGGAAGGGCAGTTCAGCCGCGTGAAGGCCAGCCACGACCAGATCCGCGACCTGAAGCACAGCATGCAGGCCAGCTAAAGGCTTCTGGCGAAAAGGGCAGGCAAGCCCTTTAGCCTGGATCCCCGGAGAGCGGCTTCGGCCCGTGACTTCGGCAGAGCAGCGGCACAGGTCATTTGTGGGACTGTGCCGCTGCTCTGCCGATAGGGGCGCCCTGCTTTTGCTCGTGGTCATATGCGTTTGTAGCTGTGTAGACGCTGCCTGACAGAATCCGCATATTGATTGCGAGAAGGAGGAGGCGTCCGCACCGTAGCGCCGGATCACCTCCCCCTTCTGTTTGGTTCCAAGTGAATGGCCGGTCTTAGCCCAGTTCGTCCAGCAGGGCCCGCACGCGGGCTTTCAGGTCCCCGCGTTCCTGCGGCGCGCCCAGCTGATGCAGGCCGCCGTGGTAGGCGTCGGGATCACCGAACAGGCGCGACAGCAGCTCGAATTCGCGCTGGCTTCGCAGGCTGGCGTCGTCCCGGAACATGTTCACGTACTGATCCTGGAAGGCCCACTCGCTCAGCTGACCGTCCAGGAAGGCGCGCATCAGGCGGCGGTACGGCTCGGCGTTGTCGTCGGTGGCGACGGCCCCCTGGCCGCTGCGCAGCGGCACATGCTGCTCGAATACCGGCCCGAGCGCCTCGGGCGTGATGTCCCAGTTGTTCACCTCGAAGGCCGGCTGGCCGTTCTGGAACAGGATCAGCTGTGGGCTGTGGTGAATCAGGCCGGTGCGCTGCGCGATGTGGTTGCTGGCAGGCCGCCAGTCCACGACGCGCACGAAGCCGACGGGCAGGTCGTGGCGTTGCAGGAAGGTTTCAAGGACGCCGAAGCCCTGCATGGTCTTGTGGCAGGTGCCGGCCTTGAACACGGCGGCCAGCGGGTACTCGGTCAGGAACTGATCGACTTCCTCGGGTGTGGTCAGCGGCACGAGCACCTGGGGTTCGTTCTGGGCGGTCTGGGTCATACCGTCAGCATAGCGCCCGCTTTAGAAAACGAAGTAATTCCGCTTCCGTTTGTCCTGCCTTCCCGCCGACTAAGTACCTTGAAGCTCACATTGCGCCATGCCGGGAAAGCACCGGAACCTCTCCATTCCCGCTCCAACGTACTTTCTTCTGTTACGCGCTCCGCGCCGTTTATCGACAAGATAAATGCAGTGTACTTAGAATCTGTTGCCCTGCCGGCGCCTACTCCAGGGTCCAGACGTGCGCTTTCAGGTGCGTCGCGCCCGGGTAATCCTCCCCGGCGCTCAGGTGGTCAGTCAGGCGGGCGCGACGGCCCTCGCCGCAGCTCGCGCCCGCCAGTCCGGCCAGGACCATCCGCTCGAACGCGCCGGGCGTCACGCCCGCGTGGTTCAGGAGCGCCAGCACCTGCCCGCCAGGAGCTGTGACGGACGACGCCAGCGCCATCAGACCGCCGTACTCCCGCTCGGAGCGCCAGGTGCCGCGCGGGCCACGCGCGAAACTCGGCGGGTCCAGAATGACCAGATCGAACTGCGCGCCGCGCCGCGCAAGGCGGCCCAGCCACTCGAACACGTCGCCGTACAGGAAATCCGTATCCGGGGCGTTCAGGCCGCTCAGGGCATAGTTCGCCTGCCCCCATGCCAGCACCTTGCGTGACAGGTCCACATTCTTCACGACCGCCGCGCCCCCCAGGGCCGCGTTCACCCCGAAGCCGCAGGTGTACGCGAACGTGTTCAGGACCCGGCCCTCCCCGTGGGTGGCGTGCTCGCGCACCCAGGCGCGCGCGGGGCGGGCGTCCGTAAACAGACCGACGCTCAGGTCCGCGCCGGGCCGGATCAGGAACGGCACACCGTCCTCCAGCGCCGTCACCTCGGGCCGCGCCTCGCCCCACACCGGGTCAGGAGGAGACAGGTACCCACGGTGCATGTTCGCCGAGTGCCGCGCCTCGACCGGGCGGCGCTTGAGGTACACGCCGGCCAGACTGCCCGCGCGCCCGCAGGCGTCGGCCAGCGCCTGCTCCTCCCAGGGTTCCAGCGGGTCGTACAGGCTCAGGATCCCGGCGTCCCCGGCGATGTCCAGCGTGAACAGCCCCCCGGTCTCGGTCAGGTGCGCCGCGCGGTACACGGTCGTCCCCAGCGACGGCAGGTAAGCCCGCGCGGCCAGTAGACCCGGCACGCCTGAGAGCAGGTCCGTGAAGGTCAGGGTCGCCCGCCCAGAATCCACCACACCGCGGCCGTCGCCACGGCGGTCACCATCCAGAAGCGCATGGTGACGTGCGTTTCCGGCCAGCCGATATCCGCGTGCTCAAAGTGATGCTGAATGGGCGACATCTTGAACACCCGCTTGCCGCGCAACTTGAACGACGCCACCTGAATCACGACGCTCAGGACTGCCGCCACCGGAATGATCGCCGCGAGCGGCAGCAGCCACACGTCCGCGTACAGCACGTACGCGCCGGCCGCGACCGCGCCGATCGCGTGACTGCCCATATCGCCCATGAAGACCCGCGCCGGGTGCGCGTTGAACCACAGGAAGCCCAGGAGGGCCGCCACCAGCAGCGCACTGACCGGCGACAGCGCCAGCAACGGCAGCAGCACGATGATCGCCACGCCGCTCAGCAGGCCGTCCAGCCCGTCCGTGAAGTTAAAGGCGTTCACGCTGCCCACCATCACCAGCGTCAGCAGGATCACATCGGCCACCGGACCCAGACCGGGCCGCAGTTCATGCGCGGCGAGCGGCGCGGCGAAGTACGCGAACGCCAGCGACACCACGAACTGCAACGGGAACTTCTCGCGCGCCAGCAGTTCCGTGCGGCCCTTGCCGGTCATGCGCGAGCGGATCTTCAGGAGGTCGTCGATGCCGCCGATCACGCCCATCGCCAGCGCCGCGAGCATGATGATCAGCTCACGCGGCCCGCCCGCGTGCCCGCTCAGGTACAGCGGAAAGAACACCAGCGCGGCGGCCAGCACGAACGCCACGCCACCCGCCGTGGGTGTCCCCTCCTTGACCAGGTGCGTCTGAGGGCCGTCCACGCGCACCTTCTGCCCCCAGCCACGAGCCCGGCTGACGCGCACGAACAGGCCCACAAGGAACCACGAAAGCAGCGCCGTGACGACCATCATGGCCGCACCACCCGGAAAGCAAACAGGACACTCATCTCAACCGAGGAGCCTACCACGCGCCCGGCCACCGCCCGCCCGTGCGCGGCTGCCTGTGCCCTGCCCGCTCGGCCCTGTCAGTTGGCGAGGTACCGGATGAAGTCGCGCATAGCAGGCACGCAGGCAGCCGTGTTCAGGGCGGCGCTGCTGCCAGTCACGGTGCGCAGCACCCCGCTGTCACTCAGGAACAGTTGACTGACGCGGTACTTCACGCCCGCCTGCTGATAGTCGTACGCGGCCAGCACTCCCCACTGCCCGCCGCGGTCCACGGGCTGCGTGACGACGTTGCTGACGCTCCGACCCAGCGACGACTGGAGTTTCACCGCGAACAGTAGGGCGTCGTCGTGCGTCGTGAACTGCGGGAAAGCCTGACCGTGACGTTCCTCACGAAGGACGCACTGGCCAGTGGCGTCGGCCCAGTCGTTGGCGTCCCCGTGCAGTGGCGTCCAGCCGGGCATGGGGACGATCAGGGCGGCGCCGTGGCTGGAGAGGACCAGCAGGGTCAGCAGAACGGAGGCCAGAGCAGAAGGGAAGGTGCGGGCAGACATCGTGACTCCGAGCGTAGCAAAGGCATGCTGGCAATCTTGACCCAGGTCTCATGAACACGTACCCCAAGATGGGGGGGACACACAGATTCACGCTTTCTCCCGCGCGATGATCAGTGCCCGCCCTGGGACTCCAGGCGCTCCTGCAGGCCCGCCTTCACTGCGGGCCACTCGCCCCTCAGCACACTGAACATCACCGAGTCGCGCGTGAACCCGTCCGGGCGGCGCTGGTAGGCGCGCAGCACGCCCTCACGCACCGCCCCCAGGCGGGTCATGGCCCGGAGGCTGCGTTCGTTGCGGGCGTCCACCTTGAACTGCACCCGCCCGGCCCCCAGTACCTCGAAGGCGCGCGTCATGAGCAGCAGTTTCGCCTCCGGGTTCACGGCCGTACCCTGCGCGGCGGGCAGCAGCATGGTGCCGATCTCGGCCCAGCCGTCGGCGGCGTTCACCTCGCTGAAACTGATGCGGCCCACCACCGGCCCCAGCCCGGCCCCCTCCGGTCTGTTTCGGTGCACCGCGAAGTTCACGCGGCGCGGCAGGGCGTTCAGCGCCGCCACGTACGCCGCCCACCCCGGAATGCCCGGGTCAGTCGGTCCACCCCGCGCCAGGAACCGCAGGGTGTCGGGCGTGGCGCCGGCGCACAGGTCCGCCGCGTGCTCGTCGCGCAGCGGCCCCAGCGTCACGGTCCGCCCGGCCAGGACCGGCGCGCGGAGCCACTCCGCTTCCGGCAGCGGCGCTTCCGGCAACGGCGCCTCCGGCAGCGGCGCGGGGGTAGGCAGGATGGAGTCAGGGCTGGCCGGTGGGACGTTCACGCTGCCAATCGTAGCGGTCGCCCACGCCGCGCCTCCCCGCGCAGGTGCGGACCAGCGCCCGCGCTCAGCCCCGGTGATTCAGCCCCGGTGATTCAGCCCCGGTGACTCAGCCCCGGTGATAGGGTTCCCCGGCGCTGATGGTGCTCGCCCGGTACAGCGCCTCGGCGAGAACCACCATTGCCAGGTCGTGCGGCAGCGTCAGCAGGCCCAGACTCCACAGGGCGTGCGCCGAGGCCCGCAGGTCGTCCGTGTGCCCGTCCGGCCCGCCGACCGCGAAGGCCAGTTCGCCCACGCCGCCCAGCGCCTGCGCGTCCAGGTAGCCGCTGAGGTCCTCACTGGAATATTGACGGCCGCGCGGGTCGAGCAGCACCAGCGGGGCTTTTCCGGCCGTCCGGCGCACCGCCTCGCTTTCCAGGGCCTGGGTGCGGCCGCTCACGCGAGTCACCTGAAGCTTGTGGTAGCGGCGCAGGCGTTTCTCGTACTCGTCCCATCCGGCGCGCGCGTACGCGAGTTTCGGTTCTCCAACGGTGATCAGGTGCAGCCTCACGCCTGCCAGCCTACGTCACCACGGCGCACTGACCGCGCTCCTCCCGGGGACGCGCAGACTGAAGGCGGGTGGCGTGCACGGTGCGGCGCGCTCCGGCCCGTTAGACTGTCCGTCATGCAAGGCGCGACGAACACTTCTGGACCGAACCGGCGGGCCGTCCGGACAGAACGCTCGTGAACTACGCGGCGACCCTGGCTGTCCTGGCCGTCCTGGCCTTCTGTTTTCCGTTGACGGTGCGTCTGGGATCGGTGGTGGGCGTGCCGGAGGCCGTGTCCGTGTCGGTCATGGGCGCCCTGTTGACCTTCGGACTGGCCACGTTCCTGGTGCGCTGGCAGGTCAACCGGCACCGCGTCCGCCTGGCGCGGCTGGAAGCGGCGCGCGCGCAGGTAGAGGCCGATCCGCAGAATCCCCGGTCGTACTTCGTGTCGGACGAGCACCTGGGCAGCATGCTGCTGCGCCTGGATCGCCGCCGCGAGGCCGCAGAAGTCATCGACCGGTACGCGCGGCTGGCTGGCGCACGCGAGTCCGAGATCGTCGCGTTGAGGGAATCACTGTCGAGCGCCGAGCGGCGGCAACGCCGCGCCCAGAGGAGAGAAGCATGAAAGCCTACAAGGGCGTCGTGGAAAACGGCGTGGTTGTCGTGATCGGAGGTCGCCTGCCCGAAGGCACGGTCGTGACCGTCACGGTCGGCGAGGGCGAACTGCTACGCGCCCGCATCACCAACGTTCTCAAGCGCCCGCGCAAGGTCAAGGTGCGCCTGAAACCGAACACCGGACTGGCCGCCAGTTTCACGGAACGCGCCGCGCAGATCGGCTCGCAGGCCAGTGAGCAGGCCAGTCAACTGGGCGAGCGGGCCAGCAGCGCCGCCAGTGAATTCGGGCATGTGCTGACCGCGCCGCTGCGGCACGGACCACTGCGCCCCGGACCACTGCAGCCCGGAACAGAACCGGCCAATGAGTGACCCGCGCACCGGTCTGTACCCTGGCCCGCCCGGACAGCCCCGACCTGATCCCGACCGGCACGGAGGCCCGGGCACGCAACCCGGCCCTGACCTGTACCCGGACCGGGACGCAGTGGCGGACACCGACTTCAGCCCGCCCGTCATTCCGGACGGGGCGCGCGTGTGGCTGGTGCCCACCCCGGTCGGGAACCTGGGTGACATCACGCTGCGGGCGCTGGACGTGTTGCGAGCCGCCGACGCGGTCGCCTGCGAGGACACCCGCCGCACCGGGGCGCTGCTGACGCACCTGGGCATCCGCAAGCCGCTGGTGCGGCTAGACGCGCACACTATGCGCCGCGCGCCGCAGGTCCTGGAGAAGTACCCGCGCCTGGCGTACGTCAGTGACGCTGGCACGCCCGGCATCAGCGACCCGGGCGCGGAGCTGGTGCAGGCGGCCGTGGCTGCCGGCCTTCCCGTGGAGGTGCTGCCCGGCGCGACCGCCTTCGTGCCCGCGCTGGTCCTGTCGGGCCTGCCCGGCGGGCGCTTCACCTTCGAGGGGTTCCTGCCGCGCAGTGGCCGGGAGCGCAAGGAACGCCTGTCGGCCGTCGCGGCCCGTGCGGAAACCAGCGTGCTGTACGAGAGTCCACACCGCCTGCACGCCACGCTGCTGGACCTCGCGCAGGCGTGCGGGGAAACGCGCGCGGCCAGCGTCACGCGCGAACTCAGTAAGCGCTTCGAGGAAACGGCGCGTGGCACCCTGACCGAACTGGCCGCGCACTTCAGTGGTGGCGTGCGCGGCGAGATTGCCGTGGTCGTCGCGGGCCGCAGTGACGCGGAGCGGGCCGCCGAGGCCGCGCAGGTCGATCACCTGGGGCAGGCGCAGACCTGGGCCGCCACGGGACTGGGGGTCAGGGATATACGTGATCTTCTCGTATCGCAGGGTTTGCGTAAGAATGACGCATATGCTCTGGCATTACAGGCCACCGGCACCCAGGCCGAACCGCCGACACGCCGCCCATGAAGCGAGGCCACTATGACCGACCAGCACGCCCCCGCCGCCCACACCGCATCCCACGCCGCCCCCCTCACCGCTCAAGCCACCCGTCACCCCAACCCCAGCGGCGTGCGCCGGATCGCCGTCCTGACCAGCGGCGGCGACGCCCCCGGCATGAACGCCGCCATCCGCGCGGTCGTGCGCACCGCCACCTTCGAGGGCGTCGGGGTCGTCGGTGTGCGCCGCGGCTTCTCCGGCCTGCACCGCGGGGAGTTACAGACCCTCGGGCCGCGCGACGTGGCCAACACCATCCAGCGCGGCGGCACCATCCTCCTGACCGCCCGCAGCTCCACCTGGCGCACCCCGGAAGGCCGCGCGCGCGGCGCGCAACACCTGCGCGACTGGAACGTGGACGGGCTGATCGTCATTGGCGGCGACGGCAGCTTCCACGGGGCGCACGCCCTCCAGCAGGAGCACGGCATTCCCGTGATCGGCCTGCCCGGCACCATCGACAACGACCTGTACGGCACCGACCACACCATCGGGTACTTCACGGCCGTCGAGACCGCCCTGGACGCCGTGGATAAACTTCGCGACACCGGGGCCAGCCACGAGCGCATCTTCGTGATCGAAGTCATGGGCCGCCACGCCGGCCACATCGCCCTGGACGTCGCCGTGGCCGGAGGCGCCGAGGAAGTCTTCATTCCAGAAGACGCCAAGGACGTCAGTTGCGTCCTGGACGTCGTCAAGCAGAGCGTCGCCAAGGGCAAGACCGGCAGCATCATCATCGTCGCGGAAGGCTACCCGGGTGGCGCTCAGGGCGTGGCCGACGCCATCCAGGCCGGCACGGGCATGGAAACCCGCGTCAGCATCCTGGGTCACATCCAGCGCGGCGGGAGCCCCGTCAGCAGCGACAGGGTGCTCGCCAGCCGCCTGGGCGAAGCCGCCGTGTACGCACTGATGGACGGCCGCAGCAACGTCATGATCGGCCGCCAGAACCACGGCATCGTCTACGTGCCGCTCAGCGACACCTGGCAGAAACGCAAGGACGTGAGCCGCGACCTGTACCGCTGCGCCAAAACCCTCAGCATCTGATCACCGAATGGGCAGCATCGTGCCCGGCGGGGTGAGTGGGAGCAAGAGACGCCCCTTTGCGGTAGTGAAGCGGATTCCGTGTGAGCAGTGACCAGCATCGAAGCAGGTCAACCTGTCATACGGATTCCGATTGATTCGGTTACTTCCTAATCAATCCGAGCGGACGCGAGTAGGAACAGCATACGGATTTCGCGGCATGGAGCCGCAGGCGGCGCTTTTCCGACTGTGGTGGAATGGAGCGGAATCCGTATCAGGTGGCGGGGGCCGCGTGTGACCAGCATCGTTCCGGAGCGCGCGGCCCCCTCCGCCGTGACGGACCGCCGGGCTGGATCAGCCCTTGACGGCCCCGGCAGTCAGGCCAGACACGATGTTGCGTTGGAACACCAGCACCAGAATAATCAGGGGCACCGTCACCACGATGCTGGCGGCCATGATCTGTCCCCACGGTTGGTCGAACTGCGTGGCCCCAGAGTAATTCGCGATCACGACCGGCACGGTTCGGTTGGTACTGGTAAACGTCAGCGCGAAGAGGTACTCGTTCCAGGCGTTGATGAACGCCAGCAGGCCCGTCGTGACCAGCGCCGGCATCATGACCGGAAACAGGACCAGGAACAGCGTCTGCAGGGGGCTGGCGCCGTCTACCAGCGCCGCTTCTTCCAGTTCGCCTGGAATGTCACGCACGAAACTGGTCAGCACCCATACCGTGAACGGAATGGTGAAGATCAGGTACGACGTGATCAGGCCCAGTGGGTTGTTGTACAGCCCGAAGGTGTTGATCAGGGTGTATAGGCCCGAGAGCACTGCGATCTGCGGGAACACACTGACCGCCAGGATCACGTACATCACGACGGCCTTGCCCTTGAACCGGAATCGGCCCAGCGCGTAGGCCGAGAACGCACCCAGCAGCAGGCTGATGGCGACCGATCCGACCGCCACGATCAGCGATTGCAGCAGGCCGCGCTGGAAGTTCGGGTTGGCGAACACCTCGGTGTAGTTGCTGAGGGTGGTTTGCGCCGCCATGAACTGCGTGGGCGTCAGGAACAGGTCGCCAGGCGAACGGAGGCTGGTCAGGACCGCCCAGAAGAATGGAGCGAGCAGGTACACGCCGATCACGATCACCAGCAGGTAGAACGCGGCGCGTTGTAGGTAGTACAGGGCGGGACTCTTGCTTTTCAGGTTCATGTGTTCACCTCCGTGTGTGGGAGTTCAGTCAAACCGCACGCGGAACGCCGTGACGTAGATCACGACGATCACCATGATGATCACGAACACGGCCACGCTCACGGCGCTGCCCATGCCCAGCAGTTGATTGTCGATCAGCGCCTGACGGGCGTACCCGGTCATGCTGGTGCGGGCCGCGCTGACGTTCCCCAGCATCACGGACATGATGTCGAACACGCGCAGGGCGTCCAGGCTGCGGAACACCAGTGCCACCAGGAGTGCCGGGCGGAGCAGTGGCAGCGTCAGCCGCCAGAATTGTGTCCACTTGCTCGCGCCGTCCATGTCGGCTGCCTCGTACATGTCGCCCGGCAGGCTCTGCAACCCTGCCAGGAGCAGCAGCGCCATGAACGACGTGGTCTTCCAGACATCCACCGCGATCATCGCCCAGATGCGCTGCTCGACTCCCAGCAACTCGTTGGAGCTGGCCAGCAGCGCCACGCCGCCCAGCAGGCCGCGCCCTACCAGGCCGAAGGAGTCGTTGTACAGGTACGCCCACATCTGCGCCGAGACGACCGTGGGAATCGCCCAGGGGACCAGCATGGCGGTCCGCAGAAACCCGCGGCCCTTGAACGCACTGTTCACGACCAGCGCAATGATCATTCCGAACACCGTCTCCAGGAACACAGAGACCACTGTGAATTGCAGCGTGTTCTTCACGGCGCCCCACCACTTGGGGTCCTGCAGGAAGCCCAGCGCGATACCGTCGTCAGTGGTAAACCAGAAGTTCTCCAGACCGATGAACGTCCGCTGATCCGGGGTAGTCAGGTTCGCCTCGAACAGCGCGAAGTAGATGGTGCGGTACAACGGGTACCCGGCGACCAACGCAATAGCGATCAGGGTGGGCAGCAGTAGCCAGAAGGCCTGTCGGGCGCGGGCCGCCGCAATGCTACGGGTCTTGGTGGGTTGCGGCGCAGCATTCACGGTCATGATCGGAAAGCCTCCTTCGGCACGTGGTCAGAACGGCGCGGGTATCCAGGCGGGCCGGGCACAGAGGGGGCACAGAGCGGGCATTGATGGGCGGCCCCGGATCATTCGCTACCGTTAACCGGAATGTTCCGGTGAATGAATGGCGGGCACCGGAATGCCGTGAGGGAACAGCGAGACACGTTGAAGTTATACGGATTCCGATTGATTCGGTGCAGTTCTGAATCAATCCGAGCGGATGCGAGTAGGAACAGGATACGCCCCTTCGCGGTATGGAGCCGCAGGCGGCGCTGTTCCGACTGTGGCGGAATGGAGCGGAATCCGTATTACACGCACGCTTTGGGCCCCGTGCCCACGATCCGTTCATCGGTGGAATGGGGTTCGACAACCGCTCCATGCGCGCGGATGCGAGTCCGAGTAGACGGGATTGCTGACCCGGAAGATTGCGGCCCGGCGCGGTTGCGGGTTCTCGCCGAAACAAACGGCAGTGCGTATCAGAGAATGGAAGGGGGGAGGGGACACCCAGGCGCGGACGTCCCCCCCTGACCCACACCGGCCCGAACGAGGCCGTGTGGTGAACACTTACCAGCCGCGACCCTTGATGCGGGCCAGGTCGGTCGAGAGCTTGGCCACGGCGGCCTGCCCCTTCATCTTGCCGTTCAGCACGTCACTGACGGTAGAGCTGAACGCCTGCGACACCTGGTTGTACTTGCCTTTCGTGGGGCCGGAAGGGCGCGCGACGGCGCTCGTGAACACGCTGTACAGGCTGCCGAAGAAGGGGTTGGCCTTCAGGATGTCCTTGTCTTTGTACAGCGCCTGGATGGTTGGGTTGTACGTACCCTCGATGGCGCGGATCTTCTGCTCGGCCGGGCCGGACAGGTAGCGAACGAGCTCGATGGCGGCGGCCTGGTTCTTGCTGTAGGTGCTCACGCCGAGCTGCCAGCCGCCGAGGGTCGCGGCGTTGCGGCTACCGCCGCTGGGCAGGGGTGCCACGCCGATCTTGCCCTTGACCTTGCTGTCATCGCCCTGGCCGAGCGCCCAGGCGTACGGCCAGTTGCGCATGAACATGGCGTTCCCGGATTGGAAGATGCCGCGCGCTTCCTCTTCACCGTAGGTGGTGACGCCGGCGGGACTGATGGTCTTGATCCAGCTGGCGGCGGTATCCAGAGCTTTGGCGGCCTGGGCGTTGTTGATGGTGATTTTGCCAGTGCTGTCGACGATGGTACCGCCGCCGAAGGAGACCAGCCACTCCATGGCGTCACAGGTCAGGCCCTCGTAGTTCTTGCCCTGCCACACGTACCCGGCGAAAGACTTATTGGTTTTCTGCTCGCCGGCCTGGACCTTGCTGGCCATCAGGGCCAGTTCCGTCCAGGTTTTGGGGGCGGCGCTGAAACCGTACTTCTTGAGCAGGTCGGTGCGGTAGAACAGGAGGCCGGCGTCGGTGAACCAGGGCATGGCGACCAGTTTGCCGTTTACGGTGTTGGCGTCGATGATGCCCTTGAAGTGCGCGTTGACTTCAGCGGCGGGGACCTTGCCCTTTAGATCTACGAAGTGCTGGGCCAGAAAGCCGGGCCACACGACATCCAGCTGGTACACGTCGATATCGCTGCTCTTGGCGGCCAGCTGCTGCTGGTACAAGCCCAGGCGGTCGTTGGTCAGGTTGGGGCTCTCGAAGATCTTGACGATGTTGCCCGTTTTCTTGGCCCAGCGAGTAGCGCCGTCCTTGCAGAGCTGAAGTTCCTGGCCCACGGTTCCGCAGGCAAGCGTCACAGTGACGGCGCTGGCGTTGGTGGCGGCGGCAATGGCGACGGTTAAACTCACGAGTGCAATAGCTTTCCTCATGCATCCCCCTTGGTGGGTGCTGGACAGGCCCAGCCCGCTTCATCTGGGAAACGGTTCCACATGTATTAATTTCAGGTAGCGTCAGGTTACATGCTCGCCGGGGCCCTGTCAATGGAAACAGTTCCAAGGCCGATTCAAAAAAAGCGGTGGGCTGGGCCAACCATCCGAAGGGCGTGGCGCAGAAAGAAACACTCGTAACGTGATCAGCGCCTCCTGCGGATGCCGTCTGTGTCGTCCACGACCGACAACGCCTCCGCGTTGAAACCTGCGTACCTGGAATCCGCCTGGCTGCTATCAGCACTGCGGCTCAGCGCTACGAGTCCGCTCGGAGCGAGCGATCTTTGCAAACTGCTCATACGGATTCCGCGCCATTCCGCGACAGTCGGGAAGACACCGCCTGCGGCTCCATACCGCGAAGGGGCGTATGGCGTTCCTATTCGCATCCGCTCGGATTGATTCGGAACTGCACCAACCTGACCGCCTGACAGAAATTATGAGAAAGCGTCCCCGGTAGGGGACACTTTCTGTTTGTGAAGACCGAAAATGCC
>NZ_JAGLBB010000041.1 GCF_018260555.1 Deinococcus sp. | reverse complement strand
GGACTGGTCAGCGTGTTCACGGGGGATATTCTCATGCCCAATTTCTCTGTCTGATCGTCCCCTGCTGAGCAGTTACGAAGTAGTTTTTGTATGTATAGTCCGTCGATCCCGCATAATGGCTCAAAAACCATGATGTCTGTTGAGCAGATCCCATCAAATTTCGGCACGGCAACTTTATTTAAATAAGGACGCAGCTTCCCGTAAAGGATATTGCCTGATGAAAAGGCTGTCTTGGTGCTCGTTACATCGGATGCGATGCCTCTTCCAATTATAATACCAGTGGACTTAGATATATGCTCCAGCCCTATGTATTGAGCTTAGCGGGCATCTTTAGGCTCTACCTTGCTTGAAATGCTATTAACTATCGAGCCCAGCGTGGTTGCTGCCCAGCCTGCGGGGATGGGGCTGGAGAATTCGGGCGTGTCAGGCGACTGGCTCATTGCCTTCATTGTCGCAGGCGTCGCCCGTTTCGTTGACCGCAAGGTAGCCGTCCGGCGGGGTTTACTTCTTCCGGCCAAGTAGCGGGAACAGCGGTTCCTCGTGGTTGGGAGCGTAGGGGGCGACCATGACGGCGCGGGCGGCGCCGCTCACCTCGTAGCCTGCAGGAAGGGGTTGGCGGGCGGCGCGGGCAGCAGGGTTTCTTGCCCGTGCTGGTCAGTCACGACGCTGTGCGTGTGGGGGTTCCAGCCGTTGCCGTAGATCGAGAAGTCCTCGTCGTACGTGAGGGGCAGGCGGCCCTGCTGCAGGTGGGGGCGGAGTTGCCGGAACCACTGGCGGTATTCGTGGTCGGGGCCGTAGGCGGGGCGCAGCAGTTCGGGGAAGTCCAGGATGAACTCCCCAGCCAGGTGCTGGGGTTTCATGGGGCTGCTCAGCAGGTCCGTCCACTTGCGGGCCAGGGGGGCGTCGTCACGGTGTCCCTGCGGGTACTGCAGGTGCATGAACTGGCCCTCGATGTCCGAGATGAACAGGTGCAGGCCGGTCGGTTCCACGATCCAGTCGGGGCCATTGGCGAGTTTCGCGGCGTACAGCTGGATTCGGATGTGCCCTGTCGAGCGGGTGCGGGCGAACCGCAGTTGCTCGAAGCCGATGCGGTGCAGTTCGTCCAGCAGGAGCAGGGTGCGGGCGTGGACGCGCCAGGCGGGTGGGGTGGTCACCGCGTGACCTCGATGAACGGGTTCGCGGGCGGCGCGGGCAGCAGGATGGCCTTCCCTGCACTGTCCACCATGCCGATGTGCTCGGCGCCTCGCCACGCCCTGCTGTGCACATCGGAGTCGTAGACCATGACGGGCAGCCGCCCCTGTTGAAGGTGGGGGCGGAGCTGACGGAACCACTGGCGGTACTCGTGGTCGGCGCCGTACGCGGGGCGCAGGTAGTCGTGGAAATCCATGATGAACTCTCCGGCCAGGTGCCGGGGGTGACCCGTACCGTTCAGAAGGATGGTCCACTTCTCGGACAGCTGCATCAGGTTGTGGTTCGCGTCGTCTGGGGAGAACAGCTGGAAGCTCCCGTCACCATTGATGACGACCTGAATGCCCGGTTCCGCCAGGAGGCAGTTGGGATTGTCGGTCAGGCGGGCGGCGCAGATGTAGACGCGGATGTGCATCATGTCCTGGGTGCGGGCGAACCGCAGCTGCTCGAAGCCGACGCGGTGGAGCTCGTCAATCAGTTGAAGGGCGCGGAGTTGGCCGTACCACCAGTAAGGGATAGGCGGGAATGATCCGTTCACCGGGGAATCACTGAGATGAGCATCTCCAGGATACCCATGTTCGCGCCCGGCAGCACGCTGCTGTTGCGGAAGACTCCGAAGTTGTTCTAGTACCGCAGCTCGCTCTCGGGGCTGCTGTCGTCCAGCCATTTCAGGGCGGTGTCCTTGCTCAGGGCTTTGCCGGTGGTGAAGGTCACGAGTTCAGCGAAGGCCCCCTCGGACCCGAAGGGGGTGTCCTGTACGCCGTACCAGACCATGCTGACGCCGTTCACGCGGTTCAGGAACTTGGCATACTGCTGGCCGCCGACACGCTTCAGGTCGTTGGGGTAGCGCCACACGATGACGCGCCAGCGGCCGTCCACGTCGTAGTGCAGCTGGTCTTGTGAGTTGATGGGGACGGTGGCGACCAGTTTGCAGGTGTGCGCTCGGCAGAAGCTGGTGCTGGTGAAGGGGGTGGTGGTGCCCAGGTAGGGGGCGGCGGCGGCGGTGCCGCTCAGGGCAACGGCGGCAGTCACGAGACGGTTCAGGGTGGGCATGGGGACCTCCGGGGTCACGCGGCGAGGGTGGTGGTCAGTTCAGCCAGCAGGGCGCGCAGGCGCCCGTCCCCGAAGACGCTGCGGGCGCGGGTCAGGCCGCCCAAGGCGTCGAAGGGCATGTGCTGCAGGTCCGGTTCGGCCACGTCGAGGTCGGTGGCGATCTGGTCGCGGATCAGGTGCAGCCAGCGGCGCTGCTCGTCGGTGAAGGGGCCGTGCTGGGTTTCGTGGTCGTGCAGCCAGCGGTCGAAGCGGGTGTGGACGGTGCTGATGAACGGCTCCAGGGTGTCGACCTGGCGGGTGGCGTAGCGGACCAGGGTGATCAGGTCGGTCAGGAGGCGGCGGGCGTCCTGGGCGCGGACGTGGGTGGCGTCCAGCGTGGCGAAGTCCTCGAACAGGTGTTCGGGGGTCAGGGTGGGGTCGTGTTTCTCCAGGGCGCGGGCCAGGGCCTTGATCTGCCGGAAGGTGACGCGGCGCTGCGCGTACGGCTGGGCGTACAGGATGCTCAGGGCGTCGATGTCGTCGCGGTGCGCCTCGATGAATGCCTGGAAGGTCTGGACGCGGCCTTCGGCGACGCGCCGGGCGACGTCTTCTGGAGCTTCGCGGACGACGTGCGTGCCGCCGATGACCTGGTCCTTGGTCAGGATGTCGATGACGGTCTCGTTCCGGCGGGCGGTGTGAGTGATCAGTTCGCGCAGTGCGGGCGCGCTGAAGGGGCGGGCTGCCTCGTCGCGCAGGTCGTCGGTGGCGTCCTGAAGGTCCTCGGGGGTGACGGCGCGGTGCTCGGCGGCGGCGGTGGCCTCGGCGCGGTTCTGGGCGGTGTCAGGGTCGACGCTGCTCAGCAGGGTGCCGATCAGGGTGCGGATGGGTTGCCCGGCGAGTTCCTCGATCTCCTGGCGTTGCTGGGGGCTGAGGCTGCGGTCGAGGCGGGCAATGCGTCCGGCCAGGGAGCGCAGGGTGTCTTCGCGGGTGTCTCCCAGTCCGACGTTGTGCAGCAGTTTCTCCAGCGAGACGCTGCGCTGGCGTTCCAGGGGGCGGGCCTCGCTCTTGTCGGTCTCAGTCACGCCGACCGCGTCGACGAGCAGGAAGAAGCCCTTGGCCTTGGCGTCGCTGCTGACCTTGCGGAGTTCCTCGGGGTCCACGACGCGGGTGCCGCGTCCCTTCATCTGGTCGAAGTAGGTGCGGCTTTTCACGTCCCGCATGAACAGCAGGACTTCCAGGGAGCGGATGTCGGTGCCGGTGGCGATCATGTCGACGGTGACGACCACGCGGGGGTTGAAGCTGTTCCGGAACTGTTGGATCAGGGTGTCGGTGCGTTCGCCGGTGACGCCGTACGTGATCTTCTTGCAGAAGTCGTTGCCCTTCCCGAATTCTTCGCGGACGATCTTGACGATGTCGTCGGCGTGGCTGTCGTTCTTGGCGAAGATCAGGGTCTTGGGCGTGTGGGTACGGTCGGAGAACACGAGGGGCAGGACGGTGTCGCGGTATTCGCGGATGATCGTGCGGATCTGGTCGGGCGCGACGACGGTGCGGTCGAGGTGCGTGGCGGCGTACTCGAAGGTGTCGTCCAGTTGCCGCAGTTCGACCTTGCCGGTGCGGTTGTCGCGGTAGTCGAGGTATTCGCCGCTGGCGACGGCGGCGCCTTTCTCGCTGATCTCGGTGCGGATGCGGTACACGTCGAAGTCGACGTTCACGCCGTCAGCCACGGCGCGCTCATGCCCGTACTCCATCACCAGGTTGCTGTTGAAGAATCCGATGGTGCGGGCGTCGGGCGTGGCGGTCAGGCCGGTCAGGAAGGCGTCGAAGTACTCCAGCACCTGCCGCCAGGTGCCGTAGATGGAGCGGTGGCATTCGTCGGCGATGATGAAGTCGAAGGTCTCGATGGGCAGCCGGGGGTCGTACGAGACGAGGCGTTCGGTGTCCGGGCCGTCGTCGGCGCCGCCGAGTTCGTAGGCGCTGCGTTCCTCGTTCCCGGCGTCGAAGTCGGTCTCGCCGCGCAGGATGGAGTACAGGCGCTGGATGGTGGTGATCACGACCTGCGCGTTCGGGTCGATGGTGTTGCTGTTCAGGTGCTGCACACCGTACAGCTCGGTGAACTTGCGGCCGTCGTCGGGGGCGGTGAAGTTGCTGAACTCCCCGAGGGCCTGCAGGCCCAGGTTGCCCCGATCGACCAGGAACAGGACCCGCCGCGCCCCGCCGTACTTCAGGAGGCGGTAGGCGCTGGCGACGGCGGTGTAGCTCTTGCCGCTGCCCATCGTCATCTGGATCAGGGCGCGGGGGCGGTCCTGCGCCAGGGACTGCTCCAGCTTGGTGATCGCCTCGAACTGCGCGTCCCGCAGGCCGGTGCGGGCCAGGGGGGGCAGGTGGCGCAGGCGTCCGCGCAGGGTCAGGGGTTGCCGCGCCCAGCTGTTCAGCGTGGCGGGCTGATGGAAGAAGAACACGGGCCGGGAGCGGCTGTCGGGGTCGCGCAGGTCCCGGAACTGGATGGCGTGCCCGTTCGCTTCGTACCCGAAGGGGAGGGGGTCGGCAACGACCTTCAGGTGCGGGGGCAGGCCGCTGGCATACTTCTCGGTCTGCTCGCTGACCCCGATCAGGGAGGTGCCCTCGGGTTTGGCCTCGACGATCCCGATGGCGCGGCGCCTGTAGAACAGCATGTAGTCGCAGGGCCCGGCGGCGGTGGGAACTTCGCGCAGGGCGACAGCGTCGGCGGCGTGCAGGTCGGCTGTCTTGTAGTCCTGTACGACCCACCCGGCGGCCGTGAGTTGCTGGTCGATCAGGAGCCGTGCTTGTTCTTCGGGTTTCATGCGGGCCTCGACGGGGGAGAAGTGAGAGCGTGACGGTAGGCGGTATCTCAGGAAAGCACATGAACGTGCAGGAGGAGACCGCATATATCGGGAATATTTCTTTCGACGGAAAAAAGGGTGGCCAGGGATACTACGGAGTCAGCTGGACGCTGAAAGGGGAGGAAAGATGGATGACCAGCAGGAGCTGATGACAGAGGAGATGAAGGCGAAGGTGGCGCAGTGGAAGGCCGCGAACGAGGCGACGTTCGCCGGACTCCGGGAGCTGGGCGTGGAAGTCAACCCCGAGGAGCTGACCGACGAGCAGATCGCCAGGAAGATCGCCATGTCCGAAGGCATCGCTGCCGCTCTCGCTGAGGGAGCCAGTAGCGTCGCCGAGCGCCGCGCCCGCTATCAGGCCATGAAAGCCGCCCGTCGCAAGGCCGAAGAACAGAGCAGCGACGAGCTCTGACCGTACAGAACCAGCGCGTTCAGACTGGCAGATCGACCAGATAGCCTAAGCTATTTTTCGTTCGACGAAAAAGATTGACTATGAAAGAATACGGGTATGCCGCGACCTGGACACACCTGGACCACCTACGCCCAGCTGCTGCGCTGGGTCGCTCACCACTACGGCGAAGCGCACGAGCCGACGCCTGAAACGCCCGAGCAGGACGAACACCTCATGAAACGCTTCATGCAGGACCTGAATGCCGGACAGCTCGATTTTCAGGCGGTAGCCGATGACACAGGCGTCAGCTACCGCCACTTCCGTCACCACCTGCGCTACCTGGCCCGCTGGGGCGTCACGCGACGCGCCCTGCTGGCCGGGGGCGCGAACTTCCAGTTGCTGGAGAAGCTGAACGCCGAGGAACGGGACGGCAAGCTCGACGGTCTCGTATTGAGCGGGAAACTGCCCGCCCAGCGCCGCCAGCTGGCCCAGCACCTCGCAGACCAGCTACCTGGCCCGCAGGCCCTGGGCAGCGGGTGGCTGGCACCCGACCCGCAGACCCGGCGCACGCCCCGCCTGTACGGCGCGCAGGACGTCGCCTGGGTGTACGGGGATCACGAGGTTGAATTCGTCGAGGGCCTGCACCCGGCGGTGGCGCGCAGCCTGATCGCGCAGTACCTGCCGGGCGTCGGCACGGTCGCCGACCCGATGGCCGGGAGCGGCACCATCGCCCGCATCGCCACGCACCTCGGGCACGCTGCCTGGGCCAGCGACCGTTTCCCCGCCCAGCCCTTCATCCGGGAGATCAACCTGCTGGAAGAGGACCTGCTGGAGGTACTGGAGGGCACCGCGCACCCACTGGTCGACCTGCTCTTCCTGCACCCGCCGCTGCCCACCACCCTGAACCTGGTCGCCGACGGCTACGAGCAGAGCGACGAGGGCTATGCCGATTGGTTAGAGAAGATCCTGGAGAACACGATCAACGCCGTACGGGCTGGCGGCTACCTGATCCTGATCCTGCCGCTGACCGTCTCGCCCAGACTGCTCGTGCAGATCGAGGACACCCTCATCGAGAGCCTGAACGCCGAGTTCAACAGTCAGGAGATGGGCATCACGGCGCGGCACCTCGCCGTGGCCCGCAGTGGTCGGGAGGGCTGGCACCTGCTGGTCGCCCAGAATCCGGTCATGCCCGAGTACGAGAAGCAGGTGCCCCAGGAGGACCAGTGAATATCAGCGTCAGCGGCGTCACCGACTTCCCAGCCCTGCCCGTCGGGATTGCGCTCATCAGCCTGCGCGACCCCGGTGATCCCCTCCCGGACGCCGTTGAAGCGCATGACGGCCCCCTGCTGACCCTGGTGTTCCACGACGCCGACGGCGATGACCTCGACGAGCCGCCGCAGCCCTGGCACCTGCGTCAGATTGAACGCTTCCTGGTCGGCCCTGGCGCCGGTCAGGAACTGCACGTCCACTGCTTTGCGGGGATCAGCCGCAGCCCTGCCGTGGCGAGCTTCGCGCTGACCGTTCTGCACCCTGAGCTGGCCGACGACGACGTGGTGCGCCGGGTGCTGGCCGTCCGGCCCCAGGCGCAGGCCAATCCGCTCATCCTCGATCTGATCGACGCCCACACTGGGCGGGAGTTGCGGGCGGCGTGGCAGGCCGCGACCGAGAGGTACTGAAGAAGGGGAGGCCCGCGCCTCCCCTCAAGCCTGGATGGGTTCGTCTGACCGAAGTGCCAGGAGTCGTCGGTCAAGCCGGGCACGCAGTTGCGTGATCTGGGGGATCAGTCCCTCCAGGCGGATCATCCTCAGCACGTCGGTCTTCTCCTGCTCGGGGGTGCGGGGGTCGAGGGGGCGGCTGCGGGGGGCGGGAAGTTCGAGCAGGCGCCCGTAGGCGCGTGCCCACGCGCCACTGACGTCGGGGTCGGGTCGGAGGCTGGGGAGCCAGGGCAGGCGGCGGAACTCTTCGGGCACCAGGAACGCCAGACGCAGGACGCGCACGAGGTCATCCACGTCGGCGCTGAATCCCAGGTGGTACGGCTCGCCGTGGTGAAAGCACTCGATCACGAAGCCGCGCCGGGAGATCAGGTACACGGCCCGCAGGTACTGCTGAGAGCCCCCTATATATAAGGTGCCGGTCTCCGGGAGATCCCACCACCGCTGTGACCGCACCCAGGGGACCCGCCGGTGGATCAGCGTGCCTGCCATGACGGCGAGCTCGAAGTCGGCGACCCCTGCCACGCGGGGGAGATCGTCCGGCAGGTGAATCCAGGTCTGGCCGGTGAGCATGTTCAGTCCCGTCCGGTGGACTTGGAGTACGCCTGACTGCGGGCCTTCTTGCTGGCCGCCTGACGCTCACCGCGCCGGACCTGCCGTTCCAGCTCGCCCAGTTCCTCCAGGTCGCTTCCCACGTCAGCACCGCCTGCCTGGGCACGCAGCAGGTGGCGGCGGCTGAGCGTCAGGGTGTCCAGTGCGCGGGCCACGTCGCCGCCGTCGAGGTGCCCGGCGAGTTCCCGCTGGGCGCGGGCGGCGAGCAGCTCAGCGCGTCGCTGGACGACCTCGGGATGCTCCGGTCCGGTCACCCCCACGGCCAGCAGCACGGTGAAGGTCAGGTCCTGACGCTGGGCGTGCCCCTGCAGGTCCGTCCAGGTGAGGCTGAGTTGTGCCGTCTGCCCGGCGTGGGCGCGCACGCGCAGCAGCAGGCGCATCTCCCCTCCGGCCCGCAGTGGTGGGAGCAGCAGGTCGTACCCTTCGCGGGGCAGGTCGTTGAGGACGTCGATCACCTCGATCCCCTCAACCCGCAGGCGGGCCTGGCGTCCGACGGTGCTGTGGAGGTGGGCGAGCTCGGTGCTCAGCAGGTGCCCAAGTTCATGGGGTTGCTCGGCATGATGGAAGTGCCCGTCCCCGGCGTCGGCGAGCCGTTCGAGCAGTGTCTCGTTGTAGCGCAGGCCGCTGCCGACCACGCTGGTACTGATGCCCTGCAGCAGGGCGTGGCGCAGGTCGGCGGCCAGCGCGGTGGGGCGCGTTTCGCCGACATTGGGCTTGCCGTCGGTCAGGAGGAGAACGCTGGAGAGCCGAGCGGGGTGCCGCGCCCCTATCAGCAGGCCGGTGCCCAGCTGCCAGCCTGCGTGCAGGGCCGTGTTGCCCGAGGCACGCAGGTGGGTGAGACGCTGGCGCAGCGGGAGCCCATCACCGAGAGGGAGAAGGGGCAGTTGCATGGTGGGGCCGGTGGCGTAGGTCACCAGCGCCACGCGGTCGTCGGGGCGGAACTGAGGGATCAGGGCGTGAATCGCGTCGCGGGCCTGATTGAGGGCGGTGCCGTTCATGCTGCCGCTGGTGTCGACGACCAGGGCGAGGTCAACAGGGGGTGCTTCTGTTGCTGCCTGCGGTGTGATGCGAATCAGCACGTCGAGAAGGGCAGGTGTGAGAGAAGAATGCCGGGCCGGGATGATCCTGATGTTGTGGCTCATGCCCTCAGTGTCTGGAACTGCTCAATCTTTCGCCGAAAGAAAATTGGGAAAACCCAGGTACTGAAGGGCCGCAGTAGGAAAAAATGGCCCCGACTGTATAAGGCAAGCTGCACCCCAGTCAAGTGCGTGCTGGACGATGAATACGACTGTATAGTCACGGGCCATTTGCGGGCCATTTCCCGTAGATTGCTAGGAAAAAAGAATTCCGATGAACACGGCACTGAAATACTGTGAGTTCTGAGAATGATGTCCAGGACGGAATACTGCTCAATCTGCACAGTATTTATATGCCGTCGTGAACGGGGGCAAAAAAAGAACCGCCTCGCTTAGAAGGCGGTTGCTCTATCCAGCTGAGCTAAGGGCGCGTGCGTGGGCCGTAAACGAAAGAGAGGAGAGAAGAGGTAGAAAGGAAAAGGGCCCCCTGGGGTGGGGGCCGGTCTGTGGAGCGGGATCACGGATTCGAACCGAGGCCAGAAGCTTGGAAGGCTGCTGTGCTACCACTACACCAATCCCGCGTGCGGCGCGCTGCGTTGTGCTGCCTGTTCAGAGCAGTCTGGTCGAGGCGACTGGATTCGAACCAGCGACCCCTTGGTCCCAAACCAAGTGCGCTACCGGCCTGCGCTACGCCTCGTCAAGCACCGCGCGCCTGAGCACTATAGCAAAAACGGGGCGGGTGGGTAGGGGGCGCGCGGGCAGCCCGGAGGCGTATTCTGCGGCATTGTGAGTGAAGGCGTCGTGGGAACCGGAGTGAAGTCGCGCGTGAAAACCTACCTGGACCTGGTGAAGTTCGAACACACCGTGTTCGCGCTGCCGTTCGCGTACGCGGGAATGCTGCTGGCCAGCCTGCAGCACAGTGGCACGGGCTGGCCCGGCTGGGGCGTGCTGGTGTGGGTGACGGTCGCCATGGCCGCCGCCCGCACCGCCGCGATGGGCGCCAACCGCGTGATCGACCGGTTCATTGACGCCCGTAATCCCCGCACCGCGGGCCGGGAGGTGCCGAGCGGGAAGGTCAGCCCGGCGCAGGCGTGGACGCTGGTGATCGTCAGTCTGATCGTCATGGCGTTCGCGGCGGCGCAACTGAACCCGCTGTGTCTGGCGCTGCTGCCACTGGCCGTGGTGTTCCTGATCGGGTACCCGTACACCAAGCGGTTCACGTGGCTGTGTCACGCGTGGCTGGGCGTGACGGACGGCGCGGCGGCGGCCGGCGGTTGGATTGCCGTGACGGGTGAATTCGCGCCGCCTGCCTGGGCGTTGTGGGCAGTCGTGATCTTCTGGATGATCGGCCTGGACGTCATCTACGCCACGATGGACCGGGAGTTCGACGTGCAGAACGGCGTCCGGAGTATCCCGGCCCGTTTCGGGATCGCGCGCGCCCTGCGGATCGCGGCGGCCAGTCACGCCCTGACCTTCGCGCTGCTGCTGCTGGTCGGCGTGCTGGCGGGCGCGAGCTTCTGGTATTACCTCGCGGCGCTGGCGATGGGCGGCATTCTGCTGTTCGAACACCGCATCCTGAACCCGAACGACCTGGCGAAGGTGAACGTGGCATTCTTCGACGCGAACATGTGGCTGGCGCTGACCATGCTGGCCGGCGTGATCGTGGACGTGACGTGGCGGACCCTGACCTGAATGACCGGCCCTCCCTGCGGCGGCTGGTGCCGCGCGCGGCGGCGCAGGCCTTCGCGGACGGCGACGACCGCCTGACCGCCACCCTGCTGCAGCGCGCCCGTGACGCCCACCCGCCGGGCACGCTGGCCTGGGCGGTGCTCGAACGCCTGCTGGGACTGGCCTTCATTCACGTGCAGCGGGAGGTCGAGGGGACCTTCGCACTGGAGCGGGCCGACGCGCTGCTGGATACCCTGACGGGCGAGCAGCGGCTGGCCGTGGGCCGCCCTGACCTGGACTGGCTGGACCTGGATCAATTGGATGACCCAGATGACCCGAATGACTTGTACGACCCAGCCGACCTGAATAGAGAATGACCCCGCACAGAGCCGCATGGTCAGTGCATGGCCCCCGGCCCGGGCGGGCTGCGGAGTGTGCGCTAGACTTCAGGGAATGGTGATGTCCTGGCGGTTCAGTACGTTGAAGCTAACATGGCGAGATTCCGGGAAAGCACCGGAAACTCTCCATTCCCGCTCCAACGTACTTTCTGCTGTTACGCGCTCCGCGCGGTTTATCGACAAGATAAACGCAGTGTACTTAGTTCCGAAGAGTGGGGGGACGCGTTGACGCTGGAAACGTCGGAGCGGGAGTTCACGGCGCGCTTCGCGGCGTTCGCGGCGGACGGAACGCTGTACCCGCAGCGCGAGGGCAGCCCGCTGCTGGAGTTCGCTTCCGGTGGGCGGGTGCTGTACCTGTTCGACCGTTCCGGGCCGTACGCGGCGCTGCCGGGGCCGGGGCGTGTGGTGGTGAACGGTGTGCTCGACCCGCAGGGCACGGCCCCTGTCCCGGGTGGTCCCGAGGCGCTGTCAGTGGTGGGCGTGTCGGCTGTGGAGGGCGTGGGGCGGGTGCTGGCCGTGATGCCGGGCGCGCTGGTGGTGCAGGCGCGCTTGCCGATGGTTCTGGGAGGCTTCGGGCCGCTCCCGGAGGTCGCGGTGGGTGACTGGTTGGCCTTCCGAACGCTGCCGCCGCTGCATGGGTTTCTGGCTCCGTAGTTCTACTGAGCAATAGACTTGACCGGAAAGGTCAAGATCAATCCCACTGTGTTCCCCGGCGAGTAACGGATCTGCTGTGACTTGTTCCTCAGAGCCGTTTGACGTCCGGCGATTCAGGCCTTTCGCTGCCACCTTACGTGCTTCATGATGAAGGGGTCCTATGGCTGACCTGCTGCTTCCCCTTCCCGGTGCCCACGACAGCATCCTTGCGTGCTTTGTGATGGTCGATCTGGTCGGCAGTACCACCATGGCCCAGCAGCTCCCGCTGCGGAACTACCAGACCCTGATGCAGGAATTCGTGCAGGTCATGATCCTGAGCCTGGAGGCACGCGGCGGCGATGTTCTGCAGCACCAGGGTGACGCTGTCCTGGCGTGGTGGCCGCTGCAACAGGCCGCGCAGGCCTGCCAGGCGGCCGCCGAAGCGCATGGCCGCGCCGCCCGCCTGACCCTGGCCGCCCGCCTGGGCCAGCGCCTGCACCTGCGCGCCGGGGTGTCCGGCGGCGAGGTCATCATGGGCGTCGTGGGCGGTCAGAACAGCGCCTACGGCCTGCCCGTCAATTACGCCACCCGTCTGTGCGGCGCAGCCGAACCCGGCCAGACCCTGGTCTGCGACGCAGTCCTGGCCAGCGCCCCCGGCGTACGGGCCGAACCGTACCAGCCGCTGCATCTGCAGGGCTTCGGTGAGAACTGCTGCGCATACCGGCTGCTGCCCAGCCCGCCCCGCCCGAATGCCGATCCACGCACGGCGCATGAAAGGTGATTAAGCAGCGCGCCCCTCTTCTCATGAGAACGGTCTCTAGACTAGCCGTATGGAACGTAAGCCCCTGGTACTGGTCATCGAGGATGAGAAAGACATCGCTCGGTTCATCGAACTCGAACTTGCCGCTGAGGGATACGCGACCGAAGTCGCCTTCGACGGCGTCACTGGCCTCTCGAAATTCCGTGAAGTCAACCCCGATCTTGTCATTCTGGACCTGATGCTCCCCGTCCTCGACGGCCTGGAAGTCGCGCGGCGCATCCGCAAGACCAGCAACACTCCCATCATCATCCTGACCGCCAAGGACGGCATTCAGGACAAGGTCGAGGGCCTGGACAGCGGCGCCGACGACTACCTGATCAAGCCGTTCTCCATCGAGGAACTGCTGGCCCGCGTGCGCGCCCACCTGCGCCGCGTGAACCCGGCCGTGACCGGTGAGGTCCGCGTGGCTGATCTGGTCATGAACCTCGACGGCCGCGAGATCTTCCGTGGGGGCCGCCGCGTGGAACTGTCGGCCAAGGAGTTCGAACTGCTGGAACTGCTGGCCCGCAACCCCGGCAAGGTCTTCTCCCGCTTCGAGATCGAGGAGAAGGTCTGGCCCGAGTACACGGGCGGCAGCAACGTCGTGGACGTCTACATCGGGTACCTGCGCCGCAAACTGGAAGAAGGAGGCGAGCGCCGCCTGATCCACACCGTGCGCGGCGTTGGCTACGTGCTGCGAGAGGAGTAATACGGACTGCGGTTGAAGGGGCTGCAGTTCCGTTGGAGTCCCAGGGGACGCGAGTGGGAACACTAGACGCCTGCGGTATGGAGTCGCAGGCCGCGGCCTCCCGGCGTCCACCGCGTTCCTCATGGCTGGGGAAGCGCGACTCATGAGGCGGCCCGGTACACTGCCGGACATGTCCGCGCCAGACGCCCCCACCCGCCGCAGGGCCGCATGACGCTCCGCTGGCGACTGACCCTGTTCTACACCGCGCTGCTGGCCCTGCTGCTGACCAGCGTGGGGCTCACGACGCTGTACCTGATGCGCAGCAACCTGATCGGCGGGCTGGATAACGAGCTTCGGAGTACGTACACGCAGTTCACCACGTACGTGCAGAGCACCCGCGCGGCCAGCGAACTGTCCCTGCCACTGGACTCGGCCCGCAACGATCCCGGTCAGGTCTACGACTCGCTGATGCTGGCCCGCTACCAGTTCCCGAACTCCAGCCTCGCGCTGGAACAGATTGACGTGTACGACCGGCAGACGCTGCTGGACTCCCTGAACCGCGCCCGCAGCCCCGAGGAACGCGCCGCGCTGCTCAGCACCCTCGAGGCCCTGCGCGACGCCTCGCGCCGCTCCCTGGGGGTGGACACGCAGCGGCCCATCAGCCTGTCCGGGGAGGAACTGTCGGACCTGATCCGCTCCAGCAGCGGCCAGATGTTCCTCAATCACCTCGTGCAGGAACCGTACCGCTCGGCCCCCACCCTGATGCGCCTGATGGTCGTCCTGACCCCGCTCCCACAGGTGCGGGACCGCGCGGAAAGTGCCGGTGTGTTCGGTTCTAGCGACGGCCTGAGCATCGTGTACGTCGCGCGGTCCCTGATTACCGTGCAGGACACGCTTTCACAGTTGCAGAACGTGATCCTGCTGCTGTTCGTGGTGGGCCTGATCACCGCTGGCAGCGGCGCGTACGTGCTGGCCGGGCAGGCCCTGCAACCCCTGCGCCGCGTGCAGCGGGCCGCTGAACACATCGGCGGGCAGACCCTCACCGACCGTGTGCCTGTCCCGAAGACCGGTGACGAGGTCGAGTCCCTCGCCACGGCGCTGAACGCCATGCTGGGCCGCCTGGAAGACAGCTTCGACGCGCAGCGCCGCTTTACGAGCGACGCCAGCCACGAACTGCGCACGCCAGTCACGGCCATCAGCGGGCACGCCGGGTACCTGCTGCGCCGCACCAACCCCACCGAGCAGCAGCAGGAAAGCCTGAAGATCATTCAGAGCGAATCGGCCCGCCTGACCAACCTGATCGCCAGCCTGCTGCAACTGGCGCGCAGCGACAGCGGCGCGCTGCTGCTGGCCCGCGAACCCATTTTCGCCACGCTGCTGCTGTCCGACATCGCCCGCGAACTTGCGCCGCTGGCACAGGCGCAGCAGACGACACTGACCACCACCGGCCAGGAGGTCACCTTCGAGGGTGACCCGGACCGCCTGAAACAGGTGATCATCAACCTCGTCAGCAACGCCCTGAAAGCTGGCGCGCAGACCGTCACGCTTGGCAGTCATACCGTCAGCAGCGCCGCCCTGGGCGGACAGGCCGTGCGCCTGAGCGTACAGGACGACGGCCCCGGCATTCCCGCCGATCAACTTGAGCGGCTGTTCGACCGCTTTTACCGCCTGGAAGACAGCCGCAGCCGCGACCAGGGCGGCGCGGGCCTGGGCCTGAGCATCGCGCGCGGCATCGTGGACGCCCACGGCGGGCGCATCTGGCTGGAAAGCCAGGTCGGACACGGCACCACCGCCCACGTCGAGTTGCCCATCGGGAACGTGCCCGTGCTCGACGACGAAGACATCCCGTAACAGGGGATGATGGTGAACGGTTGATGGTTGATAGAAAGGGCCGACCGCCGCCTCTCTATCAACCATCAACTTTCAACTATCCACGGTCCTTATCCCAGCATCAGGGCGTGGAATTCTTCCATGATGCTTTCCGCCTCGGTGGTGGTGCGGGCCACGACGAAGATGGTGTCCTCGCCGGCGATGGTGCCGACGATGTCGTCGCGGCGCACCCGGTCGAGCAGCAGCGCCACACCGCTGGCGTGCCCCTCGGCGGTGCGGATGACCAGCATGTTCTCGCCCCGGTCCACGTCGTGCACGAAGTTCTGGAACAGGCGGGTCAGTTCCTCCAGGGCGTCGGTGTGCCCGGTCGTCTGCGCCAGGGCGTAGCGGTGGCGGCCCTTGCCGACCGGGAGGCGCACGAGGCGCAGTTCGTTGATATCGCGGCTGACGGTGGCCTGCGTGACGCGGATGCCGCCCTGACGGAGACGTTCGACCAGTTCACCCTGGGTGCTGACGCTTTCTCTGGCGATGATGTCCTGAATTCGTTTCTGACGTTGTTCCTTGCTCAGCGGTCCCGGCATTCCTCCCATGGTATGCATAAGGGGTGAATTATTCAATGGGCGCGGTGGTGGGCAGCGCCGCCTGACGACCCGGCAGTCGCCCCGCCGCCTCGTTCAGCAGCCGCCGGGCCACCTCGCGCTTGCTGACGCGCGGCCAGTCATCGTGCGAACCGTCCGGGCGCACCAGCGTCACCTGATTGTCATCCCCGCCGAACGCCGTGCCCTCGCGCGTCGGGTAGTTCAGCAGGATGAAATCCGCGTTCTTGCGCTGCGCCTTGAGGGCCGCGCGCTCCACGCCCGCGTGCGTTTCCATGGCGAAGCCCACGAGCACCCGGTCGCCCTTCTCCTGCCCCAGTTGCGCCAGGATGTCCGGATTCGGCGTCAGGTGCACCGTCACGTCCCCGGCCACCTTCGCCTGCTTCTCGCCGCTCAGCGTGGCCGCGCGGTAGTCCGCGACCGCCGCCGTCATCACCACGATGCCCGCCGTGCGCGCGGCCTCTACCACCGCGTCCCGCAGTTGCAGCGCCGACTCGATCCGCACCACCCGCATGCCCGCCGGGTCAGGCAGGTTCACCGGGCCGGTCACCAGCGTCACGGCCGCCCCCCGGTCGCGGGCCTCCTCGGCCACCGCGAAGCCCATCTTCCCGCTCGACGGGTTACTGATGAACCGCACCGGGTCCAGGTACTCGCGGGTCGGTCCCGCCGACACGACCACCTGCACGCCCTCCAGGTCCCGCACCGGGGCGGGGGAACTGTCAGCGCCCAGCAGTGCCAGCGCCGCGTGGGCAATATCGTCCGGCTCGCTCATGCGGCCCACGCCGCGGCCCTCGCCGTGCGTGCCGAAGGCCCCGACCTCCGGCCCCAGGAACCTGTGCCCCCAGCCGCGCAGGGTGGCCGCGTTCGCCTGCACCGCCGGGTGAGTCCACATCCGCTCGTTCATAGCGGGCACCCACAGCACCGGCCCACGCACGCTCAGCAGCGTCGCCAGCGCCAGCTCATTCGCGTGCCCGTGCGCCGCGCCCGCCAGGAGCTGCGCCGACGCGCCCACCACCACCGTCACGTCCGCCCGCGCCAGCGTCAGGTGCAGCGCGTCCGGCCGGGCCTCGAACCAGTGCGCGTCTGTGCCGACCGGGCCGTCCGCCGCCGTGCTGAGGCTCAGTTCCGTGATGAAGGCCAGCGCCGCGCGCGTGGCAATCACCTGTACCGCCGCCCCGCGCTCACGCAGTCGCCGCAGCACGGACGGGGCCTTCACGGCCGCCACGCTCCCACCCACGATCACCAGCACGGTCGGCCCGGACTTCAACGCATTCACGTGCCACAGCATAGGGCGCGCCGGGCCTGGCAGCGGCACGGGCCACTCCTGATTGGAGAGTGGCCCGCGCCGGATGACACAGCCCTTAGCCTTCGCGCTGCCCGGTCACCCAGTAGCGCACGCGCTCGGCGACGTTCTCCATGTGGTCACCCACGCGTTCCAGGCTGCGGCCCACCCGCATCAGCATCAGCGCCTTGCTGATGTTGCGGGGGTCTTCGAGCATGTACGTGACCAGTTCGCGCTGGATCTGCTCGTACAGGTCGTCGACCTCGTCGTCCATCTGCACGGTCGCCTCGGCGCGCGTCACGTCGCGGTCCGCGATGGCGGTGCGCAGATTCTCGCTCATCTCACCCAGCCGCTCAAGCATCCGCGAGAGGTTCACGTACCGCTTGAGCGCCGGCGCCTGCGCGAGTTCCGAGCCGTCCACGGCCACATGAACCACGTAATCGCCCATCCGCTCGATATCGCTGAGGCTCTTGAGGATCAGGGCGACCATCCGCAGGTCACGCGCGACCGGCTGGTGCAGCGCGATGATCCGCAGGCACTCGGCTTCGATCTGAGCCTCCTGCGCGTCTACCTCGCGGTCCAGCGCCTTGACTTCCGCCAGGCGGTCCACGTTCTCACGCAGCAGCACATCGGCCGCCACGGGCAGCATCCGCTCGACCGTGCCGAGCATGTTCAGGGCGCCGTTCAGGACAGCACGCAAATCGTTTTCAAGGGCTTCACGCATGGGGACTCCTGTTCATGAACGTACCACTCCGCGGGGGACAGCGTGTCAGAGGGTCGTCAGTGGGGGTGGGTCAGATGGGTGAGCACCGTCCAGACGGACCGGTGTGGGTCAGACGGGCGCAGTGTGGGCCAGATGAGCACGGTGCGAGCGGGGGGCGGTGCAGACTAGGCGGGGGCGGCACCCTACAGGCCCAGGCCCCCCACGCCGGGCAGCGTGAAGCAGAAGGCGTTCGTGTCGCCGCGCCGCTCCGCCCATGCCTGCCCGCCCCAGCCCTGCACGATGGAGCGGACGATGTACAGCCCCATGCCGCTGCCCTGCCCGGTCGCCGCGCGGCCCCGCGTGTGCGCCCGGAACAGGTTCTCGGTATCGGGAATCGGGGTGCCCTGGTCGAGCACGCTGACTTCCACCCAGGTGCCCCGCTCGGCCGTAACAACTTCGACGTGCTGCCCCGCCGGGCCGTACTTCAGGGCGTTCTCGATCAGGTTCAGCAGCACCTGGAGCAGCTTGTCGGGATCGGCGCGCACCAGGTGGTCCCCGCCGAACGTGACGGCCGCGCCGCGCGCCTCCAGGTCCGCTTTCAGCAGCCGCTCGGCGCGCGTGAACGCCTCGGCCAGCGGCAGCGTCCGCGCCCGCGTGGGCCGGAACCCCACCGCGAGGTCCTCGACCAGCCGCGCCAGCCGCTCGGTCTCCTGTAGGCCCTGCCGCACGAAGTTCTGCGACAGGTCGCGCGGCATGTCGTACTCCAGGGCCTCCAGCACGCCGCGCAGCGCCGCGACTGGCGTGCGGAACTCGTGTGACAGCACCGCCGTCGCCTCGCGCAGTTCCGCCTCGCGGCGGCGGTAGTCGGTCACGTCCTCCACGATCAGCGCCGTGTATTCGCCGCTGCGGGTGGCCGTGCAGCGCAGCGTGCGGCCCGTGACCTCCAGTTCCAGTTCTCCGCCGCGTTCCAGCAGCGTTTCCAGCGTGTGCCGCCGCACGACCTCCAGCACGGGTCGGCCCGAGGCGCGCTCCTGCGGCACGCCCCACAGCCGCACGGCCGAGGCGTTCACGCGCGTGACTACCCCCGCGCGGGTCAGCAGCACCGCCTGGGGCAGCGCGTCAATCCAGGCGTCGCCCGGTTCACCAGGGGCCCCGGCGCTCACGGGCGCGGCTTCCGGGGGCAGGGGGGGCGTCATGGGGCGTCCGTCCAGGGGCGCATGCGGTAGCCCTTGCCGCGCACCGTCTCCAGAAAGCCGGGGCGACTGGGATCGTCGCCCAGGTGCGCGCGCAGCTGCGTCACGTGCTGGTCCACGGTGCGCTCGCCGCCCAGGAAGTCCGCGCCCCATACCCGGTCCAGCAGTTCCGTGCGCGAGTACACCCGGCCCACATGCTGCGTCAGGAACGCCAGCAGATCGAATTCCCGGCGGGTCAGGTTCAGCCGGCCGCCGCTCACGCGGGCCTCGGCGGCCCCCAGATCCACGGTCAGCGGGCCGTTCGTCATGGTGGGCGGCACTTCCGGCTGCGTGCGCCGCAGCAGCGCCCGCACGCGCGCCACGAGTTCCGCCGCTGAAAACGGTTTGGTCAGGTAATCGTCCGCGCCGGATTCCAGACCCTCGACCCGTTCGGCCTCGGCGGCGCGGGCGGTGAGCATCAGCACGGGCAGGCGGCGCAGTTCCGTGTCGGCGCGCAGGCGGCGCAGGAAGCCCAGGCCACTCTCGCCGGGCAGCATCCAGTCCAGCACCAGCGCGTCCGCGCCGCTCAGGGCGTCCAGGGCGCCCACCGTGGAATCCAGGGCCGTGACCCGGAGCCCCGCGCGCTCCAGGTGAAAGCGCAGGACGTCCCGCACTGTTCCCTCATCCTCGATGACAACGACGTGGCTCATTGACCTCATTCTGAGCCCTCCGGTCAGGCCCGTGTCAGCTTCCGCGCGCCCGACGTATCGTACGGACTGCCGTTCCACTGCGCCACAGTCGCGAAAACGCCGCCTGCGGCTCCATACCGCGAAATTCGTATCTTGTTCCCACTCACATCCGCTCGGATTGGCTCGGTGCAGTCCCGAATTAATCGGAATGCGGATCAGGCCAGACCCTGCCTTTTCGTCCTGTTCAGGTCTGGCAGGGTGCGGTACGCTGCGGCGCAGCGCGGCCCTCCCCGTATCCGGTTGATCCGGCGCGGGCGGCGCCGCGCCGTGCGGGGACCGCAGCGACATCCCTCTCCAGGCGGTTCTGTGAGACGCCCCCCCGCACGCAAGGAGCCAGTATGCGGAAACCCAGTATGCGCAACTACTACACCTCGGAATCGGTGTCCGAAGGGCACCCTGACAAGCTCGCCGATTTCATTTCAGACAGCATCCTCGACGAGTTCCTGCGCCAGGAACCCACCAGCCGCGTGGCCGTCGAGACCCTCCTGACCACCGGCATGGCCGTGGTGGCGGGCGAGGTCCGCGCCGAGACCGCGCACGTGGACGTGCAGAAAACCGTCCGCGAGGCCGTCAAGCAGGTCGGGTACACCCGCGCCAACTACGGCTTCGACGCCGAGTACAGCGCGGTGCTCGTCAGTATTCACGAGCAGAGCCCCGAGATCGCAGAAGGCGTGGATACCAGCGAGGAGTGGCGCGCCATGACCCCCGAGCAGCGCGCCGACCCCGCCAACGCGCACTCCAGGGTCGGTGCGGGCGACCAGGGCCTGATGTTCGGCTACGCCACGGACGAAACCCCGGAACTGATGCCGCTGCCCATCAGCCTCGCGCACAAACTCACGCGCCGCCTGGCCGAACTGCGCAAGGACGGCACGCTGCCCTACCTGCGCCCCGACGCCAAGGCGCAGGTCACGGTCGTCCGGGACGGCGAGCCCCACGAGGCCACGCAGACCCTGGTGGATACCGTTGTCATCAGTACCCAGCACAGTGAAGAGGTCACCCAGGAGACAATCCGCGCCGACATGCTTGAACACGTCATCCGCGCCGTGATCCCCGGGGAGTACCTGACCGAAGACACCAAGTACTTCATCAACCCGTCTGGCCGCTTTGTTATCGGCGGCCCGCACGGCGACACCGGCCTGACCGGCCGCAAGATCATCGTGGACACCTACGGCGGGGCCGTCCCGCACGGCGGCGGCGCGTTCAGCGGCAAGGACCCCACCAAGGTTGACCGCTCGGCCGCTTACTACGCCCGCTTCATCGCCAAGAACGTCGTGGCCGCCGGACTGGCCCGCCGCGCCCTGGTCGAGATCGCGTACGCCATCGGCCGCGCCGGACCCGTCAGCCTGCGCGTGGATACGTACGGCACCGGCACCGTCAGCGACGAGCAGCTGGCCGCGCTGATCGCCGCGCACTTCGACGCCCGCCCTCAGTCGATCATCGCGGAGCTGGACCTGCAACGCCCCATCTACGCGCAGACCGCCGCGTACGGGCATTTCGGCCGCCCGGAATTCCCCTGGGAGCAGACACCCCGCGCAGAAGCCCTGAAAGCCGCCGCAGGGCTGTAACGACGCGGCAAGGGCAGGGGGCCGGACATCATTAGCGTGTCCGGCCCCCTGCCTGTGGGGTCATACGGATTCCGCTCCATTCCGCCACAGTCGGGAAGACACCGCCTGCGGCTCCATACCGCGAAGGGGCGTCTGCCCTTCCTCCTCGCATCCGCTCGGATTGATCCGGAACTGCACCAAATCAATCGGAATCCGTATCAGTGGCCCGGCTGTTCCCGCTGCGGCGTCTCGCTGTGCTCGTGCTTCTCGGCCTCGCGTTCGGCATACGCCTCGGCGTGCCGGCGGCGCAGGGCGGCGGCACTGGCGCGCGGGACCATCTCGCTCACGTCGCCGCCGTAACTGGCGATCTCGCGGATCATGGAGCTGCTCACAAAACTCCAGCGGGTGGCGGCCATGATGAACACCGTCTCGGCGTCCCCGATCTGTCGGTTCAGGTGCGCGATCTGCAACTCGTACTCGTAGTCGCTGACCGCCCGCAGGCCGCGCAGGATCACGCTGCCGGGCTCCTGGTGGGCCATGTAGTCCACCAGCAGGCCCCCGAAGGTGTCCACGCGGACGTTCGGCAGGTGCGTGGTCGCGCCGCGCAGGATGTCCATGCGTTCCTCCAGCGTGAACAGGTGGCGGCCCTGCTTGCGGGCGTTGTGCATGACCGTGACCGTCACGCGGTCGAAGATCTTCGCGGCGCGCGTCAGGACGTCCATGTGCCCGCTGGTGATGGGGTCAAACGACCCGGGAAAGACAGCGTTCATAGCCCCGTCACCTTACCCTACTTCCGCCGCGTCAGTCGCCGCGTGGAGTCCGCCTTGCCCTTCGGCGTCCGGCTCGTCGCGTTCGTAGATGGTCAGGCTGTTACTGCCGTACTCGCGGAGCTCGCGGGTATACCCGGCCCTGTCGGGCAGGCGGGTGCGGTCCGGGTGCTGGCAGACCAGCAGGCCGCCGGGCCGCACCACGTTCCGCGAGAGCAGGTTCGCGGTCAGCGCGGGGATATCCACGTCGTACGGCGGGTCGCTGAACACGATGTCGAACGGCCCCAGTGCGGGCATCAGGCTCTGCGCGTCGCCTTTCAGGATGCGGGCACGCAGGCCCAGCGCGCGGGCGTTGGCCTCGAGGGCCTTCACGGCGCGGCCGTCCATCTCGATCAGTGTCACGCGGTACCCCCGGCTGGCGGCCTCCAGGCCGATGGCGCCGCTGCCGCCGTGCATATCCAGGAAGGTCCCTTCGGGCAGGCGGGCGGCCAGCAGGTCGAACAGGCTCTTGCGGATGCGCGCGCCGCTGGGCCGGGCGCTGTCCGGCACTTCCAGCGCGCGGCCCCTGGCACTGCCGCCCAGAATGCGCAGGCTCACACGGACTCCGATTGAATGGTTTGCAAAAACCGTTCAGTCCGAGCGGATGCGAGCAGGAGAGAAGAGGATTCCGGGCGTGGAGTTGGCAACCCGGTGTGGTTCCGGGTTGTGAACGAAACAGACGGAATCCGCATCACACGGACGCCGGGCGGGCGGGGCAGGGAAGAAAGGAGGCAGTCATCCATACAGGATACGGGCTGCTCCTCAGGTCAGGGGCAGCGCCTGCGGGAAGCCGTTCAGGGCGTCCGGGGCCAGGTGCCAGTCCTCGCCGTCGCGGGTCGCGTGACCCGCCTGCACCAGCCGGTTCAGTTCAGCTTCCACGCGCTGCTGCACGCGCCGCAATGGCATGTGGGCAGCGTCCTCGATGCCGCGCCACGTCAGGAATGCCCGGTGAAAGGCGGGCAGGTCATCCAGGCCCACGCGGGTTTCCAGAGCGCGCCAGCTGAGGGGCGCGTGGGTGGGCGGGGTGGCCGGGGCGGTGTCTGTCATGGTTCCTGTTCTACCCGCCGGGGCCCGCCGCGTACAATGGCCCTCATGAGTGCCGACCTGTCCCCTGACCTGCCCGGTGACCCGAACGCAGACGGCCGAGCGCCGGTCGCGCCGGGCCTGCTGCGTCAGCTGGAGGCGCTGGGCGGGCAGCTGGTCTGGCGCATCGGGAAGGACGAGGCCAGCGACGACGTGATCGTCCGGCTGGGCTTCGCGTCGGCCACTCCCCGCTTCGCGCACCTCTCAAGGCTACGCAGCGCCGGGGACGCCGAATTGCAGGCCGCGCTGGCCGAGGACCGCATCGTGATCGAATGGGTGGACTGACCCTGGCCCCACCCCGGAGCGGCGCGTGATCTTCGACGCCGAGCAGATCTTCACGCTGCCGTACCCCGGCCCTCCCGCCGCCGCCCTGGCGTTCGTGCGCGACCCCGCCCGCGCGCTGGGCCGCCTGCGGTTCCTGCGCGACCTGCGCGCAGACGAGGGCGGCGTGCGCGGCGAACTGGTCGTGCCGCTGCCGGGTCTGGGTGACGCCGACCTGCCGTTTCACAGCCTCCTGAGCCTCACGCCAGGCGGCGCGAACCTGATCCCGCAGGCGCTGAGCGGCGAGCGCGCCTGGGTAGAGGTCGCCGGGCAGGCCCGCGCGGAGGGCACGGACCTGCACTTCACCTTTCAGTTCCGCGCGCACCTCGCCACGCCCGACGCGCAGGGCTGGGGCGGCGCGGCCTTCGAGAAGATGATCCGCGCCGCCGCCAGCCGCACCCTGGACCGCGTGGCCCGCGAACTCCCCGGCAGCATCCGCGCCGCCCTTCCCGAAGCGCCACCTGAAGCGCCTGCCTGAAGCGCCTGCCTGAAGTGTGCGTCTGCCTGAAGTGTGCGTCTGCCTGAAGTGTGCGTCTGCCTGAAGGGCCCGTCTGGCCTCCAGCACAACGCCCAGCCTGCACCGCGTGGATGAGGCCGGGCCGCTGCGCGCCGGATCAGGCTTTCGGGCTGTCCTGCACGTCCGGGAAGTCCAGGGCGCGCGCGTCGCTCCAGAGGCCTTCGAGGTCGTAGTACTCGCGGGCATCCTTGGTCATGATGTGCACGACGATGCCGCCGCCGAAGGCGAGCAGCAGCCAGCGTTCGCTGGGACCCTCCACACTGGGACGGGGCAGGCCGGCGGCCATGGCCTTCTCACGGATGTTCTCCTGCACGGCGTTCAGCTGCAACCCCGCAGAGGCGGTGCAGATCACGAAGTACTCCAGGGTGGAACTGACGGCCGTCAGGTCCAGAACGGTGACGTCCTCGGCGCGGCGTTCACGGGCGGCGTCCACGATGGCTTGCAGTTGGGTCAGGGTACGGGTGTCTGGTGTCATGAAAACTCCGGTGGGTCAGGGGGTGGGGTTCGTGAGGCGCGCGCCGCCAGCGGCAGAGGGCAGAGGGCCGTCGCCTGCTGAGAGCTGGAAGCCGGAAACGCAGGCCGGAAACGCGGTGAGCGCGGCCCTGCCAGCGTTCCCGCCACCCGCGCAAGGGGGGTGGGCGTGGCGGCGGGCGGCGCAGCAACAGGTCAGTGTACAGGGACACGCCGCGCCGAAGGCAACGCGGCTCACCCGGTCAAGCTTCCATCCTTTGTTCCCGGTGTGCCCAGCGCCGGAATTCCGTATCAGTTGCGGTGCGGGCCGTCGGCGGGCAGCGGTTCGGGTGTCGCGCCCGGCAGCGCGGAGTCCTCGGCCACCGGGTGATCGGCGGGCAGTGGGGTGCCGGCCAGCGCGGCCAGTTCCTTCAGGTGCTCCTGGGCGTCGCGGGTCAGCAGGACGCCCACCTCGCCCGCCGCGACCGGGAAGCGCTCGCCCTGCAGGCGCGGCAGGTTCAGCACCTCCGCCAGCGCCCCGGCCTGCGCCACGTCCTGCTGCGTGAACACCTGACTGGCCTCCTGACTGGCTGGCCTGACCGTGACCTGCACGTCCGCGTAGCCCAGCGCACTCAGGGCGGTCTTCAGTCCGGCGCCCAGGCCCGCGCCGCTGGCGTCCACGACCGTGACCTTCACGCGCGGCGCGTCGGTGATCGGGGCGGGCGCGTCGCCCCACAGTGCGGCCAGCCGCTCGCGGTTCACGGCGAGGTTGAACGTACCCGGAATCTCGTCGGTGGGCAGCGTCGCGAAGCTCAGTTTCAGTTGACCCAGGAACGGCCGCAGGGCCGCCAGGGTGTTCGGGTCAGCGTTCGTCTCCACGCCATTCCCGATGCCGCCCAGAATGGTGGGGAGGGCCGCGATCCCCCGCGCGGATTTCAGGCGTCCCGCCAGTTGCGTCAGCGCCTGCTTCTGGTGATCGATACGGCCGTAGTCATCCCCGAAGCCCTTGCGGACCCGCAGGAACAGCACCGCGTCCGGGCCTTCCAAGTGGTGCGGGCCGGCGTCCAGTTGCAGGTTCACGCCCGCCGCCCGGTCGATCCACTCGATGCCGCCCTCGGGCACGGTCACGTCCAGGCCGCCCAGCGCATCGATGACCCGCTCGACGTAATCGGTGCGGACGATCACGTATGAGTCCACCCGCTCGCCTGTGATGGTCTCCACGGCCCGCTGTAGCGCCTGCGGGCCGCCCGAGAAGTACTGACTGTTCACCTTCTGCGCCGCCACGGATTGCCCACGGTCGAACTTGCCGACGTTCGTGTCACGCGGGATGTTCAGCACCCGCACGCGCGCGCCGTCCACCTTGACCAGCATGACCGTGTCCGTGTTCGGCGGCTGCACCAGCCCCGTCCGCTGGTCCTGATCCTTGCAGGGCTGCTGGTAGTAGCAGTACACGATGTCCCGCCCAGCGATCAGCACCGTGAACTGCGGCGCCGTGCCCGGCAGCAGAGACGACGCGACCGTGCGCCCCACCCCGCTGAGCAGCGCGAACCCCCCCAGTGACAGGCAGGACAGGGTCAACCCGAAGGCCTGCAGGGCGCGCAGCCTGCGCAGGCGCGAAGTATGCGTCACAGGCGAGGCGGACGGGGAGGGGGCTGAACCCGTGGAGCGGCGAAGGGCAGCGAGTGATAGGCCTGCAACGTCCGCGGATGCACCGGAATCCCCCGACCCTGCAGGTACGTGACCTTCGAGACGATGGCGCGTTCCAGCGCGGCGTTCAGGTCCCGCAGCGCCAGCTCGCGGATGTCGGCGTTCACGCCGCGCCCCGGCTCGGACACATCCGCGATGTACACGCACGCCGCGACCCGGTTCCCGCCGCGCGGCCCGGTCGTGTGGTCCTCCACGGCCTCCAGCACCACCTGATCGTGATAGCCCCAGCGCTCCAGCAGCACCCGCGCGGCCCGCCCATGCAGCGCCAGCGGATGTCCGGCGTCAATCTCGCACTCGGGCGGGGCGAGACGCAGCAGCTCGGCGTCGGGCAGGTCCCGGGCAATGTCGTGCAGAATCCCGGCGGCGTAGGCGCGCATGTCGTCCAGGCCGTTCGCCAGGGCAATCTGTGCGGCCAGCTCAGCCACGCGCAGGACATGCTCGTAGCGGCGTGGGCGCACCATCAGGCGCACACGTTCTTCCCACCCGGTCCACTCCGCCACCGGGTGCCGGGGTACGAGAAGCTGGGCGATCACAGGGGCATGTGGCCGGTTCTCCACATCATGAACTGACTATACGCCCTGCACGCCCAGCCGCGCTGACCTCCGGGTCACTTTCTGCCCTGCTCTGCGACCTGAACAGGTTGCACAAACTCCTGGCCGGGGCGGACACAGGCGGGAACCCAGAGCCTCCGGGAGTGCTGCTGACTCCGGCAGCACGGCTTTCCAAACCCCGGGTCAGGGCTGATGGTTCAGGCCTACACCCCTCAAACTCTCACGGTGCGGCCGATTTGACCCCCTCGACGGTGAGGCGCACGCTGACGTTCTCTAACGCCTGCGCTCCGGCCGGAATCGAGAGGCTCACGGCGGCCGTGTACGTCCCGGGGCGGTAGGTGACGGTTCCCCCCACCTCACGCAGTCGCCCGAGGAGTTCCGGGGCGGCGACCACCCGCACGGTGCTGGGCTGCACGCTGACTGAGGTGACCCGCAGCGTCGCCGGCGGCTCATTGAGCACCACCCGCACCGTCTTGACCGGCAGTTCCCCGGTATCCAGGCGGCGCACCGTCACGGTGGACGGCGTGGCCTTGACCCCACCGACCGGCAGGCCCGCGTCGTCCAGCACGACCAGCGGCACCTCCCGCTCGGCCCCCGCCGCCAGGGCCGCCGGACTGGTCACCACGCGCGTCACGGTGGACACCACGCGGCCCGGCCCGGACACCTGCGCTTCGGCCGGCGAGACCACGTACCGGGGCACGCTCGTCTCGGGTGGCGACGCCACGCTCAGTGTGACCGGCAGTGTGCGCGTCACCTGCGTATCCAGGAACCCCTGGACCCGCGCGGGCGTCTGCCGGCGCACCTCGGTTCCGCTGGGGGCCGTGACCGTCACGGGCTGCGTGAAACTCCCCTCGGGCACGCCCGTCACGTCCACGATCGCCTCGATGTTCTCGGGTTGCAGTTCCCGCAGCCGGTCCGGGCTGCCCCACAACGTCACCCGCACCGACGCCGGGCTCAGGTCACTCGTGGCGCGCTTTTCATCACCGCTGCCGGTCGTGTCACGCACGGACACCGGCACGTTGAATCCCTGCTCGACGTTCGCGCGCCGGTCCGTGGTCGCCACCACCCACAGCGTCAGGGACACGCCCAGTGCGAGCAACTTCAACCCCAGGTTGTGCGTGCCGCGTGCCCAGGCGTGACGCGGGTCCAGCCAACGCCGCACCCGCGCCGCCAGATCAGCCCCGGCCCTCACGGTGTCTCCCGGCCCGGACTGGGAGCCTCGGCACCACGCTCATCCGGGTCCAGCGCCGATTCCCCGGCTGGCATGAACGCCGCCCGGTCGTAGACCAGGGCCCGCAACTGCTCCCTTAACTCCGTGCCGTTCAGGTCCGGACCCAGCCGCCCCGTCAACGCGATCCTCATGCTGCCCCGCTCCTCACTGACCACCAGCACCACCGCGTCCGTCAATTCCGACAGGCCAATCGCCGCGCGGTGGCGCGTGCCGTAGCGCCGGTACGTGCCGTCACTTGACTGCAACGGAAACAGGCACCCCGCCGAGATGACCCGCGAGCCCTGAATGATCACGCCCCCGTCATGCAGCGGCGCGTTCC
This sequence comes from Deinococcus sp., assembly GCF_018260555.1. Classification (GTDB taxonomy): domain Bacteria; phylum Deinococcota; class Deinococci; order Deinococcales; family Deinococcaceae; genus Deinococcus. The sequence continues at coordinate 2,539 of NZ_JAGLBB010000041.1, read as the reverse complement.
GCGCGAACAACGCCTCCAGAAACGGCACGCTGACCAGCGCGTCCAGCGACACGCCCGTCGCCGCGTACTCCCCCAGAGGCGTACGCCGCTCGATCGCGATCAGCGCCCCGGTCTTACGTTCCGCGAGACGCTCCATGGCCCGCGCCAGATCCTGCAACGCCGCGCCGCTTGCCCCGCTGTCCCGCCCGCGCGGCCGCCCCACCCGCTCCAGCGCCGCCCGTAACTCCGGTTGAAACAGCACCACCAGCGCGAAGATCCCCACCGTTCCCGCCCGGCCCAGCAGGTAGCTCAGGGTCGGCAGGTTCAGCACCTGCGCCGCGACCCACACGCCCGCGAACACCAGAATGCCGCGCACCACGTTCACCGCCCGCGTTCCCTCCACCAGCAGGTACGCCTGGTACACCAGGAACGTGACCAGCAGGATGTCCAGAACATCCCGGACATTCACCTGACCGAACGGGGTGGGCATGACTTGAACGGCGCTCCTTTCAAAAAACGGGACGAAAAACGAAAGTCGTTGCGCGCCCACTATACGGTGTTCAGCCCCAGCGGCCCGCACACCACACCGCCGTGGCGTGGGCAGCAGCGACCGACGACCGTCCGTTTCGTTCACAATCCGCCCGTGCGCCGGGTGGCCAGCTGCGCGCCCGACAGTCCGCGTTCCTCCCACCTGCTCCGCCCAGCTTGACCGGCTTTGGGAACCATTCAATCGGACTCCACAGGAACCAAAAGACCTCCTGCGAAAGTGGTTTTCAGGCCGTCCCGCCTTTCCGCTTTCGCTGTCTGCGAGGAAGAATCCGGGTGCAGGTTCAAGAAGCAGATGAACTTTCGCAGGAGGTGTAAAGAGAGAGGTGGCAGACACCCGCTGATTGCCATCTCCCACCCGCTCGTGTCTGTCTGCTCAGCGTTCCCCGGTCACCACCGTGCGGCCCGACAGTTCATCCTCGGCTGCCACGCGCGTCTGGTTCGGCGTGGCCTCCGGAAACTCCGGATTCGCCTTCCGGTCCGGCACGCGCACCAGCGACCGCGAATCCACCAGCACCGACTGCGGCCCGCGCACCTTGAAGCGCGTCGTGCGCGCCGGCACCCCCATCGCAATCCCATGCGGCGGGATATCACTGCGCAGCAGCGCGTGCGTCGCCAGCATCGCGTCATCACTCACCACACTGCCCGCCAGGACCGTCGAGTGGTACGTGATCCGCGCCCCACGCCCGATCACCGTGCGCCGCAACGTCACGTCCGGACCGTCTAGCACGCTGTGCGTATGACTGTACACATTCACGTAATCGCTGATGCTGGCATTATCGTGCAGCTCGATCCCGCCGATGTCATCCAGCAGCACATGCCGGTGAACGACCACATCGTCCCCCACCTCCATGTTGTACCCCACGCTGAACTCCACGTTCTGCCAGCACTTGAAATCCCGCCCCACCCGCCGGAAAATCCGTTCCGCCAGCACCCGCCGCACCGGAATCCCCAGCACCGGATTCTGCCCGATCGGCGTCAAATCCAGGTTCTTCCACAGCCACAGCAGCGGTTTGACCCGCCCGAACAACTCCGCGTCCGTCGCCATGTAGTACTCCGCCTCGAAGGTCACGTTCCGGGCGTCCAGATTCAGAGCCGCCAGCGGAGCGTCCGCCTGCAGCGCCTCATAGGGCCGGCCGTACATCGCCTCGGACAGCACCTCTCGCGCCAGCACGAACCGGTCCGTCCCCGGGTCCGCCAGCCGCGCCTCCAGATCCCGCAAGAACTCACCGTACGCCGCCTGCGCGTCACGACCCACATCCACCGGCTTCAGCCAAGTCACCCCCACACTGTACCGCCCGCACTGAAAAACAAAGTAGTGGCCGGTGTGCCTACTTGTTGCGTGATTCGGTGCCAAGTCAGACGGCTTCCCATTGATCCGGTGCAGTCCCGGATCAATCCCAGGAGGTTCCACTGCCCTACCGACGATGTGTCACGCGGCCTTGAGGCGGGGTCCGTCCTGTTCCATCCCGGTCAGGACGTACTTTTCCGCATTCAGGGCTGCCTGCCGCTGCGCAGCCCCCCACGTCATTCCCGGTGCTTCCCGTCGCACCCGCAACACCGCGTAAAAGGCCTCCGCCACGCACCACACCCAGTTCTCCTGCGCCTGGATGCTCCGGCAATGAACAGCGTCCCGGTCCCAGGTTCTGCTTGAAGAACCGGTGAATCACCTCGATCCCCCAGCGGGCCTTGCAGGCCCGCAGCAGTGAGCGAACCGTGACGTCACGGCCGAACGTGCTGAACAGGAAAACCCGTGTCCACTGTGCACCTTGCGCCACAGGGTCAGGACATCGAACCCACCGACCTCACGGGCGACCGACAGTCGGCGGACACGCCACCCGAACTCCGCGTACAGGTGGCAGCGGTCTGGAGGGAATTGTTTGCCCAGCGCACCGAGGGTGAGTCCCTCACCCTCGAACTGCACGGTCATATTGGCTTTAAGTACACTGCGTTTATCTTGTAGATAAACCGCGCGGAGCGCGGAGCAGAAGAAAGTACGTTGGAGCGGGAATGG
>NZ_JAGLBB010000040.1 GCF_018260555.1 Deinococcus sp. | reverse complement strand
CCCGGCGTGAACGTGCAGCAACGGGAGCACGCCGACGCCGCCGCCCGATACGCCGGCGCGCAGTACGGCGACTGATCCGGACTGCGGTTGATTCGTACCTGCACCGCTGGGGGCGGTAGGGGTCGCCCTGGCGCGCGGACACCCGGAGGGCCGCCCACGCGCGGGACCTTCAGGTGGTGGTGTGCAGAAGTTCGCGGGCTGTGATCTCGTCCACGATCAGGGTGTTCATCAGCCGGCCGGCCAGTGCGGCGCGCAGGGCCTCGACCTTGCCAAGCCCACTGACGATGCAGATCGACTGCGTGGCCCGCTGGGTCAGGGTCAGGTCCGGGCCGCTGCTGCGGGCGTTCATGGGGATGCCGCTGAAGGTGCCGTCGGCGCGGAAGAACACGGTGGCGATGTCACCGGCGACGCCCTGTTCGGTCAGGGCCTGCTGATCGGCCGGGTCGAGGTACCCGGCGACGTACACGTGGCTGGGCAGCTTCGCGCCGGCCGCGCCCACGGAGTACAGCAGCACGTCCGCGCCTTCTTGCAGGTCCAGGACGTGGCGGACGCTGCGTTCGCGCCACATGGCCTGCCGCGTGGCGGGGTCATCGAAGAAGGTGGGCACCGGGAACAGGTGCGCGCGCGCGCCGTAGTTGCTCGCAAAGCGGGTGACGGTGTCAGTGACAAAGCCGCTCATGAAGTCGCGGGCGTTGGCGCTGCCGTTCAGCTGCACGAACTGAAGGTCTGGAATGTGGCGGGGGGCCAGGCAGCGGGAGACGGCGTCCAGGGTGGTACCCCAGGCGAGCCCGACGGTCTGGCCGGGCCGCAGCGTCTGCCCCAGCAGGGTAGCACTGGCGACCGAGACGCGCTCGAGCCACACGGATTCGGGACTGCCCGGTGGCACGCTGACCACGTGCGGGGTCAGGAAGGGGTGCGCGGCGCGCAGCTGCGCTTCGAGGCTCTGGGGGTGCGCCTGCGGGTCGTGGATGCGGATCTCGACCAGGCCGGTTCGGCGGGCGTGCGAGAGCAGCCGCGACACCTTGGGTCGGGACAGGCCGAGTTCGCGGGCGATGGCATCGGTGGTCAGGCCCTGGACGTAGTACAGGCGGGCGACCTGCGCAGCCTGGGTGGCCATGATGGCGTCGTTCACGCACCGCAGCATACGCGGCCGGTAAGGTGAGCGCCCCGGGCGGCGCAGGAAGTCTGCCGGGGACCGCCACACGCTTGAACGAACGTTCATCAGATGTTGACAATCGTTCATGCTTCGGGCACCATGACCTCATCAAAACTTGATTGTGGTCACGGTCCGCACAACACAGGCGTCTCCTCCGGCCCGAGTGGCCTCAGGACACCAGTCGGTTGCGACTGCCCGTACAGGAGGAAAACATGGTATTCAAAGCGTCTCAGGAATTCATGGCGGAATTACTCGGCACCATGGTTCTCATTCTCTTGGGGTGTGGGGTGGTCGCCATGGTCGTCCTGTTCCAGGCGACCGATCCTGCGGTCCCCGGACAGATCGTCAACGGCGGATACACCAACATCACGCTCGGCTGGGGCTTTGCGGTCCTGATGGGCATCTTCATCGCCGGGACCATCAGCGGCGCGCACCTGAACCCGGCGGTCACCGTGGCGCTGGCCATCACCGGACGCTTCCCCTGGGCCAAGGCGCCTCACTACATCGCCGGGCAGTTCATCGGCGCGTTCCTGGGCGCCGCCATCGTGTTCGCCGTGTACCACGCCAAGTGGCTGGGGTTCGACCCGCAGCTCGACAACACCGCTGGCATCTTCAGCACCTTCCCGGCCGTTCCCGGCTTCTGGCCCGGCTTCATCGACCAGGTGGTGGGCACGGCGCTGCTCATGGGCCTGATCCTCGCCATCGGCGATAAACTGAACAACCCGGCGGGCGCCGCCTGGGGAGCGCTGGCGGTGGCCTTCGTGGTCATGGCAGTCGGGATCAGCTTCGGCGGCATGCACGGCTACGCCATCAATCCTGCCCGCGACCTGGGCCCGCGCCTGTTCGCCCTGATCGCCGGGTTCCGCAACACGGGATTCGAGAACGGCGTGTGGCTGGTTCCCGTGATCGGGCCGCTCGTCGGAGCGGTGGTCGGAGCCCTGATCTACGACACGTTCATCGGTAAACCGCTGCTGCAAGCGGGCGAAGCCCACCGGGGTCTCCAGGGCGCCGATCCCGCCTACAACGCCGACACGCGCCTCTAAGCTCGGGGCGTAGCCCACCTGACCGGCGCACAGGGTTAGCCCTGATGACCTTAGTCCTCATCATCCTAGCCCTCATCAGCTCCTCCCTGGGGAGCCGCATAGGAGTCCATCCATGAGCTCATTCATTCTCGCCCTCGACCAGGGCACCACCAGCAGCCGCGCCATCGTCTTCGATCAGGACGCCAACATTGTCCGCACCGCGCAGAAGGAATTCCGGCAGATCTTCCCCCAGCCCGGCTGGGTGGAACACGACGCCAATGAGATCTGGAGCACCCAGATCGGCGTGGCGCAGGAAGCCATCAGCGGCGCGGGACTGAAAGCCAGCGACATTGCCGCGATCGGTATCACCAACCAGCGCGAGACGGTGGTCGTGTGGGACCGCGCGACCGGCAAACCCATCCACAACGCCATCGTGTGGCAGGACCGCCGCACCGCCGGCGAGTGCGACGCCCTGCGCGCCGCCGGCCACGCCGGGTTGATCCAGCAGAAGACCGGCCTGCTGATCGACGCGTACTTCAGCGGCACCAAGCTCAAGTGGATTCTTGATCACGTGGACGGCGCCCGCGAACGGGCCGAGCGCGGCGAACTGGCCTTCGGGACGGTGGACTCCTGGCTGATCTTCAACCTGACGGGCGGCGAGCTGCACATCACGGACGCCACGAACGCCAGCCGCACGCTGCTGTACAACATCCACACCGGCGAGTGGGACGACGAACTGCTCGCGTTGCTGAACGTGCCGCGCGCCATGCTGCCCGAAGTCCGCAACTCCTCGGAGGTGTACGGCGAGACCGCCGAAGGCCTGCTGGGCGCCCGCGTGAAGATCGCCGGGATCGGCGGGGATCAACAGGCCGCGACCTTCGGGCAGGCCTGCCTGGAACGCGGCATGGCCAAGAACACCTACGGCACCGGCTGCTTCATGCTGATGAACACCGCGCAGGAAGCCGTTCCCAGCCAGAACCGGCTGCTGACCACCGTGGCGTGGCAGCTGAACGGCCAGCGCACCTACGCGCTGGAAGGCTCGGTGTTCGTGGCGGGCGCCGTGGTGCAGTGGCTGCGTGACGGGCTGGGCATCATCCGGTCGAGCACCGAGGTCGAGGCCCTGGCGAGTAGCGTGCCCGACAGTGACGGCGTGTTCCTGGTACCGGCCTTCGTGGGCCTGGGCGCGCCGTACTGGGACAGCTACGCGCGCGGCACCATGCTGGGCCTGACGCGCGGCACGACCGCCGCGCACATTGCCCGCGCGGCCCTGGAAAGCATCGCGTTCCAGTCGGCGGAACTGCTTGAGGCCATGCATCAGGACAGCGGCGCGCCTCTCAAGGAACTGCGCGTGGACGGCGGGGCCAGCAACAACAACATGATGATGCAGTTCCAGGCCGACATTCTGGGCGTGCCGGTAGTCCGGCCGAAGGTCACCGAGACGACCGCGCTGGGCGCCGCGTACCTGGCGGGCCTGGCCGTCGGGTACTGGAAGAGCACCGACGACATCACCCGTCAGTGGCAGGTGGACCGCACCTTCGAGCCGCAGATGGAAGAGGACGAGCGCGCCCGCCTGATGCGCCGCTGGCGCAAGGCCGTGGAACGCAGCCGCGAGTGGGTCGAAGCCGACAGCTGAGCCGGACCGGGGCCGCGCGGCCCTGAACCTGATCCCGGATCGCCGCTCGCCAGCGGTCCGGGATTGTTATTTCATGCCCCCCCCACCGCAGTCCGTATCAGCGGTGCCCGACCGACCGCCACTTCCCTGTCCACCTCACCGGGGTCCGCCGCGCCCGCACAAAGAAATGATGTAGGCGGGCCCACTGAACAAATGTTCGGGATGTGAGAACATGCGTTCAAAAGAGAGCAGGAGGCTCCGCTGGAGCGGCCTACACTCTCGACGCATCCTCCGGCATGCAGTGACACAGCTCTCCCGCTCCAGAAAGAAGGTTGAATCCATGACCACCCAAGACCAACCCACCCAACCCCGCATCACCGACCCCCGCACCGCCGCGCTGCGCGCCGCCACCACCGATCAGACCTGGGACCTGCTGGTCATCGGGGGCGGCGCTTCCGGCCTGGGGACCGCCGTCGAGGCGGCCACGCGCGGTTACCGCGTGCTGCTGCTCGAATCACACGATTACGCCAAGGGCACCAGCAGCCGCTCGACCAAGCTCGTGCACGGCGGCGTCCGTTACCTCGCGCAGGGGAACGTGTCCCTGGTGCGCGAAGCTCTTCACGAGCGCGGCCTGCTCAAGAACAACGCCCCGCACCTCGTGCATGACCTGGGCTTCCTGATCGCCGCGTACAAGTGGTGGGCCGCGCCGTTCTACGGCATCGGCCTGAAAATGTACGACCTGCTGGCCGGGAAGCTCAACCTGAAAGCCAGCCGGTACGTCAGTAGCACCCAGGCGCTGCAACGCGCCCCCACCCTGAAAAAGCAGGCGCTCAAGGGCGGCATCCTGTACTTCGACGGGCAGTTCGACGACGCCCGGCTGGCCGTCACGCTGCTGCGCACCCTCGAAGACCACGGCGGCGTCGCCCTGAACCACGCGCCGGTCGTGGGCCTGCTCCGGGACGGGGGCAGGATCACAGGCGCACGCTTCCGCGACGCGGAGACCGGACAGGAACATGCCGTGAAGGCACGCGCCGTCGTGAACGCCACCGGCGTGTTCGTGGACGACGTGCGCCGCATGGAGAACCCGTCCGTCAAGCCTATGCTCTCGCCCAGTCAGGGTGTGCACGTGGTCGTGGACCGCCGTTTCCTGCCGGGCGACAGCGCCCTGATGGTCCCCCGCACCGACGACGGCCGCGTGCTGTTCGCCGTGCCCTGGCACGACCACGTCGTGATCGGCACGACCGACACACCGGTCCCCGACACCACGCTCGAACCCCGCGCGCTGCCCGAGGAGGTCGAGTTCATCCTGAAGACCGCCGCTCAGTACCTCGACCCGGCCCCCACCCGCGCCGACGTGCGCAGCGTGTACGCCGGACTGCGCCCGCTGGTGAAGGCCGCCGAGGGCACCGACACCAAGAGCCTGTCGCGCGATCACGTGATCCGCATCAGTGACGGCGGCCTGATCACCCTGACCGGCGGTAAGTGGACCACGTACCGCCGCATGGGCGAGGACACCGTCAACCGCGCCGCCGCGCAGGCCGGACTGCCGGCGCGCCTGAGCCTCACCTCGGGCCTGAAACTGCACGGGGCCGCCGCGCCCAGCACGCACCAGGCGGATCACTGGCAGGTGTACGGCACAGACGCCGCGCACATCCAGGCGCTGCCCGGCGCGGACACGCTCCTGCACCCCGAGCTGCCGTACACCGAGGCAGAGGTCCGCTGGGCCGTCCGCGCCGAACAGGCCCGCACCGCCGAGGACGTGCTGTCGCGCCGCCTGCGCGCCCTGCTGCTGAACGCTCGCGCCAGCATCCAGGCGGCGCCGCGCGTGGCAGCCATCCTGGCCGAGGAACTGGGCCGAGACGCCGCCTGGCAGGACGCCCAGGTTCAGGCGTACACGGAACTGGCCAACGGCTACATCCTGAACTGATCGGCGGGCCAGGGTAGTGCCGCCCCGGACCAGCAAGCGGTTCAGGAACAGGAAGAAGGGAACGAGGGCGGCGGATCAAGCACGATCCGCCGCCCTCCTCCTGCTGCACACGGGCAGCGTGATCTGTCACCTGCCGCCCCTTGATTCAGATACGGATTGCGGTTGAACGGTCGGCAACCACCGTTCCGTCCGAGCGGATACGAGAGACGGCGGGATCCGGGCGTGAAGTTGACCATCCGGTGTGCTGGCGGGTCGTGAACGAAGCATACGGCCGTCCGTACGCTCTGCGCCTGCCTGGGCGGCCGGTGCCTGTCAGCGTGGCGCGCTCGGGGCGCCCGGTGGCGTGCGGGTATGGCGCAGAAAGCGGGCCAGGAGCAGTGCGGCGGTGCAGATCAGACCGGTGCACAGCCCGAACCACAGCCCGCGTGGGCCCAGGCCCAGGCCGAAGGCCAGCAGAACGCCGCTGCCCAGGCCCACGATCCAGTACGTGCCGAGCGAGATCAGCATGGGCACGCGGGTGTCCTGAAGGCCGCGCAGGGAGGCGGCCATGCTGACCTGAAAGCCGTCGAAGGCCTGGAACAGCGTGGCGATCAGCAGGAACGTGGCGGCCTGCGCGGTCAGGCGGGCGTTGGCGGGGTCCATCACGTTCACGAACACGCCGATGACTGCGTTGGGCGTGAACACGTACGAGAGGCTGACCAGCAGCATGATCAGCACGGCGATTGCGCCGCCCAGCAGACCCACCCGACGGGCCGCGTGCGGATGACCTGAACCGTGGTGGTGGGCGACGCGGATGCCGGTGGCGGTCGCCAGCCCCAGCGGGACCATGAACACGGCCGTGATGACCTGGAGCGCCACGTTGTGCGCGGCCAGGGCGTCCGGACCAAAGCGGGCCATCAGCAAGGAGGTGACCGTGAACAGCCCCCCCTCGGCTCCGAGGGTCAGGCCGATCGGCCAGCCCAGGCGGGCCAGGACGCGCAGTTCGGCGCGCACCGCGCCAGGTTCGGTGGGCGTGGCGGGCAGGCGGGTGCGGACCACGGCGGCGAGCAGCGCGGCGCTCAGCCAGTAGACCAGCACGCTGGTCAGGGCCGCGCCGGGCACGCCGAGCGTCGGCAGTGGACCCCAGCCGAAGGTCAGGGCGGGGCTGAGGACCGCCGCCAGCAACGCGCCGCCCAGCGCGATGGCGGTCACGGGGCGCGGCTGTCCGGTGCCTTCCAGCGCGCCGCGCAGGGCGCTGAACGCCAGCGTGGCGGGCATGCCGAGCGCGTACAGGCGCAGGTACAGGCCCGCCAGGTCGCCGCGCAGGCCGTCGGGAGCGTGGCTCTGGAGCAGGTGCGCGGCCAGGAAGGCCAGAGGCAGGAACACCGCCGAGAGCAGCGCGGCGAGCAGCAGTCCGGCGCGCGCGGTGCGGGCCACGCCAGCCGGGTCGCCCGCGCCGTGCGCGGCAGCCACGCGGGGCGCGACCGAGAGCATGACACCCAGCAGCACGATGAAGCCCAGGTAGTACGCGGCGTTTCCGTAGGCGACGGCGGCCAGTTCGGCCGGACCGATGCGGCCGATCACGGCGGTGCTGATCAGAGACAGGGCGTTCACGCTGAACTGCGAGACGATCACGGGCACGGCGAGGCGCAGCAGGGTGGCCGTCTCGCCGGGAGGCTGGGCAGGTGCCGGCGCCGGGAAAGGGGCAGGGGAATCGGTCGGCATCCGGCCAGTGTACCGGCGCGTGAGGGCCACACCGGAACCGGCTGAAGGCGGGTGATCCACCCTGCGGGACACCACCGGCGATTGCCCCTGGACGCGACGGTTCGTTCCGCTTCTCCCCTGCTCGCTTCTGCCGCTCAGCTCTACGAGGCCGCTGGGGTCCAATCATGGCGCAGACCATCCGGCCGGAGTCCGCAGCAGGAGGGGGAAACGCCTGCGGTCTAGCGCCTGGCGCGCCGCAGTGTCCAGCTCATCGGGCAGGTTCGGTCCGCTCGGCGGATTCTGGGGGTTGTTCAGGCAGTCCTGCTGCGGGCGGTTCAGGCCGGGAACCCAGGACCGGTCCGCTGGCGGGCAGCGTGAACGTGAAGGTCGCGCCCTGGCCGGGTTCGCCGGTGGCGGCCCAGGTGCCTTCATGGCGCAACAGGATGCGGCGCACGTTGGCGAGGCCCACGCCCGTCCCGCCGAAGTCCTCGGGGCGGTGCAGGCGCTGGAACACGCCGAACAGCTTGTGGGCGTAGCGGCTGTCGAATCCCACGCCGTTGTCGCGGATATGCACGGCCCAGTCGTCGCCCCGGCGTTCGGCCCACACGTCGATCACGGCCTGTTCCCGCTGCGAGGTGTATTTCACGGCGTTCCCGATCAGGTTGAACAGCACCTGCCGGAGCAGGGTGGGGTCGCCCTTCACGGTGGGCAGCGGCGCCACGTTCCAATGGATGGCCCGGCCCTGCAGGTCGGGTGTCAGGTCGCGGCGCACGTCCTCGGTGAGCGCGGCCAGGTTCACGTCGTCCACACGCAGTTCCTGACGGGCGGTGCGCGAGAGGTTCAGCATCGCGTCGATCAGCTCGTTCATGTGCGCGGCGGAATCCGTGATGACCTGTAGGGCGCGGCTCGCCTTGGGGTTCGCGTCCAGCGTGTCGCCCAGCGCCTTGCGCAGCAGATCCGAGAAGCCCGTGATGTGCCGCACGGGTGCGCGCAGGTCGTGACTGACCGAGTACGCGAACGCTTCGAGTTCCTCGTTGGCGGCGTGCATGGCAGCGTTACTGAGTTCCAGCTTGTCGCTGTAGTGGCGCAGGTCCATGACGCTCTGCGCGCGGTCCAGCGCCAGGGAGAGGCTCTGCGTGACGCTGCTGAGCAGCGAGCGGTCCGCGGCGCTCCACGTGCGCGCGTGAAACTGCGCGATGCAGAACACACCGGTCCGCTCCCCGCGCACCGTGAGTGGCAGGCAGGCGGTGGCGCCCACGACCGCCTCGGTTTGACGCAGACCGTCGGTGTCGGCGTCGTAGGAGTCCTGGTAGTACGCCTCGCCGGTCTTCCAGGGGGTGAGGAGGGTCAGGCTGCGTTCAAAGTCCAGTCCGGCGTCCACGGCGGCCTGCAACTCGGGGTCGCGCAGACTACCGACCTGGGCGCGCAGCCGCCAGAGGCCGCCTTCGGGTTCGTAGTACACCGCGAACCCGTCGGCCAGCAGGGACAGCGCGACCTCCTGCGCCCGGCGGATCAGAGCGTAGCGGTCCTCCTGCGCGCCCAGGTCGGCGCTGAGCTGCGCGAACGCTTCCAGCGAGCGGGTCTGGGCGTGCAGCGCGGCGTTCTGGTCGCGCAGCAGTTCATCGTTTGCGCTGCGGTCCAGCGCCATGCTGAGACTGCGGCCCACCGCGCTGAACACCCTGCGTTCCCGTTCACTCCAGTCGGGCGCGGCGCGCTTTCCCATGATCAGCAGGCCCACCAGCCGGGAGCCCAGGTACGTGGGGTGCAGGGCCAGCGCCATGAACCCGTGGCCGCTGCTCAGCACGTCTGGCGGAGCCTGCCAGTCCGGAACGAAGGTCGCGGCGCGTGTCTGCATCAGGCAGCGCGAGGTAGGCGTGTCCATGCTGACGCCGCGGGCCAGCTCGGCGACCAGACCGTCCGGCAGGTCGTCCGGGAGCAGCACGGGCCGCCACTGCCCGCCCGCATTCCCGAAAAACGCCACGCTGACGCCGCGCAGGGCGCCGACCAGCACTTCGGCGGCCCGCCCGGCCAGTTCCGCCGGGTCGCGGCTGTCCGTGACCTGCTCCTCGAAGCTGACGAACGCGGCCAGCGCAGCGCGTTCCTCGGCCAGCTGCTGCACGTGCCACGCGCGGCTCAGGGCCAGGTGCAGGCTGCGGCACGCCGCCGTGAAGATCCCGCGTTCCAGTTCCGTCCAGGTGTCGTGGTCGGTGGTGCCCACGCACATCAGGCCCACGATCTGCCCGTCGCGTAGAAAGGCCTGTGCGGCCACGGCGCGGTAGGCGCGCGTGCCGGGCAACCGCTGTTCCCCGTACCAGTGATCCACGAACACCGGCTGCCCACCGCGCAGGGCGGCCAGCAGCGCCGGGTGGGCGTCACTGAACAGCTTCCAGAGCCCCGAGCGGCGTCCCAGGTACGCGGCCGTCACGTCCGGCAGCAGCTGGCGCACGCCCTGCTCGGCGCTGCGGATCAGGGCGTCCGGTTCCAGGTCGGCGCCCAGCCGCTCGGTCAGCAGCATGAACGCCCGCAACGCCGATTCACGGTCCTGGCCGGGCCGTCCGTCCTCCAGGCGGGGCTGGCGGGTCAGCGCGGCGCAGATCAGGGGTCCGGTGGCGCGCAGCAGCGCACGGTCCTGCTCGGTCAGGGGCGTGCCGGGGGGCAGGTGCAGCCGGACCAGCGGCACGCCGGGAACTGCCGTACCCAGGGTGATCTCGATGGTCTCGCCGTCCGGGAACGGTCCGGCGTTCGGATCGAGCGGGTCGCCCGCCAAACGCAGGTCCACATGCCCGCCAAAGCCCCGCAGGGCTTCACGCACCTGCGGGAGTGAACTGGCGGCGGCCAGGGCGCTGGCGACCTCCTGCCAGCGTTCGAACAGAGAGGAGGTCAGGGCCGTCATACCGGCGCAGCATACCGCCCCGCACCCGACTCGATTCCCGCAGGCTGCCCGGCCCGTGCCAGAAGGGTGTGCGCCGTTCCATCCTGGCGACCGCGTGAGGTGTGGGTCCGATCAGGAAGTGTGAGTCTGATAAAACAGTGGCGTGATCCTGCCGCAACTCAAAACCCGGACCCGCGTGCAGCATGAGCAGGCGGAGGCCAGTCTGGACCTGATGAACCCCCACCTGACCCGTGAGCGATACGCGCAGCTGTTGCGGCACCTGTGGACGCTGTACGTTCCGCTCGAGGACCGCCTGGGCACGCTGCTGGGACCGTCCGGGCGCGCGGCGCTGGACTGGCAGGCGCGCCTGAAACGCCCGCTGCTGGAACGCGACCTGCGGGACCTGCACAGCGCGCTGCCGGAGGCCCCGTGCAGTTCTGGGGACACGTTGGCGTTCCTTCAGGCCGAGGCGGACGCCTGGGGCGCGGCGTACGTGCTGGAGGGCGCCACGCTGGGCGGGCAGTTGGTGCGCCGCCACCTGGGCTCGCAGCTGGACCTGGGCGCGGGGGGCGCGGCGTTCTACGGCAGTTACGGCGAACTGGTCGGGCCGCGCTGGAAGGCGTTCGGCGCGGCGCTCGAGGCGCGCGGCGCGGCCGACGCGGACCCGGCGGCGTTCGCGGAGCGGGCCGTGCAGTCGGCCGGTCAAACGTTCGGGCTGTTCATCAGGGGCCAGCCCCTGCCGGAGACCCTACCGGCCGTCCAGCCCCTGCCGGCCGGGGGGACGCGGTGACCAGGCCGGGCGATCAGGGCGGCTCCAGGCGGCCCCCGGCGCCGAGCGTGAAAGTGGCACGCCTGACCGAACCGGTGGACCTGACCAACTGCGACCGCGAGCCCATCCACATTCCCGGGTCGGTGCAGCCGCACGGGGTGCTGCTGGTCCTGCGCGGCGGCGTGGCCACGCAGGTCAGCGGCAATACCGAAACGCACTTTGGGCTGGGCGTCCACGAGGTCCTGGACGGCGGCCTGGGCGTCCTGCTGGACGGAGACACCCTGGCGCGGGTACAGGAGGCGCTGGCGACCGAGTCGCTCGACGACAACCCCCTGTACCTGCTGACCACGCCCGTGTGCGGCCAGGGGCTCTTCGACCTGATCGCGCACCGGCGCGGACAGCAGGTCATCCTGGAGTTCGAGGCGGCGCGGTCCGGGCGCCCCCCGGTCGACAGTTACAGTCAGGTGAAGCGTTCGGTGACGCGCCTGAACGCCACCGTGAACCTCGCGGAGTTCGCGGCGGCCACGGCCGAGGAGGTGCGCCGCCTGACCGGATTTGACCGCGTGATGGTGTACCAGTTCGCGGAGGACGGCACAGGCACGGTGATTGCCGAGGACCGGCGCGACGACCTGACCCCGTTCCTGGGGCTCCGGTACCCGGCGTCGGACATTCCGCAGCAGGCGCGGGCGCTGTACGTGCAGAACATGCTGCGCATCATCGCGGACGTGACGTACGAACCGGTCCCGATGTTCGCTCGCCAGGGCGATGGCGAGGGCGAGGGCGACGTGGCCGAGCCGCTTGACATGAGTTACTGCGTGCTGCGCAGCGTCTCCCCCATTCACCTTCAGTACCTGAAGAACATGGGCGTGAACGCCTCCATGAGTGTCAGTCTGGTGCGCGGCGGGGCGTTGTGGGGTCTGATCGCCTGCCATCACAGCGAAGCCCGGCACCTGCCGTACGACGTGAGGTCCGCCTGCGAGTTACTGGGGCAGGTGGCCAGCGTGCAGATCAGTGACCGCCAGGAGCGGCTCACGCGGTCATACCAGTGGCAACTGAAGACCACGCAGACGCAACTCGTGGAGCGCCTGGCCGAGGAGAACGATCTGCTCGAGGCGCTGGTGGGCAGCGGCATGAACCTGCTGCACTTCATCGACACGCCGGGCGCGGCCGTGTGCCTGAACGGCGAGGTGGTCCTTGTGGGGGCCACGCCGTCACGGGAGCAGGTGACGGCCCTGACCGGGTGGCTGGACACGCAAGCAGACTTGGACATCCTGCACACCCAGACGCTGGGAGACCTGTACGGCCCGGCGCAGGCGTACGCTGGCCGCGCCAGTGGCCTGCTGGCCGTGAAACTCTCGCGCAGCCGGCACGATTACGTGATGTGGTTCCGACCCGAGGAGTTGCAGACCGTCACCTGGGGCGGCGACCCGAACAAACCCGTGCAGGTCAGCGAGGACGGCACGGACCGCCTGACACCCCGGCAGTCGTTCGCGGCGTGGCAGGAAACCGTGCGGGGCCGCAGCGCGCCGTGGCAGGCGGATGAACTGGAGGCGGCGCGGGCGCTGCGGCGGGCCATCATGGCCGTCGTGCTGCGCCGCGTGGAGGAACTCGGGCAGCTCAACGAGCGCCTGGAACGCAGTAACGCCGACCTGGACGCCTTCGCGTACATTGCCAGCCATGACCTGAAAGAGCCGCTGCGGGGGCTGCACAACTACTCGGCGTACTTGCTCGAGGAGTACGAGCAGCAACTGGACGAGGACGGCGCGGCGAAACTCAGGACGCTGGTGCGGCTCACGCAGCGCATGGATAACCTGATCGACTCACTGCTGCTGTACTCACGGGTGGGCCGCGTGGACCTGAGCGTTCAGCCCACTGACCTCGGCGCGCTGGTGACCGACGTGCTCGAGGTCCTGGCGCCGCGCCTGGAGCAGCTGAACGTGCAGGTGCAGGTGCAGCCGGACCTGCCGGTCCTGACCATCGACCGCGTGCGGGTGGGCGAGGTGCTGAGCAACCTGATCACCAACGCCATGAAGTACAACGACAAGGCGCAGCCGCAGGTGCAGGTCGGGGCGATCCTGCCCGCCGGGCGCGCCGCGCACCCGGACCTGCGCGTGCCCGACGGCGTGCCAGAGCACGCCTGCGTGCTGTTCGTGCGCGACAACGGCATCGGCATCCGCGAGAAGCACTTCGAGAATATCTTCCGGATCTTCAAGCGGCTGCACGCCCGCGATCAGTTCGGAGGCGGCACCGGCGCGGGCCTGACCATCGTGCGCAAGCTCGTGGAGCGGCACGGCGGTCAGATCTGGGTGAGCAGCGAGTACGGTCAGGGCAGCGTGTTCTACTTCACGCTGGAGTCCTAGCATGCCCCTGAGACAGATTCCGTTTGTTTCGCCAACAATCCGGAACATCACCGGATTGCCAGCTCCACGTCCGGAACCCGCCCTGCTCCTGCTCGCATCCGCTCGGATTGAACGGTCTGTGCAACCCCTTCAAGCGGAGTCCGTATGAGGCCCGTGCTGGTCGTCGAGGACAGCGACGAGGACTACCAGGCGACCCTGTGGGCCATGCAGAAACTGGCGCGCACGGATCTGCTGGAACGCTGCACTGACGGGGACGACGCCCTGGAACGCCTCTCGGACCGCACGCGGCCCTGTCCTAAACTGGTGCTGCTGGACCTGAACATGCCCGGCACCGACGGGCGCGAGGTCCTGGAATTCATCCGCAGCTCGCCGTACCTGCGGTTCCTGCCCGTCGTGATCCTGTCCACCTCGGCCAGTGAACGCGACGTGAACGACTGCTACGAGCTGGGCGCGAGCGCCTACCTGCTCAAGCCCGTGAACTTCGCGCAGTACACCGAGCAGCTACGGATCACGCTGGACTTCTGGCTGGGCCTGGCGCAGGTGCCTGACCCTGCGGAGGGGACATGACAGTCCCCGAACCCCCCGAGGGCACGCCGCTTTCCGTTCCTCCGCTGAGGGTCCTGATCGTGGACGACAGCCCCGAGGACACTGAAACGTACCTGCGTTTCCTGCGGCGCTGGCCCGGGCGCGAGGTTCAGGCGCAGGCCACCGCGCTGGGCGAAGACGCGCTGGACGCCCTGCAACGCGGCGTGCCGGACGTGATCCTGCTGGACTACCAGCTGCCGGACATGACTGGCCTGGAATTCCTGGACGAGGCCCGCCCGGACTGCGCGGTGATCATGCTGACCGGCGTGGGGGACGAGCAGGTGGCCGTGCAGGCCATCCGCGCCGGCGCGCAGGACTACCTGGTCAAGGGCCGCCTGAACGCCGAGCTGCTGCAGCAGACCCTCCTGCGCGCCGTGAACACCCACGGCATGGCGCGGGAATTGCGGCGCTCGCAGGCCCGCACGGCCGCGATCCTGAACTCCATCACAGACGGGTTCGTCGCGCTGGACGAGGCCGGGCAGGTCACGGAACTCAACAGCACGGCCGAGATCCTGCTGGGCACCACCCTGAACGCGCTGCGCCGCTCCCCGCTCCCCTGGGAGGGCGACCCGGAGTTCATGGCGGCCATCGAACGCGCCCGTAGCAGCGCGCAGATGACCACCGCCGACCTGCACCTGCCTCAGCAGGACCGCTGGCTGCACGCGCGGCTGTACCCGTCCCGCACGGGCCTGATCCTGTACCTGATTGACGTGACCGCCCGCCGCGAGGCCGAGGAGCGCGAGCGGCGGCACTCGCGGCGCATGCAGGCCCTGTACCACGCCGCCGCCACCCTGAACACCGTCCGTGAACGGCAGGACGTCCTGAATGCCATCGTGCAGGTCTCGCAGGCACTGACGCGCAGCCCACTGGTGATCCTGGCCACGCCGGACCCCGCCGGCGACTGGCTCCTGAACGGGCCGGACGGGCCGGTCGAGACGCTAAATGCCTTGCCCGGCGCGGCTGCGTTGCAGGCCGGACTACAGGCCGCGCAGTCCGAGCAGATCGGCTTCTGCGAAGACTGCTGGACCACCCTGACCCTGACGCAGCCCCGCGAGAGCGCCGGGCTGCCGGGCAGCGGACACGCAGACAACACTGGAACCCTGCTGGGCGTGCTGGCCTTCCAGACGCCGCAGGACGCCGAGCACAGCGACGATACCCGCACGCTGCTCGTGACACTGGCGCAGATGCTCTCTCACGCCCTGACCCACTCGGCGCTGTACGAGGCGGACCGCGAACACCGCCGCACCCTGGAAGCGCGCGTGCAGGCCCGTACCGCCGCCCTGGAACGCAGCAACCGCGAGCTTGAACAGTTCGCGTACGTGGCCAGCGACGACCTGAAAGAACCGCTGCGGACCATCAGCTCCTTCACGCAACTGCTGCAAAACCGGTACGGCCCGCAACTCGACGACCGGGCGCGGCGCTACATGGAGTTCACGGTGGCGGGCGCGCAGCGCATGTCCACCCTGATCGAGGACGTGCTGGCCGTCAGTCGCCTGAACACCCTGCCCAGCGTGCCCACCCTGACCGACCTGAACACCCTGGTCGGGCACGTCACCGCGCAGCTTCAGGCCCTGACCGACGAGGTCGGCGGGCAGGTGCAGGTCGAACCGCTGCCAAAACTGATGGTGGACGCCACGCAGTTCACGCAACTGTTCCAGAACCTGATCGGAAACGCCCTGAAATTCCGCCGCCCCGACCACCCGCCCGTCGTGCAGGTGCAGGCCCACGCCACCCAGGACGGCTGGACGTTCACCGTCACCGACAACGGCATCGGCATCGAACCCAAGTACCATGACCGGGTGTTCGTGATCTTCCAGCGCCTCCACACCCGCGAGCACTACACCGGAAACGGCATCGGGCTGGCCCTGTGCCGCAAGATCGTCGAGGGACGCGGCGGGACCATCTGGCTGTCACAACCCGAAGCGGGAGGCACCGCCGTGCAGTTCAGCGTGCCCTACCGCCCCGGCGACACCCGGCCAGCCTGAACCCGCCTACCCTGTCAGACGGATTCCGGGTTGAATGGTCTGCAAGAACTGTTCAATCCGAGCGAAGCGAGTGGGAGCCGAAGCGGGTTCCGGACCTGTCAGTGAAACAAACGGAATCCGTGTCATACGGACCGCGCTTGCTCCCACCCAGAGGCGTCTGTTGTTCCTACTCGCATCCGCTCCGGCTGAAGGGCTGTGTACCCCATTCAACCAGAATCGGGGTCAGCGGTTCTGCGGGAAGCCCAGGTCCACGCGGCTGCCTGCCGGGTCGGGCCAGCGGGACGTGATGACCTTCGTGCGCGTGTAGAACCGAATGCCGTCCGGGCCGTACATGTGCGTGTCACCGAACAGACTGGCCTTCCAGCCGCCGAAGGAATAGTAGGCGACGGGCACGGGAATGGGAACGTTGATGCCCACCATGCCCACCTGACACTCGAACTGGAATTGCCGGGCCGCGCCGCCGTCCCGCGTGAAGATGGCCGTGCCGTTCCCGAACTCGTTGTCGTTGATGAGCTTCAGGCCCGCCTCGTAGGTGGGCACGCGCACCACGCACAGTACCGGCCCGAAGATCTCGTCCCGGTAGGCGTCCATGTCTGGCGTGACGTGGTCGAGCAGGGACACGCCCAGGAAGAATCCGTTGCCGCTGAATTCCTGTGCCCGGCCGTCCACCACGATTGTCGCGCCCTGCTCGGCGGCGCTGCCGATGTACCCGGCGACCTTGTCGCGGTGCTCACGGCTGATCAGTGGCCCCATCTCGTTGGCGGCGTCGCTGCCGGGTCCGACCTTCAGGGCCGGCAGGCGCGAGGCGATGGCGTCCACCAGTTCGCCCGCGACGTCCCCCACGGCCAGCACCACGCTGATCGCCATGCAACGCTCCCCGGCACTGCCGTACGCGGCGCTCACGGCGGCGTCAGCGGCCATGTTCACGTCCGCGTCGGGCAGGACCAGCATGTGGTTTTTCGCGCCGCCCAGCGCCTGCACGCGCTTGCCGTGCTCGGTGCCCTTCTGGTAGATGTACCGGGCAATCGGGGTGGACCCGACGAAACTCACGGCGGCGACGCCTGGGTGTTCGAGCAGGGCGTCCACCGCGACCTTGTCACCGTGAATGACCGTGAACACACCGTCTGGCAGGCCCGCGCGCTGAAGCAGGTCCGCGATGAACAGGCTGGCGCTGGGGTCCTTCTCACTGGGTTTCAGGATGAAGGCGTTCCCGCACGCCAGCGCATTCGGGATCATCCACAGCGGCACCATTGCCGGGAAGTTGAACGGCGTGATGCCCGCCACCACACCCAGCGGCTGCTGGATGGAGTACACGTCCACGCCGGTACTCGCTCCCTCGGAATAGCCGCCCCTGAGCAGGTTCGGGATGCCGCACGCGAAATCCACGTTCTCGATACCGCGCGCGATCTCGCCCAGCGCGTCCGCGTGCACCTTGCCGTGTTCGCGCGTCAGGATGCGGGCCAGGTCGTCGCGGCCCGCGTCCAGCAGCGCCCGGAAGCGGAACATGATCTCGGCGCGCTTGCTGAGCGGAACGGTCCGCCATCTGGCGGCGGCGGCGGTGGCGGCCTCCACGGCCGCGCCGATCTCGTCCACACTGGCGAGATCCACGAGGCCCTGCACTTCGCCTGTTGCGGGGTTGAACACCCGGGCGCTGCGGCCCGACGTGCCGGGTGTCAGCTTGCCGTTCAGCCAGTGGTTGATGGGCGCGGGTTTAAGGGCGGTGTCGGTCATGGGGACTCCTGGGGGGTGGAAGCGGTGAGGCAGAGTGGGCCGGGCAATATCAGTCGGGCAGGGTCAATAGGGGAGCGAGGTCAGTCGGGGGATCAGTCTGCGGCGACGGGCGCGCCGATCAGCTGATCCACGAGCGCGAGGGCTTCCTCGTAGGCGGCCAGCCCGGCGTCCAGTTCTTCCCTGGTGACCACGAGGGGCGGGCAGACCCACAGGAAATTGAAGCGGGTGTACGCGTACACGTGCCGGCTCTTCAGGTGCGCGGCGAGGCGACCCATCTCGGGCGAGGTGCCGCCAAAGGGAGCGAGCGGCTCCTTGGTGGTCTTGTCCCTGACGAGTTCGATGACGCTGAACAGGCCCTTGTAGCGCACGTCGCCCACGCAGGCGTACCTGGCTTTCATGGCTTCCAGGCGCTGGCCGAGGTACTCGCCGAGTTCGCGGGTGTGCTCGAAGAGGTGCTCGTCCTCGTACACCTGCAGGTTCGCGATGGCGGCGGCCAGCGAGACGGGGTGGCCGCTGTACGTCAGGCCGCCTGCCAGGAAGTGCGTTTCGAAGAAGTCGGCGATGGCGTCCGTGACCACGACCGCGCCAAGCGGCATGTACCCGCTGGTCAGGCCCTTGGCGCAGGTGACGATGTCGGGTTTGATGCCGTAATGCTGCGTGGCGAGCCACGTGCCGGTGCGTCCGAAGCCGCTCATGACCTCGTCGTCGATCAGCAGGATGCCGTACTTGTCGCACAGGGCGCGCAACTTGGGGTAGTAGTCGTCGGGTGGGACGAGCAGGCCGTTGCTGCCGGTGATGCCCTCGACCATGATGGCGGCGATGGTGTGCGGCCCCTCCATCTGGATGATCTCCTCGATGTGGGACACGCACTCGCGCCCGCAGCTGTCAGGCGTGTGGCCGAACGGGCAGCGGTAGCAGTACGGGTCGAACGCGCGGACGATGCCGGGCACGCCGGGCTCGACGGGCCAGCGCCGGGGGTCGCCACTGGCGGTCATGCTGCCCATGGTGGCGCCGTGGTAAGAGCGGTAGCGCGTGATGATCTTGTCGCGGCCGGTGTACAGGCGGGCGATCTTCATGGCGTTCTCGTTCGCTTCGCTGCCGCCCAGCGTGAAAAAGCTCTTGCCGAGGCCCGTCACCTCGCGCAGCTTCTGGCCCAGCGTCGCGCGGACATCGGTGGCGAAGCTCGGCCCGGCAAAGCACATGGTGTCCACCTGCGCCTTGATGGCGTTCAGGACGGCCGGGTGCTGATGCCCGACGTTGATGTTGATCAGCTGGCTGGAGAAGTCCAGCCATGTGTTTCCGTCCCCGTCATAGAAGTGGCTGCCCCGGCCGCCCGTCATGTGAATCGGGTTCGTCTGCGTCTGCACACTCCATGAGAACAGGGTGTGATCGCGGTTCTGCTGGATGATGTCGTGGGTGTCAGGATGCGGGTCGGGCATGGGCGGAACCTCCGGAATGACAGGGTGAACCCGGCAGTGTGCAGGGAGCAGGTTGTAGAAAGCAAAGCGGAAACCGAATGTTGCCCGGAGTGTAGTTTTTTGCGTGCTGGAGCGGCAAGAGACAGTCTGTCCAGTCGCGTTACGTCCGCTCGGCGCCGCTGAGGGCCTCGCCCGCCTCGCTCCGGGTCAGCTCCAGCGCCAGGTGCAGGCCCAGTTGGCGGCGGGGTTCGTCCAGGTCCGGCAGCATGGCGCGCAGTTGCTCCAGGCGGTAGTACACCGTCTGGCGGCGCACGCCGAGGCGCCGGGCCGTCTCGGCCATGTTGAAGTTGGTGTTCAGCAGCGCGTCCAGGGTGCCCAGCAGGGTCGAGCGCGGGCGGGCCGGAAGGGCCAGGAGCGCCCCCAGCTGCGCGCGCAGGAACGCCACGCTGCGCCCCGTCTCGGCCAGTGCGTCCAGCAGCGGCGCGAGGCTGGGGTCCAGGGGCGGGCCGCCGTGGTTCAGGATGCGGGCGTGCGCCGCGCGGGTCAGCGCCGCGAAACTCACCTCCTGCCGGAACACGATCAGCGGCAGCCCGTGCAGGCGCGACGCGCCCAGCAGCGCCGTGGGCACCTCACGGAACACCTGCACGAGTTCCAGCGCCAGCCCGTGCGCGCCCCGCTGCGCCAGGGACGCCACGAAGCCCTCCAGTTCGTCCTCGTTCATCCGCGCCAGCAGCGAGCCCGTGGACAGCAGCAGTTCCCCACCCGTCAGGAACCGCGCCGCGTCCGCGACCTCCGAGACGTGAACCCACGTCACAGGCTGGGTCAGGTGCGCGTGGCCGCTGACGACCTCCGCCCCCGCGAACGCCGGAAGCGTCAACACTTGAGCCAGCGTCGGCAACATCGGGTCCTCCGGTCGAACAGGGTTCGCGGCCGCGGCGTGCGCCCTCGCGGCCCGGTCTTCAGGCACCCCGGGCAATCCAGTCCATGGTGCGCGTGGTGAGTTCATCGAGGGCCTGCACGCTCAGGGCAAGGTGGTCCTCGCGGGTGTCCTCGATCTTGTTGTGGCTGATGCCGCGCAGGGATTGCACGAACAGCATGACGGTCGGAACTCCCGCGCGGGCAACCTCGGCGGCGTCGTGCAGCGGCCCGCTGGGCAGGCGGTGTGCGGCGGGAGTAACGGCCAGGATGCTGGCCTCGGCCGCCTCGATGAGCGCGGGGTGGAAGGGGATGGGTTCGATGTTCCAGAGGTCTCCGAAAGTGACGGTGCAGCCCGCCTCCTGCGCGAATTGCGTGGCGGCGTCCTGCGCGTCCTGCCACATGGCGGCCAGTGTGGGTGCGTCCAGGTGACGCTGGTCGAGGGTCAGTTCGCAGGTCTCGACGACGCTGGTGACGATGCCGGGCAACGTCTTGACGCTGCCGACCGTGCACACGCCCCCATGCCGCTCGGCGATGTCGTAGATGACCTGCCCGAAGCGTCCGGCGGCCAGGAACGCGTCGCGGCGGACGTTCATGGGGGTGCTGCCGCTGTGCGCGGCCTGCCCGTGAAAGGTGAGGGTGTGCCGTTCGACGCCGACCGTGCCCAGGACCGCGCCCAGCGGCAGGTCCAGGTGTTCGAGGACGGGGCCCTGCTCGATGTGCAGTTCGAGGTACGCGGCGGCGTCCTTCAGTTCGGCGCGGGCGTGCGGGGCGTCCGCCAGGGTCACGCCCACGCGGGCCAGGGCGTCTTCGAGGCCCACGCCGTCGCGGTCTTTCAGCTTGCGCAGTTCGGTCACGTCGAGGTTGCCCCCGGCGGCGCTCGACCCGTACAGGCTGCGGCCAAAGCGGGCGCCTTCCTCGTCGGCCCAGTCCACGAGTTTCAGCGTGACGGGCGGCCGACCCGAGGGCCCCCCACCGTACTGGGCGTGAACGCGCCGCAGGACTTCCAGGCCCGCCAGGACGTTCAGGCAGCCGTCCAGCCAGCCGCCGTTCGGAACGCTGTCCAGGTGCCCGCCGATCAGCAGGGCGCGTTCGCTCTCGCCGGGCAGGGTCGCCCACCAGTTCCCGGCGGCGTCCATGTGCTGCGTGACGGGCAGCTCGTCCAGCCGCTCTTTCAGGAACGCGCGCGCCGCGACCCAGGTGTCCGTGAACGCCACCCGCTGCGCGCCGTGCTCATCCCCGGTCAGCTCGCGGAGGGCCTTGAGTTCATCGATGGTGCGTTGTGGATCAATCATGTGTCTCCTTCAGAAATGGTTGATGGTTGAAAGTTGATGGGTGATGGAAACACCCTCCATCGACTTTCAACCATCAACCATCTACTTCTTCCCGGTGGCTTTTTCCCAGACCCGGTACGTGACGGCGGCGGGGCTGGGGTCGCTCTTGAGGATGCCGAGGCTCTTGAGCAGGGTGACGTTGGCCTTGTACGTGGCGGGGTCGAGGTACCCGGCGCGGCCCCCCAGGGTGGGTCCGGCGTTGTACAGCTTGGCGACCTCGGTCATCTGCCACGTCTGGTGCCCGGCGGCGCTGGAGCGGGTGCCCGAACCCTTGCAGGTGTTGCCGCAGTTGATCAGGACGGTCTGCACGGCTTCTTTCTGGTTCCTGACGGCGTAGTTCCAGCCCTTGATGGTGGCGCGCACGAGTTTGGCGGCGATGTCCTCGCCGCTCTGGCCGCTGCCCTTGAAGTTCTTGTTGGCCAGGGTCTTCTCGGTGGTGAACATCAGGTCCTCGAGCAGGTTGATGCCGTAGTCGCTGGCGTTGAAGATCTGAAGTTTGTCGAGCGGGTAGCCCAGCCCGACGATCTGATCGACCTCGTTGTACGTCATGGCGGACACCAGATCGACCTTGTCTGGAAAGACGATGCTGGGATCGAAGGGGTACGTGACGGCCTGCACGCTGGGGTTGCTGGCCGTGCTGTCCAGACTGGTGGTCAGGCCGTACTTTTTCAGGAGGGCCACGGCCGGGTACTCGTTCCCGCTGGGCCACACGCCCACCCGCTTGCCCTTAAAGTCGGCCGGGGTCTTGAGGCCAGCGGATTTCAGGGACACGAGGGTGTAGCCGCTCTTCTGGAACAGCTGCGCGATGTGCACGACCGGGATGCCCTGCTGGCGGGCGGTGAGCAGGTCGGTGATCCAGGTGGTGCCGAAGTCGGCGGTGCCAGTGGCGACGGTCTGGATGGGGCTCTGATCGCCGGTCGGCAGGAACTGCACGTCAAGGCCCTCGGCCTTGTAGTAGCCCCTGGCCTGCGCGACGAAGAAGCCCGCGAACTGCGCCTGCGGGAACCACTTGAGCTGCACCTTGACGGGCACGAGTTTCTGCGCGGAGGCGCTGGAGGTGGCGGTCAGGAGCAGGGCGGCCAGGATCAGGGTGCTGCGTTTCATGGGAACCTCCGGGGAGTGGGGAGCGCGTTCGGGTGAAGCTGGGTGGGCTTAGCGGCGCGGCAGCAGGCGCGTTTCGGCGGCGCTGACCAGCGAGAAGAAGGCAATACCGGCCATACTGGCTAGCACGATGGCGGCCCAGACGACGTCCAGTCCGAATCGGCCCACCTCGATCTGAATACGGAAGCCCAGACCGTGCCCGTTCGTACCGAAGAACTCGGCAACGATGGCGGAGATCAGGGCCAGGCTGCTGGCGACTTTCAGCGCGCCGAACACGAACGGCAGCGCGGTGGGAACCCGCACGTCCAGGAAGGTGCGCGTGGGGGCGGCGGCGTAGGTGTGCATCAGGTCCAGGTGCAGCGGCGAGGCGCTCTGCAGGCCGCGCACCGCGCCCACCATGACCGGGAACAGAACCGTGACGGCCACGACGACCGTCTTGCTGGGCCAGTCCAGGCCGATGGCTTTCACGATCACGGGGGCTAGCGCCACGATGGGAATGGAACTGAACAGCGCCGCGTACGGCAGCAGCCCGCGTTCCAGGAACCGGAAGCGCACGACCAGCAGCGCCAGCGCCAGCCCCAGCACGGTCCCCGCCAGGAAGCCCAGCAGGGCCTCGAGAACAAAGGTGGTGTAGGTGTCCTGAAGCAGCACCGTGCGGGCATTCCACAGGGCCGCCAGCACGCGGGTGGGCGTGGGGATCAGCCCGGCGGGCACGGCGTAGGCGCGCAGCAGGCCCTCGGCAGTCAGGACGGCCAGCAGGCCAGTCAGGAGGGCCGGGGCGACCTGCGCGGCGCGTGACATTCCCTGCGCCGCGCCGCGCACGCCCAGCGCCCCCACGGCCAGCAGCGCCAGAATGCCCGCCAGCCACGCCCGCGCTTCCGGGGCCGCGCCCTCGCCGGGAACGGGGAGGATCAGGCACACCAGCAGCAGGCCCCCCACGCCGACGAGCAGCGCAGCGGCAGTCGGCAAAGCCGCGCCGGGCCGGGCGGCCACCGTGCGGGAAGGAGTCACCGTCTGCTCCACGGGGTCACCCACCTTTCCAGCGCGTTCACGAGCGCGACCAGCGTGACGCCCAGCAGCGCGCCGTACCCCATGATCACCCACAGGGCGACCGTGTCACTGGCGCGCGAGTTCTCGGCGAGCATCTTGCCCAGCCCAGAAAACGAAATGGTGCTGATCTCGGCGACGATGCTGCCCACCAGCGCCGCCGTGACCGACACCTTCAACGCCGTGAACAGGTAAGGGAGGCTGACCGGAAAGCGCAGCAGCCCGAAGGTCTGCGCGCCGCTGGCATGGTAGGTGCGCATCAGGTCCAGGTGCAGCGGGTCGGCGCTGCGCAGGCCCCGGCTCATGCCAATCGCGATGGGAAAGAACGCGATGTAGGCCGCAATGATCGCCTTGGGCAAGAACCCCTGCACGCCGTACTGCCCCAGCAGCACCGCCAGCATGGGTGCGATCGCCACGACCGGCACCGTCTGCGACGCCACCAGCCACGGCAGCGTGGCCCGCTCAAATGAGCGGCTGGCGACCAGCAGCAGCGCCAGCCCCAGCCCCGTCACGGTCGCCAGGACCAGCCCCAGGACCGTCTCTCCGGCCGTGACGCCCACGTTGTACGGCAGCGCCAGCGGCGACGTGACCGGCGTGCTCAGGCGCGCGAACCCCTGCGCGAGCTGAGCCGGGGCAGGGACCACCGGGTTACGCAACTGCGAGGCGCAGGCCAGCGCGGTCCGGCAGTCGAGTTCCGCGCCGCTGGCCAGGGTGCGCGCGGCCGGGCCAAGGTTCGCGGCCAGCATCAGCGACCAGTACAGCGCGGCAGCGATCAGCGCGACGATCAGCATCGGCCCCAGGCCCGCCAGCCACGCCAGCCACGGGGGGCGGGTCGCTGTCACGGCTGGCCCCGGTTCAAGCATGACCTTTTTTCAGCAGTTCGCGGATCTCGGTGGCGTGCGTGAAGAAACGCGGGTCCTCGCGGGTGTCGTCGCTGCGCGGGTGCGGCAGATCAATCTCCACGATGCCCTCGATGCGGCCCGGGCGGGCGGTCATGACGACCACGCGCGTACTCAGGAACACCGCTTCCGGAATGGAATGCGTGACGAAGATGACGGTCTTACCGGTCTCGCGCCACAGGCGCAGCAGCTCCAGGTTAAGGTGCTCGCGGGTGATCTCGTCGAGCGCTCCAAACGGTTCGTCCATGAACAGCAGCGGCGGATCGAATGCCAGCGCCCGGGCGATGCTCACGCGCTGCTGCATCCCGCCGGACAGCTGCCAGGGGTAGTTCCGCTCGAACTTCTCCAGGCCCACCAGCTTCAGCATCTCTCGCGCGCGGCCCAGGCGGTCGCCAGGCACGTTCATGACGTCCAGTGGCAGCAGCACGTTCTTCAGGACCGTGCGCCACTCCATGAGCGCCGGTGCCTGGAACACGTACCCGTACTGCCGCTCCCGGCGGGCCTGGTCGGCGGTGCGGCCCGCGATCAGCAGTTCACCGGCGGTCGGCTGTTCCAGGTCCGCCATCAGGCGCAGCAGGGTTGTTTTGCCGCAGCCGCTCGGGCCGATCAGGCTGATGAACTCGCCCCGCTGAATGCTGAGGTTCGCGTCCTGCAGGGCCACCGTCTGCCCGCCGGGCACCGGGAACACCTTCTGCAGGTCGCGGATGGACACGATGGGCGGCCCGTTCTGTGGCGGACTGGTCGGCAGGCCGGGGCTGGCGCTTGCGTGCGTCACGATTCCTCCTCCGTCGTCTGTATGTGCGGACGGCGCCTCATCACTTAGCGCCTGAGCAGCTGCCCACGCGCCGGGTCGCCCACGAACTCACCGCCCCGCACGGCCACCTGACCGCGAACCGTGACGATCTCGGGCCGCCCGTCGATCTCCCAGCCTTCAAAGCCGCTGTAGTCGGTGTTCATGTGGCTGGTCTGCGCGCTGACGGTGCCCCGGTACGCTGGGTCGTAGATCACCAGGTCGGCGTCACTGCCCACGCTGACGGTGCCCTTGCGGGGGTACAGCCCGAAAATCTGCGCGGCGCGGGTGCTGGCGGCGTCCACGAAACGCTCCACACTTAAGTTTCCGCGGCTCACGCCCTGCGTGTACAGGACGTTCACGCGGTCCTCCAGGGCTGGAATGCCGTTCGGGATGAGCGTGAAATTCCCGTCGCCCATGTGCTTCTGTGCCACGTCGAACGGGCAGTGGTCCGTGCCGACCGTGGCAACGTCCCCGCGTTCCAGCGCCGCCCATAGCGGGGGCTGATTGCCTTTATCGCGCAGTGGCGGGGACATGACGTACTTCGCGCCCTCCACGCCGGGCCGCTCCGCGTAGGTCTTATCCAGCGTCAGGTGCGGAATCACCACCTCCACATCCAGGTTCACGCCGCGCGATCGGGCGTCCAGCGCCGCCGCAAGTGCCCGGGCGTTACTCAGGTGCACCACATACCCGTGCGCGCCCGTCATCTCCACGAACGTCGCAAAATGCGCGGTGCCCTCCGCCTCCACGCTCTCAGGGCGGCTCGGCTCGTGCCACTCCGGGCCGGTCTTCCCCTCCGCAATCAGCTTCTGTTGCAGTTCCGACACGAGATCGGCGTTCTCGCAGTGGGCCGTGACGACCACGCCCAGTTCCGCCGCCAGCCGGCACACCCCGTACAGCGCGGCGTCGTCGATTCCGAACGCGCCCTTGTACGCCAGGAACACCTTGAAAGACCGCATGCCCTCCCCCACCAGTTCCCGCAGCGTCGCCTCCGTTTCGGCGTCCCAGCGGGTCACGCCGATATGGAAGGTGTAATCGCACGCGCTGTTCCCTGCCGCCATGCCCGTCCAGGTGCGCCAGCCGTCCATCAGGTGTTCACTGCCGGCCGGGGCGAGCATCTCGATGAACGTGGTCGTTCCGCCGATCAGCGCCGCCTGCGACCCGGTCGCGTGCGTGTCCTTCGCGAACGTGCCCATGAACGGCAGGTGGATGTGCACGTGCGGATCGATGAAACCGGGAAACACGAACTTCCCGCTCGCGTCGATCACAGTCGCGCCCTCGGGCACCGGGAGGTTCTCCCCGATCTGCGCGATGGTCTCCCCTTCCACCAGCACGTCCGCCCTGAAGCGCTTCCCGTCCGTGACAATCTCGCCGTGTTGAATCAGTAGGGTCATGTGTGAAACCTCGCAGGAAACGC
Organism: Deinococcus sp.; assembly: GCF_018260555.1. Taxonomy (GTDB): domain Bacteria; phylum Deinococcota; class Deinococci; order Deinococcales; family Deinococcaceae; genus Deinococcus. The sequence goes on along the minus strand of NZ_JAGLBB010000040.1, from coordinate 4,043 downwards.
GGAAGTGAGGGCCAGCGGGCGGTGGTCCGTGATTCCGGTCAGTGGATCTCGATGCCAACCTCTTCTCGGTAGGCCTGCATGGCGGCCCAGCTCTGCGCGATTTCGGGGCGCTGGGCGGTCAGTTCGTCCCAGGTGACGCTCTCTCGGCCGCTGGGGACGGTGACCATGGTGATGCAGCCGTCAACGGGGCAGACATTGGCGCACAGGGCGCAGCCGACGCAGTCGCTTTCGCGGACGACGGGGCGCGGGCGGGTGTCGGCGACCTGCCGGCCGTTGGTTCTCATGTCGTAGCCGGGGTCAACGGTGACGCCGCCGGGACTGACGAGGTCGATGCACTGGTGGGCGGTGTCGTTGCAGGCGGCGTAGCAGAGGTCGCATCCGATGCATTTGTCCTGATCGATGCGCGCGACGGACTGATGGGACAGGTCCAGGCCGCCAAAGGTGCTCATCTGCGGGAGGCTGCGGCCGGTCACGTCGGCGATGGTCTGAAAGCCGTGGTCGTCCATCCAGTTGCTCAGGCCGTCGGTCAGGTCCTCGATGATGCGGTAGCCGTGCTGCATGGCGGCCGTGCAGACCTGCAGGCTGCTGGCGCCCAGCAGCAGGAATTCGGCGGCGTCGCGCCAGGTGGCGATGCCGCCCATGCCGCTGATGGGTACGCCGCTGCGCAGCACGCCGTCATCGGTCATGAGTTCGGTCAGCATGTTCAGCGCAATCGGCTTGACGGCCGGACCAGCGTACCCGCCGTGAGTGCCGCGCCCGCCGATGCTGGGCGTGATCAGCAGCGTGTCGAGGTCCACCTGGGTCACGGAGTTGATGGTGTTGATGAGGCTCAGGGCGTGCGCTCCCCCGGCGAGGGCAGCGTGGGCCGGGTCCACGATGTGCGTGATGTTCGGCGTGAGTTTCACGATGACGGGCAGGCGGGTGACGCTGGTGACCCAGTGGGTGTTCAGCTGGCACATCTCGGGCACCTGTCCGACAGCGGCGCCCATGCCGCGTTCGCTCATGCCCTGCGGGCAGCCGTAGTTCAGCTCGATGCCGTCCGCGCCGGTGTCCTCGATCATCATGACGATGTCTTTCCAGGCCTGTGGGTCGGCGTCCACCATAGCGGACACGATCACGGCGCGGTCAGGCCACAGGCGTTTGATTTCGGCGATCTCACGGAGGTTCACGTCCAGGGGGCGGTCGCTGATCAATTCGACGTTGTTGATGGCCAGCATGCGCTGCCCGCCGATGCTCAGGCTGCCATAGCGGTTGCTGATGTTCAGGACGGGCGCGCCGATGGTCTTCCAGACGGCGCCGCCCCAGCCGTACTCGAAGGCGCGGTGAATCTGCGCGCCGCTGTTCGTGGGCGGGGCCGAAGCCAGCCAGAAGGGATTGGGGGAGCGGATACCGGCAAAATCGATGCTGAGGTCAGCCATGGTGAGCCTCCGTGGCGGGCGCGTGGGCCGCGCCGGCGGTTGACGCCACACCGTTCGGAACGGGGCCGTGCGCCGCGAGGTAGAGCGGGTGGTCGCGCACCTCGGCGGGCGGGGTGGGTATCAGGGTGACGCGGGGCGTGCGGCCCAGGGCCCGCTCAATGCTGGCGGCGGCGATCTTGCCGTCCTGCACGGCCATGACGGTGCTGGCGTTCCCGCGCACGCGGACGCAATCCCCGGCGGCATACACGCGCGGCAGGCTGGTGTGCAGCCCGTCGTCCACGCGAATGTACCCGCTGTCCAGGTCCAGGCCCATCGCGGCGGCCAGCGCTGGTTTCTCCTGCCCGATGGCGCTGATGACCGTGTCGCACGGGATGACGAACTCACTGCCGGGAACGGGTTCCGGGCGGGCGCGGCCCGAGGCGTCGGGCGCGCCGAGGCGCATTCGGACGCACCTAAGGCCCGTCACCTGTCCGTTGCCGTGTAGGACTTCCACGGGCTGCGTCAGGAAGCTGAAGCGGATGCCTTCATGGAGGGCAAACTCGTACTCGTGCCGGTAGGCGGTCATTTCATGCTCGGTGCGGCGGTACACCATCAGGGTGTCCGCCCCGGAACGGCCGGCGATGGTGGCAGCGTCGATGGCGGTGTTTCCGGCTCCGATGATCACGGCGCGCGCTCCGACGCCGGTGGGCCGGTCCATCTTACTGGCTTCGATGACCTCCAGGCCGCCCAAGATGTGCTCCTCACCGGGAATACCGATGGCGGGGACGGCCCCCAGGCCAAGGGCGAGGACCACAGCGTCATTGGCGGCCAGCAGTTCGTCCAGGCCCGCGCGGTCACTGAGTTCATGCCCGGTGACGACGTTCACACCGAGGTCACGCGCGGCCTGCACCTCGCGCAGTGCCACCTCAACCGGTTCGCGCAGGACGATGATGCCGTAGGTGCTCAGGCCGCCCCCCAGTTCGCGTTTCTCGTACAACGTGACCTCGTGCCCGGCCCTGGCCAGTTCGGCGCTGGCGCTGATCCCGGCGGGGCCGCTACCGACCACGGCGACCCGGTGCCCAGTGGCGGGTGCGGGCGTGAACAGCTGAATCCCGCGTTCCTGCACGTGATCGACGGCGTGGCGTTGCAGGCGGCCGATCTGAATGGGCGTGTGGTCCGCGCCAAGCACGCAGGCGCCCTCGCAGAGTTCCTGCACGGGGCACACGCGGGCACAGGTGCCGCCCAGGAAGTTGCTTTCCAGGATGGTGCGGGCCGAGCCGCGCAGGTTCCCGGTCCCGATCTTCCGGATGAAGGTGGGGATATCGATGTGGGTGGGACAGGCCTGCAGGCAGGGCGCGTCGTAGCAATAGAGGCAGCGGTTGGCCTCGACGGCGGCCTCATGCGCGGTCATGGGCGGCAGGAGTTCCTGCGGCGGGATGGGGTGTGCGGGGGAACTGGGAGCTGATTGCATGACTGACCTCGCTTCGCGTGACGTGGGGCGGGGTCGGTTCGGCCCTCTCGGGAGCAGATTTAACCGAATGATTATGATTGTAGAGGTTAAGGCTGTATAGAGTCAACCGCAAGGCGGATGTTTATAACACGGCGGCATGACCGACGCCCAGCAAACCGGTCAGCTATTTTCCCCTTTCTGGCGCATAATTTGACACTCTGTCCCATTGATCCCAACGGGTTACGGGATGCCGGGGATGAATAATGGGACGAATAAATATACATATCTTTATGATCTAAACCTGGAGGTGTACGATTGTGCTGTTCAATCAAAAGCCATATCCACGCATCACTTCCCTTCTACAGGCTCGTCCCGCATTCCGATGCATATCGGGCTTGGATTGTCGTCTTCTATGCAGAAAAAAGCACCAGACCACCGTCCGGGGCACCAACACAAACGGTGTGTCTGGATTTTTGATGACAAATTGCACAATGCTTGAAGGGATTGTGTTTCTGTGAACCTGCCTGCTGCTACCACGGCGCTCAAGACGCCACCCTCATCCTCAGCAAGGACGTTCATGAGCGCAGTGTTATCTAACGCGTGCTGGCTCACTGATAGTCATCCCCACCCCTCTGAGTACAGGGCCGATCCGACGGCGTGGCCATGTGAACGCGACGCCAGATCGGGTCCGGCCCCGCGTTCAGACCGCAGGGTTCACAGCGTGTACGCGATCTCCCGGCGCTGCGCTCAATCCTCGGCTTGCCGTGGCCAACAGTGGCTCAAAGCGGCGCAGCCGCCAACCACCTGCGCATTTTCTATGGCCCACGTTCGGTTAGCCGGATGCGCCAGCAGGGTTGTCAGTGACAGCGGCGGAGCCAGCGTTAGGATGGCCCAGAGGTGAACAGATCGACGGCCAGATCAACCGAGATCGCGATACCCGGCTATATGAGAACAACGGCGGGTTCATAGAAACGATCGTCGGTCGATACGCCTTTCTCTCCGATGGCCGACAGTCCCATTCTTGGCCGCAGGCTACGGAGCCGTTGCCGCACGGAGACTGTGAAGTCATGCGGGCGGCAGGTGGCGGCACGCGCCCCGGCCCGAGCTACAAACTTTCTACGTAACTGCTCAGCAGGGGGGTGGGGTGCGGCGCAAAGTGTAGAGTCTGGGTATCGCTGACGATGCCTGCCCAAACT
>NZ_JAGLBB010000003.1 GCF_018260555.1 Deinococcus sp. | reverse complement strand
GGGCCGGGCTGCTGCGCGAACTGAATATCGCCTCGGCCCGCGCGCTGGTCATCGCGGACGACGACACCGAGATGACCGAGCGGGCCGTGAGTGTGGCCCGCTCGGTCGCGCCGGACCTGACCATCATCACGCAGGCCACGTCCAGCGAGGGCTTTCACGGGCTGCAACAGCTGGGCGCGCAGCACATCCTGAGCGCCCGCCGGGAGATCGCCGCCGGGATTCTGGACCTCCTGACGCCGCCCGAGGTGACTCGCGCGGACATCACCCGCCACCTGGCCGAGCATCCCGCCGTGACCCTGAGTGCCACGCAACGCGCGCAGTGCGATCACGCCGCGCACAACGCCGGGCCGGTCACCCCGGAGGCGGACGTGTGCCTGGAATGCGTGGCACTGGGCGACACCTGGGTGCACCTGCGGGTGTGCATGACCTGCGGGCACGTCGGCTGCTGCGATTCCAGCCGGAACAAGCACGCCACCGCGCACGCCCGGCGGCAGAATCACCCGGTCATCCGCAGCGCCGAGCCGGGCGAAACCTGGGCGTACTGCTACGAGCACCGCTGGACGAAGTAGGGGGATGGTGGGTGGGTGATAGAGGACCAACCCCTGTTATCCATCAACCATCAACTTTCCCCTGTTCACCGTCCGGGACGGGCTGCACCTGCAGGGCGCGCAGGGCCAGCAGGGTGGCGGTCACGTCGAGCAGGCCGCCCAGGCCGTACACGAGTTGCGTGCTCAGGTCCGGGTCGCCGCTGAAGCCGCGGATAGGCACGACGTTCAGGACGGCCATGCCGAGGCTCAGGGCGGCGGCGAGGTTCAGCCAGTCCATCAGCTTGCGGCGGGGCGCCGCGGCCAGCGGCTCGGTGCTGACGCGCGCAAGGCTGCCGTACGTGGCGTTACTGGCGAGGATCGCCGTGCCCCAGATGGTCAGCAGGGCCGTCAGGGCCACCGGGTTCGCTTCGGGGGTGGCGCCGCCCAGCACACCGAACAGCGTCAGGCCCCACAGCGCGCCGCGCAGTGAGGTCAGCCAGGGGAAGACCATCGTCAGGGCGCGGTGCACGCCGTCCGTGCCGGGCGTGGGCTGGGCGTTCAGGGTGCGGCCCAGCAGGGTGGTCCACCAGGCCATGACCAGCGCGGCGATCAGGGCCTCGGCAGCGTTGAAGTAACGGCTGAAGTCCACCGAGTGCCACAGTGAGAACGCGGCCGTGCCCAGCAGCGCCGCGACCTGCGCCCACAGCGCGCCCAGCGCCAGGGACCGCCAGCGGGCCGGAGTCACGCGCGCTCCGCGGCGTTCACAGGCCCAGCTTGGCGCTCAGGCGTTCGCGCACCACTTCCGGTTTGGCCTGGCCGCCCATGGCTTTCATGACCGGCCCGAACAGGGCGTTCATGGCCTTGGCGTTCCCCGCGCGGACCTTCTCGACGGTGGCCGGGTCGGCCGTCATGGCCGCGTCGATGGCCGCGTCGATGGCGGCCGTGTCGGTCACGACGCTCAGGCCGCGTTCCTGCACCAGTTGGGCCGGGTCGTGGCCGGTCATCACGTCCGGGAGCAGGTCCTTGGCGATCTTGCCACTGATGGTCCCCGCGTCGATCAGGTGGACCAGCGCGGCCAGGTGCGCGGGTTTCAGGTCGGCGTCCGTGACGCTGCGCTCCTGCGCGGCCAGCAGGCCGGACACGTCACCCAGCAGCCAGTTCGCCAGTTTCTGCGCATCAGGTTTCTGGGCGTCCGGGCGGGGCTGCGTCTCCAGCGCCTCGTCGTAGAAGCGCGACAGCGGCACGCTGAGGCTCAGGGTCTGCGCGTCGGCCTCGCGGACACCCGCCGCGCGGTAACGGTCCAGTTTCTGCGCCGGCAGTTCGGGCATGCGCTCCCGCACGCGCGCGATCCATTCGGGCGTGATGTCCAGTGGGGGCAGGTCCGGCTCGGGGAAGTACCGGTAGTCGGCCTCGCCTTCCTTGGTGCGCATCAGGAAGGTCTTCTGGCCGCCCTCGTCCCAGCCCAGGGTGTCCTGCGTAACGCGCCCACCGGCGTCCAGAATGCGGGCCTGCCGCACCGTCTCGAACTCGATGGCCCGCGCCACGGAGCGGAACGAGTTGAGGTTCTTCACCTCGCACTTGGTGCCCCACGGCTCGCCGGGCCGGTGCAGGCTGAGGTTCACGTCGCAACGCATCTTGCCTTCCTCGGGCGTGGCGTCACTGACCCCCAGCGCCTGCGCGATGGCCTGCACGCTCTCCAGGAACGCGCGGGCCTGCTCGGCGCTCACGATGTCGGCCTCCGTGACCATCTCCAGCAGGCTGGACCCGGCGCGGTTCAGGTCGAGCATGGAGTACGGCGCGTATGTGGGGTGCGTCAGTTTGCCCGCGTCGTCCTCCAGGTGCGCCCGCTTGATGCGCACGCGGCTCGTCTCGCCGCCCGGCACGGTCACGTCCAGGAACCCGTCGCGCGCGATGGGCCGGTCGTACTGCGACAGCTGGAAGTTCTTGGGGGCGTCCGGGTAAAAGTAATTCTTGCGGTGAAACTGCGTGAAGCCGCTCACGTCGCAGTTCAGGCCCAGGCCGAACATCATGGCGAGTTCCACTGCCTCACGGTTCAGCGTGGGCAGCGTGCCCGGCAAGCCCAGCGTGAACGGGTCCGTGAACGTGTTCGGTTCCGCCCCGTGATACTCCTGCGGACACGCGCTGAAGATCTTGGACCGCGTCTTGAGTTGCAGGTGAACTTCCAGACCAATAACCGCCACATACGACATGCCACGCAGGATACCGCCGCGCCGCACGGCCACGGCATACGCGGGCTAGGAGGTCCCGGCCGGTCCGGGCGCCGGTTCAGGCGGCAGGAAGTGCAGCCGCGCCGCCCGGCTGCCCAGCACCCCGGGTGGATAGAAGGCGTGCAGGTAGGCGGGACCGAACAGGTCAGGGTTCCGGGCCTCGAACGCCTCCCAGTCCTCCGTACTGTTCCCGGTGCGGTCCAGATGGTCGAGCACCGCGAAGAACCACGCGACCGTCTGCGTCTCGCTGTACTTGTCCTGAAGGCCCAGGCTGTCGGCCAGGGCGCGCAGGCCCGCGCGGAATTCGGCCAGGGCAGCCAGCGCGGGCCGGTCGCGCAGCAGCGTCCACGCGACGAACAGGTGTGCCGCGTGCCCGAATCGGCCGTACCGGGCGGTCGCCTGCGTGAAGGCACGCTTGAAGGAAGTCATGTGGCTATTCTGCCTGCGCGGCGCGCAGCGTCAGGTTCATCTCGTGGGTGCTGGCCGCGAAGCCCAGGTCCGCGTACAGCGGGCGGGCCCTGTCGCTGCTGCCCAGGCTGACGCGCATGATTCCGCGTCACCGCAGGGCGTCCAGGCAGGCCACGACCAGCGTGCGGGCGTGCCCGGCGCGGCGCCAGTCCGGGTGCGTCCAGACGTTCACGACCCGCGCCCGCCACGGCTGCGGATCGCCGCGCGTGGGCCCCCAGTGCAGCAGGGTCACGCCCGCCCCGGCGATCACCTCTCCCCCACTCTCCAGCAGGAAGCCCAGGTACGACCCCTCCCGCAGAGCAGATTCCACCCACGCGGCATACACGGGCCGCTCGGGGAGGTCGCAGGCGTCCGGGTAGCGGTGCGCGGCGAGGGTGGCAGCATCGGCGGGTGTGACGGGGCGCATCAGGCCAGTCTGCCGCACCGGGGCGCGAAAGTCTGGTACAACGCTGAACATGATCTTCGTGGCGCTGCTGCACGCAGTGAACCTGGGAGCGCGGCGCAAGGTGCCCATGGCCGACCTGCGCGCCCTGTTGACCGGCCTGGGCCTGCGGGAAGTCCGCACGTACATCCAGAGCGGGAACGCCGTGTTCAGCGCGGACCCCGACCCGGACCTGCGCGGGCGGCTGGAGGCGGCGCTGGAAACGCAGTTCGGTTTCCCGGTGCCCGTGACGCTGCGGAATGCGCACGAGTGGCAGGAAGCGGCAACCGGTTGCCCCGCCCACCTGCGCAGCGAGGCGGTCGTGGTGGCGTTCCTGCGCGACCCGCCTGCCCCGGAGCGTGTGGAGGCCCTGCGCGCCCGGAACGTGACGCCGGAACGCTGGGAGATCGTGGGGCAGACGCTGTACCAGACGGTCCCGGACGGCGTGCGGACCATGAAACTGTCGGCCGCCGTGATCGAACGGGTGCTGGGCGTGGGCGTGACCGTCCGCAACGAACGGACCGTGGGGGCCATCGCCGCCCTGCTGGACACCTGAGCCGCGCGCCGCCCGTTCCTGCCGTAGCCTGCCGCATGACCCGCCTGAAGGCCCCGCCCGCCGCGTTCCTGTCGGCCACGCCGCTGCTGTTCGTGCTGCTCTGGAGTACCGGCTTCCTGGGCACCAAGGGTGCCGTGCGGAACGCCGATCCGTATGCGTTCCTGACCGTCCGCTTCGCCCTGGCGGCCCTGCTGATGCTGGCTCTGACGGCCGCGCTGCGCGCCCCGTGGCCCACGCGTGCGCAGGCGACGCGGGCGGGCGTGACGGGCCTGCTGCTGCACGCCGGGTACCTGGGCGGCGTGACGACCGCCATCGGGCTGGGCCTGCCCGCCGGAATCACCAGCGTGTTGGTGGGCGTACAGCCCCTGCTGACCGGCCTGCTGTCCTGGCCGCTGCTGGGCGAGCGGGTCACGCGGGCGCAGTGGGCGGGGCTGCTGCTGGGTTTCGCGGGCGTCCTGCTGGTCGTGGAGGGCCGCGTCACCGGCCATCCGGGTGGCGTGGGCAGCGCCGCCGCGCTGGGCGCCGCCGCCTTCGCACTCATCTGCACGACTGCCGGTACCCTCTACCAGCGGCGCGTGGGGGCCGACATGCCCCTGCTGGGCGGCACGGCCACGCAGTACGTCGTCAGTGCCGCCGCGCTGGGGGCCGTCACCCTGGCGCGCGCGGGCGGCGTGATCCACTGGAACGCAGAATTCATCCTGTCCCTCGCGTGGCTGGTGCTGGTCCTGTCGGTCGGGGCGATCCTGCTGCTTATGCGCCTGCTGCGCGACCTGCCGGCGGCGCGCGTGAACAGCCTCTTTTACCTCGTGCCGCCACTGGCCGTGCTGGAAAGCTGGGCGCTGTACGGCGAACGCCTGAGCACGCTGTCGCTGGGCGGCCTGCTGCTGTGCGTGACTGGTGTGGCCCTCGCCGCCCGGCAACCCACCGCCCGCCCGGCGCGTACTGGGTGACATGAGCGAACTGAACGGACGGATCGGCGGCATGACCCAGGGGTACGACCTGCGCGCCGACTGGAACGGCGAACGCCTGGACGGCCGCATCGGCGGGACGTTCCAGGGCAAGGACATCAAACTCACGGTCCGTGCCGGGGACGTGGACGGCCGCATCGGCGGCACCTTCGCTGGCTTCGACGCCGACGGCGACGTGACCCCCCAGAGCGTCAGCGTGCGCCTCGGCGGCCACATCGGCGGGGACGACATTCACCTGCAGATCAGCGGCGACCACGTGCGGGGCCGATTCTCCGGCCGCCTGGACGGCAAGACCGTGGACCTGCACGTCAGCGGCGACCGCCTGCACGGCCGCATCGGTGGCGTACTGGACGGCAAGGACGTGAACCTGACCCTCGGCGGCGTGCCCACCGAAGTCGCCGCCCTGGCCGCCGTCTGCGCGTACAAGGCCCTCGAAGATCAGCAGGCGCACGACGCCTCCGCCAGCAGCAGCAGCGGGGGGTAAACGCTAGCAGGCAGTAGGGCGTGGGCCAGGGGCCGGGTCCCGTCCACTCCCGACTGCCTCATCCTTTTTCACGGCCTGTTGATAAGGACCCCGTCCGTGCTCCTCGCACTCGCGTCCGCCCGGATTGAACGGCCTTGCAAGCCACTCGACCGGAGTCCGTATGATACGGATTCCGCTCCATTCCACCACAGTCGGAAAAGCACCGCCTGCGGCTCCATACCGCGAAATCCGTATGCGGTTCCTACTCGCGTCCGCTCGGATTGATTCAGAACTACACCGAATCAATCGGAATCCGTCTTACTCGCCGCTGTCCTTGCGGCGCAGCAGGAAGAATCCGGCGGCGCTGCCCAGGGCGAGCAAGGCAGCGGGCGCCCCGGTGGCCCAGCTGGCAATTCCGGCGAGGGTGACGGTGAGGCCGAGGATGCCGAGGATCCAGCCGCAGGCGAGCAGGGCGAAGGTGGTCCAGGGGAGGCGGCTGACGGTCAGGAGTGTCAGTGGCAGGAACGTGGCGTAGAGCAGGGGGCGGACGCTGCCGCTGTTCTGGAGGCCGGGGGTGGTGGCGGCGAGTGCCCAGACGGTCAGTGCGGCGGCGGGGATCAGCAGCAGCGTGGCGGCGGGGCTGGTGGGTGTCCGGGTGCTGGTCATGCGGTCAGCGTAGTGGGTGGCGATCAGGCCTGCACGCGAAGTTGCGGCTCTCTGGTGGGCGCGGCCGTGAGGGATTCCCAGCAAGCCGCACATTCCCGCGTGTGGGTGCGTGGTAGGTTCCGCGCATCATGACGGTGACGACGAAGGCGAGAACGTTGGGTGAATTGCTTCAGACGGCGGAGTACGCCGGGCGCGCGCCGTTCGACGGCCGCATTCGGCTGGTGCAGGACGAGGTGCGGGAGAACCTGACCCGCAAGTTGCGCAGCGGCGAGGAGTTGTTCCCCGGTGTGGTTGGCTACGACGACACGGTGATTCCGCAACTGGTGAACGCGCTGCTGGCACGGCAGAACTTTATTCTGCTGGGGTTGCGCGGTCAGGCGAAGAGCCGGATTCTGCGGGCCATCACGGGCCTGCTGGACGACGAAGTGCCGGTCATTGCGGGCGTGGACATGCCGGACGACGTACTGAACCCAGTGGGCGCGGAGGGCCGTCACCTGCTCGAAGCGCACGGGCTGGACCTGCCGGTCCGCTGGCTACCGCGCGCGGAGCGGTACGTGGAGAAACTGGCGACGCCGGACGTGACGGTCGCGGACCTCGTGGGCGACGTGGACCCCATCAAGGCGGCGCGTCTGGGCACCAGCCTGGGCGACGTGAGAAGCATGCACTTCGGGCTGCTGCCGCGCGCGAACCGGGGCATCTTCGCGGTGAACGAACTGGCGGACCTGTCCCCGAAGGTGCAGGTGGCGCTGTTCAACATCCTTCAGGAGGGGGACGTGCAGATCAAGGGCTACCCGGTCCGGCTGGAACTGGACGTGATGCTGGTCTTCAGCGCGAACCCCGAGGATTACACGGCGCGCGGGAAGATCGTCACGCCGCTCAAGGACCGCATCGGCAGCGAGATCCGCACGCACTACCCGACCGACGTGCGCCTGGGCATGAACATCACGGCGCAGGAGGCCGCGCGGGCCGAGGGCGTGATCGTGCCGCCGTTCATTGCGGAACTGATCGAGGAAATCGCGTTCCAGGCGCGCGAGGACGGCCGCGTGGACAAACTGAGCGGCGTGTCGCAGCGTCTGCCGATCTCGCTGATGGAGGTCGCCGCCGCGAACGCCGAACGCCGCAGCCTCGTGGCCGGGGACGCCCCGGTGGTGCGCGTCAGTGACGTGTACGCGGGCCTGCCGGCCATCACGGGCAAGATGGAACTGGAGTACGAGGGTGAACTCAAGGGCGCCGATCAGGTGGCCCGCGACGTGATCCGCAAGGCGGCCGGGGCCACGTACGCCCGCAGTTACGGCAGCGCGAACACCCGCGACCTGGAGCAGTGGTTCGAGGCTGGCAACGTGTTCCGCTTCCCGCAGGGTGGAGACAGCGCCGCCGCGCTCAAAGCAGCGGGCGAGGTGCCGGGCCTGAGTGATCTGGCGGCCGAGGTCGCCGCGAGCAGCGACGACGCCGTGCGCGTCAGTGCCGCCGAGTTCATCCTGGAAGGCCTGTACGGCCGGAAAAAACTCTCGCGCGCCGAGGAACTGTACGCCGCGCCGGAAGCCGAAACGCGCCAGCAGCGCGGCGGCCGCTGGAACTGATACAGCGGGCGAACGACAGGAAGTGGGGAGTGGACCGGGGCCGGCGTCCCATCCGCTCCCCATTTCCTGCTCCCTGCTTCCGATTACCCTGGGCGGGTGTTGCCCCCTGACCTGACTGATCTGATCGAGTTTCACGCGCCGCTGTCGGTGGTGCAGCGCACGCAGGGGGGCGCGGTGACGCTGCTCACGCCGGGCGTGAACGTGCTGGCGTTAAACGCCACATTCCTGCCGGGCGACGTGGCAGGCCGTGTGGAGAGGGTGGACCTGCGGGCCGTGCAGGACTGGCACGAGGCGCAGGGCCTGCCGCCGCTGGTGGCGTGGGCGGGCGCGGCCGCCCCGGCGGGGCTGGGTGTCCAGAGGGTGGCGCAGGTGTGGGTCGGCGACTGGGCCGGGGAGCCGGAACCGCTGGACGCCCTGGTGCGGATCGAGCAGGTGGGCCGCCTGCACCTGAGCGCGTGGGCAGCGGCGCTGTGTGCGGCGCACGGCACGCCAGAGTGGGCGGCGGGACTGGCGCGGCAACTGGCAGCACCGCTGGAGGCCGCTCCCAGGGGATTCACCCTGCTGATGGCGTACCGGGACGGGCAGGCCGTGGGATCGCTGCTGTGGCAGGCACGCGGACCGGGCGGCGCGGCGCACCTGTGGGGGGCCCTAGACGCCAGGGCGGGCGCGGCGCTGCTGAACGCGGCGGCGTCCCTGGGGGACGGGTTGCGCGTGACGGTTCCGGCCGGGTGGGCAGGCCTGGGCAGGCACGTGCCCGTGACCTACGGCCTGCTGGCTGGCGGGCATCGGAACCCTACCTGACCGACTATCCATTTGAAACTATGGAAGGGCATTAGATCATCATCCCACCGGCATCCGCATCATGCGGGCAGTCTCCGCGCGGGCAACCCACATGACGATAATCAGGAGCAGGACGTGGTAAGTGGATGGGACGGTTCACCCCATCCCACTCACCACGCCTCCCTTACAGCGGGATGTTGCCGTGCTTCTTGTAGGGCCGCGACTCTTGTTTATCGCGCAGCATTCCGAAGGTCTGGATCAGGACGCGCCTGGTGTCCTCCATGGGGATCACGTCGTCGATGTAGCCCTTACTGGCGGCCACGTAGGGGTTGTCGAAGGCGTCTTTGTACTCTGCGATCTTCTGCGCGCGGGTCGCTTCCGGGTTCTCGCTACTGGCAATTTCGCGGCGGTACACGATGTTCGCCGCTCCCTCGGCGCCCATGACGGCCACGGCGGCGGTCGGCCAGGCGTACACCACGTCGGCGCCCATGTCGCGGCTGTTCATCGCCAGGTACGCGCCGCCGTAACTCTTGCGGGTGATCAGGGTGACCTTGGGAACAGTCGCCTCGGCGTACGCGTACAGCATCTTCGCGCCGTGCCGGATGATCCCGGCGTGCTCCTGCGCCACGCCCGGCAGGAAGCCCGTCACGTCCACCAGCGTCAGGATCGGGATGTTGTAGCAGTCGCAGGTGCGGATAAAGCGCGCGGCCTTGTCCGAAGCGTCGATGTTCAGGGTGCCGGCCATGACACGCGGGTTGTTCGCCACGATGCCCACCGACTCGCCGTTCAGACGTGCGAAACCCACCACGATGTTCTTCGCCCAGTTCGGCTGGATTTCCAGGAAGGTGCCGTCGTCCACGAGTTCATGAATCACGGCGTGCATGGCGTACGGTTTACGCTGGTCCGGCACGACGATGTCCAGCAGTTTCTCGTTCGTGCGGTCCGCCGGGTCGCTCGTCGGCTGGCTGGGGGCCTTCTCGCGGGCGTTCTGCGGCAGGTAGGCCAGCAGGTCGCGTACGCCCGCCAGGACTGCCTCGTCCCCGTCGTACTCCAGGTGCGCCACGCCGCTCTTGCGGGTGTGCACGTCCGCGCCGCCCAGCGAGTCGAAGGTCACGTCCTCACGCGTGACGGACTTGATGACCTCGGGGCCCGTGATGAACATGTAACTGCTGCCGCCGCTCATCAGGATGAAGTCCGTCAGGGCCGGCGAGTACACCGCGCCGCCCGCGCAGGGGCCGAGGATCGCGCTGATCTGCGGCACCGCGCCCGAGTAGACGGCGTTACGGTAGAAGATCTCGCCGTACCCGCTCAAGGAATCCACGCCTTCTTGAATGCGCGCTCCGGCGCTGTCGTTCAGGCCGATCACGGGGCAGCCGGTCCTGGCGGCCATGTCCATGATCTTCGTGACCTTCGCGGCGTTCATCTTGCCCAGGGAGCCGCCCAGCACCGTGAAATCCTGGCTGAACACGAACACCTGCCGCCCGTGAATGGTGCCGCGCCCCGTGACCACGCCCTCGCCCGGGGCGTCCACGCCCTGCATCAGGCGGCCGCCCCGGTGCTCCACGAAGGTCCCCATCTCCAGGAAGGAACCGGGGTCGAGCAGCGCGTCTATCCGTTCACGCGCCGTAAGTTTCCCGCCGTCCCGCTGCTTCTTCAGGCGTTCGGGCCCGCCGCCCTGCTCGACCCGCGTGCGGCGCTGCTCCATCGCCGCGATCAGTTCCTGTAATTCCACGCCCGGAGTTGTCATGCCCGCATGGTATCCAAACGCGTGTTAGGTGCGGCGGTGACTGCATCAGGAACAGGGGGGCGCTAACCGACCGATAGGCCACCCCGCCAACCCCCGCTGACCTCTGTGTTCCCGCGCTCAGACGGACGGCGCGCCATTGTGCCCAGGGGCGTGTGTTGTTCCTCCTCGCATCCACCCGGACTCTATCGGAACTGCACCAACTCAACCGCAGTCGGTCTGAGGGAAGCACGCCATCCAGGCGACGGGCTCCTGAGGACCGCGGGTGCGTTCCAGACGACCGTGGCGGCTTCCGCGTGCCGTGCGCGGGCCTCCCGGTGCGTCCAGCGGGCTTGGACGCATGGGGGGCTGCTCGGCTACAGTTTCAGGTGTGAACCAGTCCCCCCCCGAGCCGCTCAAGCGGACGCCGTTACATGCCGCGCACCTGCGCGCCGGGGCCCGCATGGTGCCCTTCGGCGGGTGGGACATGCCCGTGCAGTACGCAGGCGTGAAAGCCGAACACGACGCCGTGCGCACGAAGGCCGGTGTGTTCGACGTGTCGCACATGGGCGAATTCCGCGTGCAGGGCAGCGGCGCACTGGCGTTCTTGCAGAACGTCACGACCAACGACGTGAGCAAACTCAAACCCGGCCGCGCGCAGTACAACTGGCTGCCGGGCGTCTCCGGTGGGCTGGTGGACGACATTTACATCTACATGGTGGCCGACGGCGAGTACCTGACGGTCGTGAACGCCAGCAACGTCGCCAAGGACTGGGCGCACCTGCAAGGCCACGCCGGGGGCTTCGACGTGACCCTGACCGACGAGAGCGGCCGCTGGGGCCTGCTGGCCGCGCAGGGCCCGCAGACCGAGGCGCTGCTGCAACCCCACACCGACACCGACCTGAGTACCAGAAAGAAGAACGCCTTCTTCCCCGCCCGGCTGTTCGGGTTCGACGTGTGGCTGGCCCGCACCGGGTACACCGGCGAGGACGGGTTCGAGGTGTTCACGGACGCCAGCGAGGCCGAAACCATCTGGGACAAACTCCTGGCCGTGGGCTTCACGCCCGCCGGACTGGGCGCGCGCGACACCCTGCGCCTGGAGGCGGGCTTCCCGCTGTACGGGCATGAATTCAGCGACACCATCCACCCCCTGAGCAGCACCTACAGCTGGGTCGTGAAGGATAAGGACCACGTCGGCCGCGATCACATCCGCACTCCCCCCACCCAGACCCTGATTGGCCTGAAGCTCGAGCGCGTGCCGGTCCGTGAGGGCTACCCCGTCAAGGTCGGCGGCGTGGTCGTCGGGCACGTCACGAGCGGCAGCAGCAGCCCCACCTTCGGGCACCCCATCGCCATGGCCCTCGTTGACGCCGCGCACGCCACCCGCGAATCGTTCGAGGTCGAGGTACGCGGCAAGGACCACCCCGCCACGCGCGTGCAACTGCCGTTTTACAAACGGTGACGGTCAGGCGTCGAGAGTAGAAAGAACCGGTCTGTCCCCCACCCACCACCCATCTCCAGAGGAGCACCCCATGACCACCCCCACCGAACTGAAGTACGCCGCCTCGCACGAATGGCTCGCCGCTGACGGGACCGTCGGCATCACCGATTTCGCGCAGGACCAGCTGGGCGACGTGGTGTACGTCGAACTGCCCGAGGTGGGCCGCGTCGTGACGGCCGGCGAGACCGTCGCCGTCGTCGAGAGCGTCAAGACCGCCTCTGACATCTACGCACCCGCCAGCGGCACCATCGTGGCCGTGAACGACGAACTGACCGGCACGCCCGAACTCGTGAACAGCGGCCCCTACGAGGGCGGCTGGCTGTTCAAACTCGACGTGACCGGCGAGGGCGACCTGATGGACGCCGCCGAGTACGAAGCCGCCAACAACTGAGCCCCCGGCAAGCAACGGGAGGCCGCGCGTCCCCGTGGCGCCCCATCCCCAGCCCTGGGCACTGAAGGCCCGGCCTTGCTTACACCGCCTGACTCCTTCCCCCTGACCGGCCCTGCGCGGCGGGAGGTCGGGAAGGGGCCGAGACGGACAGCCGTCTGCTGTTCCTACTCGCATCCGCTCGGATTGATTCGGAAGTACGCCGAATCAATCGGAATCCATATCACCCCCAGGAGTACCCATGACCCGTTCCCTGACCGACCTGCTTCAGACCGCTGATTTCACCGACCGTCACATCGGGCCGACCGAGGCCGAGCAGGCCGCCATGCTCGCGGAACTGGGCGTGAGCAGCCTGGATGAACTGAGTGACACGACCCTGCCAGGCAGCATTCAGTTCCGGGGCGAGTTGCAGGTGGGCGGCCCGGTCACGGAGGCGCAGGCGCTGGCCGACCTGAAGGCCGTGGCGGCGAAAAACAGGGTGTTCCGGTCGTACATCGGGATGGGGTACAGCGGCACGCACACGCCGGGCGTGATTCTGCGGAACATGCTGGAGAATCCCGGCTGGTACACGGCGTACACGCCGTATCAGGCCGAGATTTCGCAGGGTCGCCTGGAGATGCTGCTGAACTTCCAGCAGGCGATCATGGACCTGACCGCCATGCCCGTGTGCAACGCCAGCCTGCTGGACGAGGCCACGGCCGCCGCCGAGGCCATGACCCTGGCCAGGCGGGCGGGCAAGAGCAAGGGCAGCACGCTGTACGTGGCGCAGGACGTTCACCCGCAGACCCTGGGCGTGATCCGCACCCGCGCGGAGTACTTCGGGTTCCAGATCGTCACCGGGCCTGCCGACGGTGAGCTGCCCGAGGACACGTTTGCGGCGCTGGTGCAGACGCCCGGCACGTACGGCGACTTGCACGACCTCTCCCCCATCGCGGAGCGCGTGCATGCCAGCGGCGGGCTGCTGATCGCCGCGACGGACCTGCTTGCCAGCGCGCTGGTCAAGCCCGCCGGCGAGATGGGCGCGGACATCGTGATCGGCAGCGCGCAGCGCCTGGGCGTGCCGATGGGCTTCGGCGGGCCGCACGCGGCGTTCCTGGCGTGCCGCAGCGACTTTCAGCGCTCCATGCCCGGCCGCGTGATCGGCGTCAGCCGCGACGTGAAGGGCCGCCCCGCGCTGCGCATGGCGATGCAGACGCGCGAGCAGCACATCCGCCGCGAGAAGGCCACCAGCAACATCTGCACCGCGCAGGCGCTCCTGGCGAACATGGCCGCCGCGTACGCCGTGTACCACGGCCCCGAAGGCATCCGCACAATTGCCGAGCGCACGCACCGCCTGACGGGCATCCTGGCCGCCGCGCTGGCTGACGCGGGCCTGAACGTCAACCGCAGCTTCTTCGATACCCTCACTTTCAATGGGGACAGCGCGGCCATCCGCGCCCGCGCCGAAGGCAGGGGGATCAACCTCCGGTACGAGGAAGGCCGCGTCAGCGTCAGCCTGGACGAGACAGTCACCGTGGCCGACCTGGGCGACCTGATCGAGGTCATCACGGGCAGGGCCGCCGACGTGCTGGCCCTGGACGCGCAGGCCGTGCACGGCATCCCCGGGGCACTCAAGCGCACGTCCGACTTCCTGACGCACCCGGTGTTCAACACGCATCACAGCGAGCACGGCATGCTGCGCTACCTGAAGTCCCTGGAGAACAAGGATTACAGCCTGACGCACGGCATGATCCCGCTGGGCAGCTGCACCATGAAACTGAACGCCACCACCGAAATGATTCCCGTGACGTGGCCCGAGTTCGGCAACCTGCATCCCTTCGCGCCCGCCAACCAGACCCAGGGTTACGCCGAGATGCTGACCGAACTGGAAGCGTGGCTGGCCGACATTACCGGCTACGACGCCGTGAGCCTCCAGCCGAACAGCGGCGCGCAGGGCGAGTACGCGGGCCTGCTGGTCATCCGCAAGTACCACGAGAGCCGCGGCGAGGCGCACCGCAACATCTGCCTGATTCCCGCCAGCGCACACGGCACGAACCCCGCCAGCGCCGCTATGATGGGCATGCAGGTCGTCGTGGTGAAAACCGACACGGACGGCAACATCGACATGGACGACCTGAAAGCCCAGGCCGAGAAGCACAGCGAGAACCTGGGCGCGCTGATGATCACGTACCCCAGCACGCACGGCGTGTACGAGGAACGCGTGACCGAAGCGTGCGAACTGATCCACGCGCACGGCGGTCAGGTGTACCTGGACGGCGCGAACATGAACGCCCAGGTCGGCCTGACCAAACCCGGCCTGATCGGCAGCGACGTATCCCACCTGAACCTGCACAAGACCTTCGCCATTCCCCACGGCGGCGGCGGCCCCGGCATGGGCCCCATCGGCGTCAAGGCGCACCTGGCCCCGTTCCTCCCCAACCACGCCGTGCGCCCCACCAGCCACAGCAAAACGGGCGCCGTCAGCGCCGCCCCGTACGGTAGCGCCAGCATCCTCCCCATCAGCTACCTGTACATCCGCCTGCTCGGCGCGCGCGGCCTGAAGAAAGCCACGCAGGTCGCCCTGCTGAACGCCAACTACATCGCATGGCACCTGAAAGGCGCGTACCCCGTCCTGTACACCGGCAAGGGCGGCCGCGTGGCCCACGAGTGCATCATTGACCTGCGCCCCCTCAAGCAGATCAGCGGCATCACCGAGGAAGATGTCGCCAAGCGCCTGATGGACTACGGCTTCCACGCCCCCACCATGAGCTTCCCCGTCCCCGGCACGCTGATGATCGAACCGACCGAGAGCGAACCCAAAGCGGAACTCGACCGGTTCATTCAGGCCATGCTCGGCATCCGCCGCGAGATTCAGGACGTGCAGGACGAACTGATCACCGCCGCCGACAGCCCGCTGAAGCACGCGCCCCACACCCAGGCCGACCTGATCGACATGGACTGGAACCGCGCCTACAGCCGCGAAACCGCCGCCTACCCCACCGCCACGCAGAAACAGTGGAAGTACTGGCCCAGCGTGAATAGAGTGGACAACGTCTATGGCGACCGAAACTTCGTGTGCAGTTGCCCGCCCGTTGAGGACTGGGTGGAAGCGTGAACGGGTCAAACTAAGTACCTTGAAGCTCACATTGCGCCATGCCGGGAACGCACCGGAACCTCTCCATTCCCGCTCCAACGTACTTTCTTCTGCTCCGCGCTTCGCGCGGTTTATCTACAAGATAAACGCAGTGTACTTAACCCGCTTTCTGGCTGGGATAGCTCAGTCCACGCCCCAGCGCCCGCGTTGGCCTCTGGCTCTTGAACGGGGCGGGAGGGGCTGATCTTCACCATTCTCCGAGAGCCGTCGTGCGCGAAGCGCGCGGGCCTTCCAGCGGGCGCGGCAGGATGGCGTCGAGGCCGGACACGTCAGCGGCCATTGCACGTGCGCCGCAGCAGTAGAAACTCTTGCCGAGCGCAGCGACTGCTCCCCCTGCCCCTCTGGGGTAGGGGGCTGGGGGGTGGGGCAGCCCGCAACCCAGCCGGAACAGCCGCCCGCTGATCTCAAGTGACGTTTACGCCAGCCCGAGGCGTTCGCGCAGGCTGGGCAGGCGGGTGGTGTCGTCCACGAGCCGCTGGTCGCGCGTGTCGTCATCGGTCTCCTCGACCACCCAGGCGCGGTTCAGGCGCGGCCGGGTAGCGGCGGGCTGTGGTTGTCGCTGGGCTGGGCCTGCGTGATGGTGTGGGCCGCGTGGTGCCGGGCGTGTGGGTTCGGGCCGCCTTTCAGGCTCCGAATGTGGCTGTTCAGAGAACTGGGCGGGCGTTCAGCTGGGCGGGTGCGTGTGGCACGGCCCGCACCGGACCCTTCGTGTTTTTAATCGTGCCAGACGCATGTTTTGGGGTGTAGCAGTGTGGGTGGGGGGTGGAGTACACTGCGGGTCTACCGGGCCGCCTGCGCAGTTGTGTGGGCGGCCTGCGCGGGGGGGGTGAGGGTGCATGGGAACGAAAGAAGAGGTTCGTTCACGCTTGAACATTGCGGAGGTGGTGGGTGAGTACGTGCGCCTGTCCCCTGCCGGGAAGGGCCGCCTGAAGGGGTTGTGTCCGTTTCATAAGGAGAAGTCTCCGTCGTTTCAGGTGGATACGGATCAGGGGTACTTCTACTGTTTCGGGTGTAAGGCGGGCGGGGATGTGTTCAGTTTCGTGCAGCGCACGGAGAACCTGAGTTTCGGGGATTCGCTGCGTAAACTCGCGGAGCGGGCGGGGGTGCAGGTCGAGGCGAAGTACGGGGAGCGCAGTAACCGCGATCTGTACGACGTGAATGCGTTTGCGCTGGCGTACTTTCGGGAGCACCTGCTGGGCGCGGCGGGTGAGGGGGCGCTGGCGTACCTGCGGCGGCGTGGCCTGACGGACGCGACCATCGAGGCGTTCGAGATCGGCTTTGCGCCTGAGGGCTGGGATGGCCTGCTGAAGCACGCGCGGGTGAAGGGCCTAACGGAGCGGCAACTGCTGGAGGCGGGCCTGCTGATCGAGAACCCGGAGTCGGGGCGGGTGTACGACCGGTTTCGTGGGCGGGTGATGTTCCCCATCCGTGATCACCTGGGGCGACTGGTGGGTTTTGGTGGGCGCGTCCTGGATGACAGTAAACCGAAGTACCTGAACACCCCGGAGACGGAGGCGTTCCGGAAGGGTGAACTGCTGTACGGGCTGGACAAGGCCCGCGCGGGCCTGGGCAGCGGCGCGGAACTGACGGTGGTGGAAGGGTACATGGACGTGATCACCATGCATCAGCACGGCTTTACGGGGGCGGTGGCGAGCCTGGGCACGGCCCTGACCGCCGAGCACGCCACGCTGCTTGAGCGGCTGGGCGCGCAGAGCCTGGTGCTGCTGTTCGACCGTGACGAGGCGGGCCTGAAGGCCACGCTGTCCGGGCTGGATCAGGTGCTGGGCGCCAAGTTCCGCGTGCGGGCCACCAGTGTCCCCAGTGGCAAGGACCCAGCCGACACGCTGCTGGCCGGAGGGGACGAGCTGTTACGGCAGGCCATCGGCGGCGGCCTTGACGAGGTGCATTACCGCGTGCAGGCCGCCGTCGAGAAGTACGGGGTGGGCACCAGTGAAGGCAAGCGCCGCATCCTGATGGAACTCCTGCCGCGCATGCAGAACCTCGATCCGCTCGACGATATTGCCGAGGGGGTACGCGCCGCCGCGTGCGAGACGCTGGGCATTAAACCCGAGGCGCTGCTGGAATGGATTGCCAGTAAGGCCAAACGCCGCGTGCTGACCGACACGCACCTAGCGGGCATGAGTCAGCACCGGGGCGAGGAGGACCGCGAGATGGCGCTGCTGCGGCAACTGCTGGTGGATCCCAGCCTCCGCGCGAAACTGGACGGCACCACGCCCTGGCGCAACGAGATGGTGCGTAAGGTCATGCTGGCCCTCCAGGGTTCCCCCACGCCCGAAGGCGTCCTGGATATCTTCCGGGGGCAACCCGAGGAGCAACTCCTGATCCGGCTGATGTTCGAGGGCCGCGACGCTGGCAGCATCAGCCGCGAGAACAGCCAGCAGTACGAGCAGAAAGTCGGCGCGTACGCCGCGACGGCCGTCGATGACATTCAGGTCAGCATGAGCATCGACGCCCTGCGGGCCGAGGTCACCAACCTCAAGACCCAGCTGGCGGCCGCGCCACCCCCCCAGCAACTCGACATGCTCCGCCAGATCCAGGACCTTCAGCGAGCCATCGAAGCCGAGAAACGCAGCCGCCGCAGCGCCTAGCGCGAGAAGTGGGGGCCGCTTCTAAGGGCTTCTGCGCTCTCCTCCAACCTTGAGGGATGATGGACGTGACGGTCACGGCGACCCGGCCCGTCGTGCGCGCAGCGCGCGGGGCGACCGCAGCGTTACTGAAGGATGGCGTGTAAGCCGTGGCCGTCCCCGCCCAATACCCACCCAGCAAGCCAGAGAAATACCTGCCCAGTGCCAACGAAAGCCCCCCCGTCCCCCCTGGGGATGGGGGCTGGGGGGCGGGGAAGCCCGCCGCAGGCGCCCACCCAGAACCCGGCCCTCCCCTACCGCCGGGCTTCTTGCAGCATCTCGGACATGCGCGAAAGGCAGCGGCTGTACTTCTTGGCGTACGCGCCGTGCCGGTACGTGTCGCTGAACAGTTCCGTGAGGCTGGTGCCGGTGAAGGTGGCGTTCAGGCCAAGGTCGTAGAGTTTGTCGATGAAATGAACGAAGCGCAGGGCAACGTTCTGGTCGGGGGTGGGGGTCAGGTCGGTGATGGCGACGGCTTGCACGCCTTGCAGCAGGCGGCTAAAGCGGCTGGGGTGCACGTTGAGCAGGTGCCGGCTGAGGTCGCGGTAGCTGATGAGGGCGAGCGTGTCGGGGTTCTGGCGGGCTTCCCAGGTGCTGTACTCGTCGTGGGCCATGGTGTCTTCGGGGCGCACGCCGCGCTGGCGGTAGTCGGGGCCGTCGATGCGCCACGTGTCGAAGCGGTCGGCGATGCCCTGGATCTGGCGTTGGAAGTCGCTGGCGTTGAAGCGGCCCTGGCCGAGTGCGCCGGGTTCGGTGTTGCTGGTGGCGATGACGCTGGTACCGCCGGGCATGAGCTGGCCGAGGAAGGTGTTGGCCATGTGGGTGTTGCCGGGGTCGTCGAGTTCGAATTCGTCGATGAGCAGCAGGTCGTGGGCGCGGAAGGCGTCGGTGGCGCGGGTCATGCCGAGCGCGCCGATGATGTACATGAGGTCCTGGAAGCTCATGAGCGCGCGCGTGCCGTTGGCGGCGTAGCAGGCGCTGGCAAGGAGGTGGGTTTTGCCGACGCCGAAGCCGCCGTCGAGGTACAGGCCGCGTCCTTCGGGTTTGGCGCGCCGGAACAGGCGGAAGCCGCCGGGGCGGACCTGCGCGCCGCTCAGGAAGGCCTGGATGGCGGTGCGGGCCTGCGCCTGACTGGGGTAGTCGGGGTTGGGCGCGTACGTGTCCAGGCGCACGTGCTGGTAGCGGTGACTGGGCGTGAGGTCGTGGGTGAGTGCTTCGGGTTGCACGGTGGGATTGCGGGCGGTGAGGTCGATCATGGGCGGGACTTCACTTGTGGCGGCCTTACTTGCGGCAACTTCACTTGTGGCGGCTTCACTTGTGCACGTCGAGTTCGACTTTGAAGTTACCGCGCCGGGTTTCGTTCACGACGCGTTTGAAGTCGATGCGGCCGAGGCCGTCGGCGCTGAGGCTGTCGCCCTCGCGGATTTCGCTGCTGGCGCGCGCCGGGGCGCCGTTCAGGCGGACCTTGCCGCTGTCGATGCCCTGCTGGAAGTACGCGCGGCTGACGCCAAAGCCCTTGGCGCCGACCACATCGACGCGCATGCTGGGCACGACGACTTCGCGGACACGGCTGCTCTTGCCCGCGCTCTCGCCGATGGCGGTGACGGTGACGTGGCGGCCGCTGAGTTCCGTGAGGGTTTCGATGGTCTGGGCGGCCTTCCCGGTCGCGGCGATCAGGAAGCCGCTGCGGTCCTCGCGCAGGTCCCCGAGCTGGTCTTCGTCGAGGCCAAGGCGGCGCAGGTGCACGCTGAAGTCCTGCACGTCCCAGTGGGGGGCGGCGTCCTCGGGGGTGACGTGGTAGACATGCACGCCGCTGTCCACTTCGGGAATGTGGGCGGGGTGCAGGGTCAGGATGACGCGGCGGGCGTCGGGGAACCCCCCGGCGATGCGGTGGTTGAGGTCGTCGCCGCTCAGGAGGCGGCGGTCGATGTCGTCACTGTCGAGGAAGGGGGTGCGGATGACCCGGCCTCCGCGTGCCTGGGCGACCAGGGTGGAGAGCTTGTGCTTCATGGGGTGCAGAATAGTGCGCCGGACGGTGTGCACGCCGTGACGGGGGGTGCAGGGCCATGACGGGGGGTTGGCCGGGGCCGGGCCGAGCGGGCGGCATGAACGTCACCGCTCTACCGGGCGCGGCGGGCGGGGCACGCAGAGGCGTGGGGGGGGGCCAGGGCGCGTGTGGGAGGGACCGCCGGAACTTGCATGGAGGCTGTAAGAGTCGCTGTGGCAAGATACGTTGTACGGAATCCGCCTCTATCGTTGGCCACCCGGAACAAGCACACCCCTGAAAAACACCGGGTTGCCAATTCCACGTCCGGAACCCGCTTCGCTCCTGATCGCCCTGCGGCGCCGCTCTCCGGATCTGCTCGGGATGAACGGTATTGCCAGCCTTTCAAGCAGAGACCGCATGAATACTGTGTGCCATGAGTACTGCGTGCCGCTGTTCTTTCCGTTTCTTTCATGCGTTCATGGCCCTGGCGGCCGGGGGCGCGAGGTACTTCAGAAGTGAATCCACTTGCTGCTTTTTCTGCCGTTCACGCGACCCTGAGCGACCTGCTGCGCGTGCATGCGCCGCAGGCGACCCTGCTGGCTTCCCTGGGTGACGAGGTGGTGTGTGTGCGGGCCAACGCGGCGACCGTGTCGGTCGGGCCGGACCTGGTGCCGCCCGACGAGTGGTTTGACCGTGGCGAGATGACGTGGCTCACGCGGGACGGTTCGCTGCTGGGCCTGCTCTGGACCGAGTCGGGCGTGATTCCCGAGGCGGCGGTGCAGGTGCTGACCATGCTGCTGGCCGCCGCGCGGGTGGACATCACCAACCGCGAGACGGAGGTGCTGGTCACGCAACTGCCGGTCGCGACGGCGTGGCTGACGTCCGAGCTGGCGTTCCGGAAGGTCAGTCGGCCGTTCCTGGAACTGTTCGGTCTGCCCGAGGCGCAGGTGGTGGGTCACGGGGTGCGGGAGGTCTTCGCGGGCCGCCCAGCGTTCCTGGAAGTGCTGTCGCAGGCGGGTGCGGGCCGGTCGGTGCGCCTGCCGGACGAGCAGGTGCGCCGCGCGGGCGGTCTGGTGTGGGTGCGCGGCGAGGCCCGCCCGTACTACGGGGGGTCCGTGGCGGGCGTCATCCTGACCCTGCAGGACGTGACGGGCGAGTACGAGCGGGCCTCGCGGGTGTCGGCGCTGCTGGAGACCGACACGCCGGCGGCGCTGCTCTCAGAGTCGGGGGCGGTGTTGCAGGCCAGTCACGGGCTGCTGGAACTCCTTCCGGCCACGTCGCCGGTGGTGACGGGCGCGCCGCTGTGGGCGTGGCCGTGCTTCGCGCACGTGCCGTCCGACACGGTGCGGGACCTGGTGCGGCTGGCCGCGACGGGCGGCGCGGCCCGGGCGGACGTGGAATTGCAGGGGGGCGGCACCCTGACCCTCAGCGTGCGCCGCACGACCGAGGAGGGCCTGCTGGTCGCCGAGGGCTCGGCAGGCAACCGGGACGGGCGCGCGCCGCTGGGCGTGATGACGCAGGTGCTGGCCCTCTCGGAGGACGCCACGATCCTCGTCGATCACCTGGGCCGCGCGCAGCTGGTCAGTGAGCGGGCGTCGGCGCTGCTGGGCGTGGAGGCCGCGCGGCTGGTGGGGATGGGCGTGTCGCGGGTGCTGGGTGACCTGGGCGTGCGGATGTTCACGCCTGAGGGCGACCCGCTGGTCGTGCCGGAATGGAAGGACCTGAGCCTGCCCTTTCGCCGGGAGGTGCTGCTGGCGCTGCCGGACGGCACGGTCCGGCAGATGGAACTGCGCGCCACGGGCGTAGGTGGCGAGGCGGGCGGGGCGCGCGGCAGCGTGCTCCTGACCCTGCGGGACCTGACGGCGCTGCGCCGCGCTCAGGCGAAGATCCGGCACGACGCGCGGCACGACGCCCTGACCGGCCTGCTGAACCGCACGGGGCTGCGCGAGGCACTGAACACCGCTGCCGAGTCGGGCACGGTCGTGTGCCTGGACATCGACGGGTTCGGGGCGCTGAACGCCGCGCTGGGCCGCACGGCCTGCGACCGCCTGCTGATTCAGTCGGCGGCGCGCCTGAACGACATGGCGAACGAGCAGCGCGGACTGGCCGCGCGGCTGGCCGACGATTCCTTCGCGGTGACGCTGCC
This sequence comes from Deinococcus sp., assembly GCF_018260555.1. Taxonomy (GTDB): domain Bacteria; phylum Deinococcota; class Deinococci; order Deinococcales; family Deinococcaceae; genus Deinococcus. The sequence continues at coordinate 69,553 of NZ_JAGLBB010000003.1, read as the reverse complement.
CGGCGTGGACGCAGCGGGCGCGGTCGGGCGGGTACGGGCCACGCTGCAGCAGGCGCCGCTGCGGGTGGGTCAGCGTGACGTGTCGGTCGGCGTGGCGCTGGGTGTGGCCGCACTCAAGGCGGGCGTGACCGGTGACGCGGCCCTCGGGGACGCCGAGGTCGCCATGCAGCACGCCAAACGCCAGGGCCGCGATCAGGTCAGCGTGTTCAGCCCGGACCTGCGCGAGCAGGTGGCCCGCGCCTTCGAACTGGAAGAGGCGCTGCGCGGCGCGGTCGAGGGCGAGCAGTTCACGCTGCTGTACCAGCCGGCCATCTCACTGCGCGGGGGCCGCCCCGTGAGTGCCGAGGCGCTGCTACGCTGGAACCACCCGACGCTGGGCATGCTGAGCCCCAGCCGGTTCCTGGACCTGGCGAGCCGCAGCGACCTGATCACCAGTATCAGTGAGTGGGTGGTGCAGCAGGCCGTGCTGGGCCGCTCGGCGGTGCGCGCGGCCCTGCCGGAACGCTTCGGGGACTGGACGGTCAGCGTGAACCTGGGTCTGGAGGAACTGCGCCGCAGCAGCGGCCTGCGCCGACTGCTGCCGCTGCTGTCAGCCGAGGGCGCACCCGACATCGAGGTGGCCGCCGGGAGCCTGCTCGATCACAGTCAGGAGACGCTGGGCCTGCTGGAGCAACTGCGGTCCCTGGGCGCGCGCCTGAGCGTGGACGACTTCGGGGACGGCGCGAGCAGCCTCGCCTCGCTGACGCGCTTCCCGCTGAGTGCCGTGAAACTGCACCCCACCCTGACGGCCCGCCTGCCCGGCGACGACAAGTCCCTGACGCTGGTGCAGGGCACGATTGATCTGGCGCACCGCCTGGGCCTGAACGTGGTGGCCGTGGGTGTGGAGACCACCGATCAGCTGGACGTGCTGCGCGACCTGGGCTGCGACGCCGCGCAGGGCTACGCGATCACGCCGCCGCTGGGCATCACGGAACTGCTGGACTGGCTCCGCCACCACTGATCCGCACTCGCACAGCTGCGCCGCCCAGCGAGCAGGAGAGAAGCGAGCCGTCGGGCGTGGAATCGGCTCCCCAGGGCTGTCCTGGGGTATGACCGAAACAGACGCCCGTTGGTAGAAGGTCTCATACGGACTCCGCTAAATTCCGCCACAGTCGGAAAAGCACCGCCTGCGGCTCCATACCGCGGAGTCCGTCTATTGTTCCTGCTCGCGTCCGCTCGGATTGATTCAGAACTGCACCGAATCAATCGGAATTCGTATCACACCGCGTGTCTTCAGCCCGGTTCCGGCCGTGTCTTTCCATGCTGGGTCTCGATGGGGCCGTTCTGCTGCGGGGCACTCAGGGCTCGTTCCATTCGGAGGGTGGGGTGCAGATGACATCGGTCTCGTAGTTCCTCAGGAGGCCGGGCTGGTTCTTGTACGTGTCGGTTTTCGGTTTGAGAAAGTTGATGGCAAGGCCGAAACGCATGTTCGGTTGGTCTCTCAGACTGAGACCGATGTGGTACTGGCCGTCATCTTCTGCCCAGGGGACGCCCCGGGTGTACGGCTCAATGATGGGAGTCAGGAAAAGGCACCGGATTGCCGACTTCATGCCCGGCAGTCCGCCCTGCTCCCGCCCGGGTTGAGCGGTGTACCCGCTTAGCTGGGGTGGGTGCCAGACGGACTGCGGCTCCATTCCACCACAGGCGGAAAAGCACCGCCTGCGGCTCCATACCGCGAAACCCGTCTGCTATTCCGACTCGCGTCCGCTCGGATTGATTCAGAACTGCGGCGAATCAATCGGAATCCGTATTACACGCCCTGCACGTCGAAGGTCAGGCCGAGTTCTTTCAGGGTGTCGTCGTTGGGGTCGCGGCCCGTGACGACGGCGTACGCGGCGCGTTCCGGGGTCAGCCAGGTGTCCATGACGCGGCGCAGGTCGTCCAGCGTGACGGCCAGCAGGCGGGCCTTGAAGGCGTCTTGCACCTCGGGCGTGAATCCGGCCTGATCGCTGTAAAAGCGCATGCGGCCGGCCGTGTCGGGGCTGGTCAGGGGGTCGAGGACCTTGCTGGCGCCCAGGATCGCCTCGGTCAGTTCGCGCTGCCCCAGGGGGGTGTCGAGGAACGCGCGGGCGTCGCGGAACACGCGGTAGGTGCGCGCGATGTTCGGGTCGCGGTAACTGCTCATGGCGAACACGCCCTCGCGGGTGTCGAAGCTGGCCGCGCCGCCGTACGCGCCGCCCTTCTCGCGGATTTCCTTGAGCAGGTAGTTGCTGCGCAGCAGGCGCGACAGGACCAGCAGGGCTGGGCTGTCCGGGTGGGTGTACGGTACGGTCTGGAACGCCACGGCATTGAACGCGACCGGTGAGTCGGTCGTGCGGGCCTGCGGCGTACGGGGGGCCGTGGTAGGGGTGGGGTGGCCGACCGGCGCGCCGACCGTGAACAGGTCGGTCAGGCTACTCAGGTCCAGGTTCAGGTCCTGTTCCGTGGCGGTCAGGGCCAGGACGGGCGTGCCGGTCAGGATCAGGTCGCGGATGCGCCCGAAGCGGGCGATCAGGTCGTCGAGACCGCTGACGGCGCCGGTGTCCCCCGCGCCCGCCCGGGCTGGGTGGGGCTGGGCTGCGTCGGGCTGGGCTGCGCCCGCCTGGTCTGGGTGGGGCTGGCCTTCCACGATGCCCTTGAGGGTGTTCAGGGCACTCAGGCCGCCGAAGCGTTCGCTCAGCACCCCGGCGGGACTGACCTGCGCCCCGGCCAGCCGTTCGGCGTAGGCGTTGCCGCTCTGCACCACGCTGGCTTTCAGGCCCGCGAGTCGCTGGCGCAGCAGTTGTTCCAGGCGGTCACGGGTGAATTCCGGCGCGGCCAGCAGGTCACGGATCACCCCGGCGAGCGCAGGGGCGTTGCGGGCCAGGGCCTTGCCACTGAAGCTGAGGCTCAGGCGCAGGTCGTTCAGGTCGTCGGGGCGCACGCCGGCGCTGACGCTAGCGCTCACGCCGCCCGTGACGGCCTCCATGCGGCGCGCGAGTTCCGCGTAGTCCTGCCCGGCCGCGCCGCCGCGCGTGACGGCAAAGGCGTACAGCGGCAGGGCGTCCAGCAGGTCGTCCGGCACGTCCGGGAGGCGCACCTGCACGTCCAGGTAGGTCAGGCCGCCGGTCGGTTGGGGAATGCGGGCGATCAGGGCGCGGCCCGAGTCCTCGGTGCGGTAAGGCACGCGCGGCACGCTGGGCGGCACGTCCGACAGGCTCAGGGTGGGCAGGGTGTCCAGCGGATGCTCCTGCGCCTGCAGTTCTTTTAGGCGCAGGCTCTCGGCCACGACGCGCGCGCGGTCCTCGTCGGTGAAATCGGCGCTCAGGCGGTCGATCAGGGCCTGCTCGTCGGCCTCGGTGCGCGCGGCGAGTTCCGGGTTCGGCGCGAGTTCCAGCGTCACGCGGTGCGGGTTGTTCAGAAGCTGCCGCTCGATCATGGGTTCAAAGACGCGCCCGGCACTCAGGTCGGCGCGCAGGCGGTCCAGTTGGGCGTTCAGGCGCAGGCCGGTGAGGGGGTCGCCGCCGTACAGCCACGGGCCCAGCATGCGGAACATCACCTGCAGCGCGAACGGGTACCCGGCGTTGCTGACTTCCTTCTGCCCGATCTCGAACTGGTGCAGGCTGCTCTCGATCAGTTCCGGGGGGATACCGTCGTGCACGGTGGCGCGCAGGGTGTCCAGCACCAGTGTCTCGACGGCCCGCACCTGCCCCGCCCCGAGGCCCTTGAGGCCCACCGCGAACGCGCCCTCACGGAACGAGTCGCGGTAACCGCTGAGATCAGCGAGGCCCGCGCCGAGCCCGGACTCGATCAGCGGGCGGGTCAGGGGCGCGGCGGCGTTGCCCAGCAGCACGTCGCTCAGGACGCTCCAGCGCAGGTTGGCGTCGGCGTCGCTGCTCAGGCCCAGTTTCCACAGCACGCTGACCTGCGAGCCGCGTTCCGTGTCGGTGCCGGGGTACTCGGCCCGCTCCCGGCGCGGCGCGGTGAACGGCGTCTGGTCGGGAATGCTGACGTCCAGCACCTGCCGCTCGAACCTCGCCATGACGTGAGATTCGATGTCGTCCAGGATGCGCTGAAGCGGGAGTTTCCCGTACGTGTACAAGAACGCGTTGCTGGGGTGGTAGTGCGCCGCGTGGAAGGCCCGCAGGTTCTCGTAGGTCAGTTCCGGGATGTTCTCGGGCGCGCCGCCGGAGTTGTTCGCGTACGTCAGGTCCGGGTACAGCGCCTTCCCGAAGGCCCGCCACATGACAGAGCCGGGGTTGGCCATGCCGCCCTTCATCTCGTTGTACACCACGCCCTGCAACTTCAGCGGGGTCGTGGGGTCGTCGGGCGTCTGGAACTCGAAGCGGTGCCCGTCCTGCCGGAAGGACTCGTAGCGCATGAGCGGGAAGAACGTGGCGTCCAGGTACACCGACAGCAGGTTAAAGAAATCCTGCTCGTTGCGGGTGCTGAACGGGTACGTGGTCCAGTCGTTGCTGGTCATGGCGTTCATGAAGGTGTTTAGGCTACGCGGCAGCATCGCGAAGAAGGGGTCCGGCACCGGGTAGCGCTGGCTGCCCATCAGAACAATGTGCTCCAGGATGTGCGCCACGCCCGTACTGTCCTTCGGGACGGTCGGGAAGGTCACGGCGAACGCGGCGTTGTCGTCGTCGCGGATCACGTGAGCGTGCCGGGCGCCCAGCTCGTGCGACAGCAGGACCAGCGTGCCCTGCATTTCCGGCAGGGGCTCGACCCGCTCGACGGTGTAGCGGCCCAGGCGCTCGCCCACGCGGGGCGCGGCGGGCAGCGCAGGAGATACCAGCGCAGTAGTTGGCAGTGAAGTCATGCCCCCGAGTCTAATCCCACCCCCCGGCGCAGAACGCTGGGATACGCGACGATTCCCGCCGCCCCTGCCCAGGCCCAGGCCCAGGCCCAGGGCAGGGGCCGGGGCAGGGACAGGTGTCATGGGAATCTCACCGCCGGGGCGGGCGGCGGCGGGTACACTGCCGTATGGCACTTCACCGCGTGGCCGCCCGACTGATGCTGGCTGGCCTGTTGACCGTTCCGCTGGCGTCGTGCGGGCAGGAGATCACGGGTTCGTCCGCCAGCAGCGCGAGCGACATCCTGTACTTCGCCGCCAGTCCGTCCGGGATGCCGCCCCTGTACGTGAACGAGGCGTACTCCGCTCCTGTCACCGTGGCGGGCGGCGCGGGGCCATACACGGCGCAGGTGGCGGGCGGGGCGCTCCCGCCGGGCCTGAGCCTGAACGGCCTGACCCTGAGCGGCACGCCCACCCGGACGGGTGCGTTCGCGTTCACGGTGAAGGTCACGGACTCGAAACTGAGTACCGCCAGCAAGGAGTTCCGCGTGACCGTGCAGGACCTGCCGCCCCTGAGCCTCGCGCCCACCTTGCCCGGCGGCGAGATTCGCGGCAACACCCGCATTCCCGTGACGATCACCGCGCCCCGCACCGTGCGCGCCGCGCGGCTCCTGTGGGACCTCCCGGCGGGCGTGAGCGTCAGTGGAGCGCAGCCCGGCGAGTCCGGCGGCGTGGTGTTCTGGCGGCAGGACGGGCAGCGCGTGACGGTGGACATGGGCTTTAAGAACGTGCCCCGCAACGGCGCGCGCGTGGCCCTGCTGAGCCTGAAGGTCACCAAGCCCGTCACGCTGGCGGCGACCAACCTGGGCTTCGAGGCGCGCGACGGGCAGGGCAAACTGCTGAGCGAGAAACTGATGCCCGAGGAGCAGAAGGCCCGCGACGAGGCCGCCGCCAGGGCCAGCGCGGAGAAAGCAGCGGCAGACAAAGCGGCGGCGGACAAGGCGGCGGCAGACAAGGCGGCAGCAGACAAGGCGGCAGCAGACAAGGAGAAGGCCGCGCCCGCCGTGACGCCCGCCGTCACCGCCCCCGCTTCAGGGACGCCAGCGCCAGTGACACCAGTGCCGGTGACACCCGGGCCGGTCACGCCTGCGCCGGGGGGGACTCCGTGAGGCGCTCCTGCGTGCGGCGCGGCGCGGTCCTGCTGGGAGCGCTGCTGGCGGTCCTGCCGGGTTCGCTGCTCATGGCGCAGGCCACGACCGCTCCCCCGCTGACGCTGGCGCAGCAGGCGCGCAAGGCGCAGGTGATCGTGCGCGCCACGCTGGGGCAGCCATCCGACGTGCAGGAGGGCGGCGTGACGTACGTGGCAGTCCCGCTGACCGTCACGGAAACCCTGGCGGGCGACCCGGCCAGCCTGCCGCAGCGGGAGGGCGCTCCGGCGCTGTTCTTCCTGAAAGGCGCGGCGGACCTGCCGGCCCTGCGCGCCGGGATGGACGTGATCGCGCTGCTGTACACCGACCGCCTGGACAGTCCGCTCGTGGGCTTTTATCAGGGCCTGTACCCGGTCGTGAACGGGGCCATCGTGAACGGGACCAGCGTGAACGGAGCTAGCGTGCCCGCGTCCGGCGCGGCGGCGCCCACTGCGGCCCCGCCCGCTGTCGCCGCGCCTGGCACGCCCGGCGTGACTCCAGAGGCGGCGATCACGGACCCGGCGAAGCTGCGCGCCGCGATTCTGGCCGCGCGGGAGGCCCGCCCGTGAGCCGCCCCCGCCGCCGTGCGCTGCTGGTCGCGGCCCTCGCTGCGTTCCTGGCTGCCCCGGCCGACGCGGCCAGCGTGAAACTCCGCCCGCAGGGCGAGGCACTCACGAGGGCCGTGCAGGCGGCGCTAGCTGTCATCAGCACGCCGGAACTGCCGGTCACGCTGGACACCAGCGGCGGCCCGCTCCTGACGGTGGGCGGCAGCGGGGCCAGCGCCGCGCCGTTCAACCCGGATGTCGCCGCGCGCGTGTTCGTCAGCGGGACGGACCGCCGCATCGAGTTCAACCCGCGCGGCCCGCTCTCCCTTCAGGAGGCCGTGCAGGCCGAACTGGCCCGCGAGCTGGGCCTAGGTGCCTGGACGCCCGCCGCCGCCCGCACCGGCCTGAGCGGCGCGGACCTGAACGGCGACGGGCAGATCGACCTGAGCGACCTGGCCATCCTGATGAACCACTACGGCAAAAGCGGCACGACCGGCGACCTGAACCAGGACCGCCGCGTGGACGACGCGGACCTGCGCCTGTTCAGCCAGCAGTACGGCAAACGCTAGGCGCAGGCCAGTGTGTAGCAGGGCAGGCAGGGCGCGTACAGACCCCGCCCCGCCCGCCCTGCTACGCTGCCCGGCATGACCAGCGATCCCAGTTACTCCCCCTACGACCCGGACACCATCGACCTTCAGGACTTCCTGAAAATGCGCGGACTGGTCGAGACGGGCGGTGAAGCCAAGTTCCGCGTGCAGGGCGGCGAGGTGCAGCTCAACGGTCAGATCGAGACGCGTCGCCGCCGCAAGTTGAGGCGCGGCGACATCATCGAGTACGCCGGGCAGCGCGTGACGGTGGAGTGGTAATGGGCCTGTACGAGGAGGCCGTGCTGGACTTCCGTAACCGCAAGGACCAGCATTTCGCGGCCGGGAACGGCCCGGTGGACCCGAAAACGTTTCATGGCCTGCGGTACTTCGCGCCGGACGAGTCGTGGGCGTTCACGGTGCTGCTTGACCGCCTGCCGGACGAGGGAGCCGAGTTCACCCTGGAGACGAACACCGGCCAGCCGCGCGTGATGGTGCGGCACGGGCAGGTGACGCTGCCCCTGCCGGGCGGTGAGCGCACCCTGTCGGTGTTCACGCCGCCCGGCGAGGAGCAGCCCGCGCGGGTGTTCATTCCGTTCCGGGACGCCACGAACGGCGCGGCCGAGGGCGGCACGTACGGCGCGGGCCGCTACCTGGACGCCGCGCTGGACCGGCAACTGGGCGGCGAGGGCGCGCTCGTGCGGGTGGATTTCAACCTCGCCTACCACCCGTACTGCGCGTACGGGGACGGCTGGACCTGCCCGCTCCCCCCCCGCGAGAACTGGCTACCGGACGCGGTCACAGCCGGCGAACGCCTGCCCTGACCCGCGCACCAGCCTGTCAGGAGGTTGCACCGGATCAATCCGGGCAGCGGCAGGCAGGAGAAGAGTACGTTGCGGATGTGAGGTTGGCATCCCGTTGATGTTCCGGGGGGTGATACAGACGACCGTCCGCATTAGCGGGCGATGACGGCCGCGTACAGGTCCGTCACGCCTGCCCGGTTCAGGGCGTCCTGGCAGGCCAGCATCGTATTGCCGCTGGTGAACACGTCGTCGATCAGCAGGATCGGGCCGCCCGGCAGGGCGTCTGGACAGGCCCGGAACGCGCCGCGCAGGTCCTCGCGCTGCGCGGCGTGACGGCGGGCCTGCTGAGCGGTGTGACGGATGCGCTGCAGGCCCGGCACGCACGGTACGCCCAGCTGAGCGGCCACCGCGCGGCCCAGCAGTTCCGCCTGATTAAAGCCCCGCTGCCGCTGCCGGGCGGGGTGCAGCGGCACGGGCACGACTGCCTGCACGTTCCAGTGGGCGGGCACGCCCCCGGCGAGGGCCTCGCCCAGCACGGCGGCGAGGTCGCGGGCCTCCCCGAACTTCAGGGTGCGGACCACGCGGCGGTTCACGCCCCGGTACGCGCCCAGCGTCACGAGGTGCGGGACCGGCGGCTGGGCACGCAGGGGACTGTGCGCCTCCACGTGGGCGTGCAGGTTGGCCCGGCACCCGGCGCACAGTCCGGCGGCGCGGCCCAGTTGCCCGCCGCATCCGGGGCAGGCGCGCGGCAGCAGGGCGCGCAGGGCGTCCCCGAGAAGTTGCGCAGCGTTCAGGAGCCCACCGGTTGCAGTTCATCAATGAACAGCGGCGGCTCGTTGTCCTGGATGCGTTGCCACGCGGCGTTCAGGCCGGACGGGTCGAGCAGGGGCGCGGCCAGCGAGAAACTTGCGATGTGATGCGCGCACACGCGCCGCACGCCGCTCTCGCCCAGGCGGGCACGTTCGGCTGCACTCAGCAGCGCCGCGAAGGCGGCCGGGTCGCCCAGCGCGGGGTGGCTGCCCTCACGGATCGCGGCGCGCAGGAACGCGGCGACCTCGGCCGGGTTCAGCCAGAAGCCGAACATCAGTTCGTCGGACAGGTCGTCCAGGCGGCGCATCTGCCCGCTGCCCATGCCCCGGCGGATCAGGGACCGCGCGAGGTCCTGGCGTTCCAGGCGCAGCGCCGCGTACTGAGCCAGGCTCAGTTGCTCGCGGGGGCGCGCGACCCGGCCGCCCACGGCGCGGCGCAAACGGTACGCCAGAACGTAGCCCTGGTACTCGCGCAGCAGTTCGCTGACTGGCGTGGTCACCCCCTCAGTGTACGGGCCCCGTCACCTTCCTGCACGGTTGATCAGGGCGCGGGTGTCGGTCCCGGTCAGGGCCGGGCCGCGCAGGACTGCACGGAAGGCAGACAGGCGGGACAAAGGACACCTGCGCAGCGTTTAAGCTGTGCAGCACAACCCTCCAGCCCAGGCCCCCCCAGCCCCCAGCCCATGTCCGCTGTGCCGGCAGATTCCGCGCCCGCGTTTCCCGCTGCGTTCACTCCGCCTTCCTGACCCATTGCCCCGTCCGAACCAGAGGAGAACACCACTTCCATGTATCCACTCAGACGCCACCATGAATTCGAGTACCGCTCCCATAGCGGTGAGGACCAGCTGGGCCGCGTGGACATCTGGACAGACGTGGCCGCCGCGCGCGCCGTGCTGGTCCTGCGCGACCTGCCCTCCCAGGAGGCCGCGTGCGCCCTGAACGCCCTGAACAACACGGTCCTGCCGTACCTGCTGCGCCCCGACACGAATCTGCTGATCCTGGTGCTACATCCAGGCGAGGCGGGCGTGAAAGCCCGCGCGCTGGTGCTGCCGCAGAGCGCCTGATCCGGACTGCTGTCTGATACGGATTCCGATTGAAGGGACTGCAAGGCCCCTTCAAACGCAGTCGCTAAGGGAACTGGTTGGAAAAGCTGGTGCTGTCACTCCAGCACGAAGCGCACGCCTTCCTCGAAGGTGACGCGCGCCACGTCCGCGCGGGGAAGCACGGCGTTGCGTTTCCAGGGCATCCATTCGGTCTGACCGGCGGCGCTGCGCAGGAAGCCGCGCACGCCGATCTCCACGTAGCGGGCCGGGCCGCCCAGCAAGGCGCTCAGGCCCGCGCGCAGGGCGTCCGGGTCGCGCAGGGGGCCGGTCAGACGGGCCGAGGGCACCTCGTCCGCCGCGCCGCCAGACTCAAGGGCGTTCAGCGCGGCCGGGTGGGGACGGTACAGGTCCACGGTGAAGCCGTCCAGGGTCAGCAGGGCCGTGCGGGCCTGCGTGACCGGCAGCGGCTGCGTGAACGCCACATGGATGTCCAGTTCAAAGCCGCGCACGCCCTTGTCGGTGCGGGTGCTGGCTGGACTGTTGCTGGCCGGACTCTTGCCGGCTGAATTGCTGCCTGTCGGGTCGCTCATGCGGCCGCGCTGGCTTCCAGTTGCTTGCGGTGGTTGTTCAGGTGAATGGCGACCATGCGCATCCAGTCCATGGCGTCCAGTTCCCCGAAAAACGGGTGCCACAGCGTGCGGCCCGGCGTGGGGCGCAGTTCCGCTGCGGCGCGCTCCAGGCCAGCGCGGCTCTGCGCCCAGCGGGTCTCCAGGTCCTCCCAGGCCAGGCCCGCGTCGCTGGGGCGGGTGTGGGGCGGGGCGACGCGGCGGCCGTCCGGGGTGGTCTCGCCGGGCGCGCGGGGCGTGGGGCGCAACTCGCGGTCCGAGAGCAGCAGCGTCACGCCGCGCGCGATGGAATCGTTGATCAGGATCACGTGCTCGGCGTCCTGCGCGGGGCTCCACTCGCGGCCCGGTTGCACGCGGGTCCAGTCGGCCTGCCGGGTGCGCAGCTGAGCCCCGAAGCGGTCGAGTTCCTTGTTCAGTCGGGCACGCACGTCGTCGGGCGTGGCGCCCATCACGGCCAGCACCGCCGGGTCCGTCAGGGGTTGTGTCATGCCGTCAGTGTAGCGTCCGGTGCGCGCAGGCACCCCGTTTCCCCGGTGCGTATCACTTCCTCTCACTGCCTCGCGGTCAACGTACGGGCTGGCCGATCACTTCCCGGCCGCCCAGGTAGGGGCGCAGCGCGGCGGGAATGCGGATCGTCCCGTCAGCCTGCTGGTGGTTTTCCAGCAGCGGTACCAGGATACGGGGCGCGGCGACGCCCGTGTTGTTCAGGGTGTGCGCGTACACCAGTTTGCCGCCCGCGTCGCGGTAGCGCAGGCCGGTGCGGCGGGCCTGCCAGTCGCCCAGGTACGAGCAGGAGTGCGTCTCGCGGTACACCTGTTCGCTGGGCACCCAGGTTTCGATGTCGTACATCAGGACTTTGCCCGCGCCCATGTCGCCCGTGCAGTTCTGCACGACGCGGTACGGGAGTTCCAGGGCCGCCAGGAGCGCCTCGGCGTTGCCCAGGATCTTCGCGAACCATTCCAGGGCGACCGCCTCATTGGCCTCGCACAGCACGTACTGCTCGACCTTGCGGAACTCGTGTACGCGGATCAAGCCGCGCACGTCCCGCCCGGCCGATCCGGCCTCGCTGCGGAACGCGGCGCTGATCGCGGCGAACGTGATCGGTAGCTGCTCCAGGCTCAGTTGTTCCCCGGCGTACAGGCTATTCACGGGCACCTCGGCGGTCCCGGCCAGCATCAGTTCGTCGCCCTCGATCCGGTACACCTGATCCTCGCCGCCAGGGAAGTGCCCGCTGCCCACGAACGCCTCGGGCCGGGCCAGGGCGGTGGTGGACAGCGGCGTAAGGCCCCGCCCGGACAGGAAGTTCAGGGCGAACGTCAGCACCGCCATCTCCAGCATGACCGCCTCACCTTTCAGGAGGTAGCTGCGGCTGCCGGAGACGCGGGCCACGCGTTCCGGGTCACTCCAGCCCTGTTTTTCCAGCAGGTCCACGTGATCGAGCGGCGTGAAGTCGAACCCGGGCAGCTGCCCTTCGCGGCGCAGTTCGACGTTCTCGCTGTCGTCCTTTCCGACCGGCACGGAGGCGTGCGGGATGTTCGGCACGCGCAGCAGCATGACCTTCAGGGTGTCCTCGTGGGCGCGCAGGGCGGGTTCCAGGCCCCTGAGTTCCTCGGCGAGGTCCTTGCCTTTCTGGATCAGGGCGGCGCGCTCGTCGGGCGCGGCTTTCGGCACGAGCTTCGCGTTGGCGTTGCGTTCGGCCTGCATGGCTTCCACGCGCTGCTTGAGTTCCACGAGTTCGCGGTCCACGCGCAGCAGGTCGTCGATGTCGATATCCACGCCCTTGACCTGCGCGGCGTGCTTGACGGCCCCGGCGTTCTCACGGATGAATTTGAGGTCCAGCATCACAGCCTCCAGAGACGATCAGTCACCGTCAAGTCAAGCGAGGGGCCGCCCCTGAGCGCCTTGCCAGTCATCAGTCGGCGTCCACGGTGCGGGGCACGCGGATGTGCCCGTCGGGCATGCTCTCGGGAGCCAGGGCGGTCACGGCGTCCTGCGGAAAGACCCCGCCGGGCACGTCGTCACGCAGCACGTTCACGAGATCGACCGGGCGCTGCATCTCCTGCACGCCGCTGGTGTCCGCCTCGCCCAGCAGGTCGAAGTACCCCAGCACGCGGGTCAGGTCGGCCTGCATGGCGGTGCATTCCTCCGGAGTCAGGTGCAGCCGGGCAAGCTGCGCGAGGTGGTCTATCTGGGCCGCGTCGATCATGCCCGGAAGTATAGAGCAGTTCTGCGAATGACGGCCCCTGCAAAAGAGGCTCCTGACGCACCTATTCTCCGTCCTGATCGTCAAAATTCATTCGCTCCGCTCGGCCGCCAGGGGTCTGGGCCGCCAATGCTCTGGGCGGCCAATGCCCTGGGTCGCCAATGCTCTGGTTGGCAGGTGCTCTGGGCGGCAGGTGCGGCCTCCCGTCCCCGTCTCCTGGCGTACCCTGGCGACGTGCGACCGACCCGTCCGGCTCTCCTGCTGAGCTTCTCGCTACTGACGTGCGCGCAGGCGCAGGCCCCGCTGGGCGTGCCGGAGGCCGTGGCGCGGCTGTTCAGCGGGCCGGTGCAGGCGGCGTGGCTGGCCCCGGACCTTCAGGCGGCCCTGAGCGCCGAGGGGCTTCAGGCGGCCCTGGACGGTCTGCGCGCGCAACTGGGGGCGTTTGTGAGCGCCGGAACACAGGACGGCGTGACCGTGGCCGTGTTCGAGAAGGGACAGCTGGGCGTGCAGGCCGCGCTGGACGACCAGGGGCGTTTTATGGGCCTGCGCTTCATGCCGCGGGTGGCGAACGCGGACGCGACCGGGGCCGGCTCGCCGCGTGAGCTGCTCAGGCGCATCTTCAGCGGGCCGCTGGACCCGGCGCTGTTCGCCCCGTCCTTCCTGGAGGCGCTGCCCGAAGCGCAGTTGCGGTCTTTCCTGGACGGCCTGCGCGCCCAGTACGGCCCGCTGCGGGACGTGCAGGTCAGCGCGACCCGCACTGCCCTGATCTTCGAGAACGGCCCGCTGAACGTCACGCAGTTCACGCTGGACGACCAGGGCCGCGTGACCGGGCTGGTCGTCGCGCCCGTCTCGCCGGACGTGACCTTCGCCATCCCCGACGAGGCGCGCGCCGCCTTTGCCGCGCTGCCCGGACAGGTCAGCCTGGTCGTGCAGGAGGTCGGCGTTCAGGGCGGCGCCCCGCTCGTCGCCCTGAACGCCGCGCGGCCGCTGGCGGTCGGGTCCACCTTCAAACTGGCGATCCTGGCCGAGTTGCAGGCGCAGGTCAGCGCCGGGCAGCGCGCCTGGACCGACGAGCTGACCCTGACGGACGCTGAGCGCAGCCTCCCCAGCGGCACCCTGCAGGACGCGCCGACCGGCAGCCGGTACACCCTGCGGGACCTCGCGGCGCGCATGATCTCGCAGAGTGACAACACCGCCACGGACCTGCTCCTGAACGCCGTGGGCCGCGCGGGCGTCGAGGCCCGCTTCGGTCAGTGGCCCTTCCTGGGCACCCGTGAAGCCTTCGCCCTGAAGAACCCCGCGAACGCCGCGCTGCTCGCGGAGTACCGCGCCGCCGTCCTGAACGTCCCGGCGCGGCGGGCCGTGCTGGAGCGGGCGCGCGTGGCCCCGCTGCCCGCCGCTTCTATCTTCGCGGGCGGCCCCCTGGCGCGGGACGTGGAATGGTTCGCCAGCACGGAGCGCCTGTGCCGCCTGATGGGCGAGGTCGCGGCCCTGAAGGAAACGCAACTGAATCCCGGCGTGGCCGACCCGACACAGTTCCGCAGCGTCAGTTACAAGGGCGGCAGCGAACCCGGCGTGCTGAACCTGACCACCCAGGTGACCACGCAGGCGGGCCGCACGTACTGCGTGAGCGCCACCTGGAACGACGCCCGCGCCCTGAACGACCCGCAGTTCCTGGCGTTGTACCGCGGCGCGCTGCGTCTGCTGCGCTGAGCCCCGCCCCCTCGACCGCCCTCAGCACGCGCTCCCTGAAGGTTCGCTCAGGGTTCCTCACGCGGCGTCAGGCAGGGCCGCGCACAGTGAAGGGCATGACGCCCCGCATCCGCACGGCCCTGCTGTCCACCGCCCTGCTGTCCACCGCCCTGCTGTCCACCGGCCTGATGGGCGCGCTGTCCGCCCAGGCCCAGACGAGCATCTTCACCATTCCGAGCCTGCCGCCTCGCAGCGCCGCGACACCGGCCCCCACCACGCCCGCACCTGTCACGCCCGCACCTGTCACGCCCGCTCCTGTCAGCCCGGCGCGGCCCGCCCTGACCCCGGCGCTGAACCCCGCCCTGACCACCCCGCACAGCGCCACCCTGAGCGGCCCCGCCAGCCTGCGCGGCGGGCAGGACACCCTCTGGACCTTCAACCTGACCAACGAGGGCGAGGCACCCATCGAGTTGCAGCACGGAGCCTGCGACGTGCGTTTCGAGGTCCTGAACGCCGCCGGTCAGGTCGTGCGCGCCACCCCCACGAACACGATCTGCACCATGCAACTGGTCGTCACGAGCGTCGCGCCCGGCGAGACCATGGACGTGCAGAACGTCCGCTGGAACGGCCGGGGCACGGACGGCAAGGCCCTGCCTGCCGGAGAGTACACCCTCCGCGCATACTTCAACGGGGCGGGCGTGAGCATCGTCGCCGCAGACTACCCGGTCACGCTGGAAGACTGAACGCCCCCCACCGGATCACGGAACAGCGGGCCGCCTCCCACGCCGCCCGCTGCTTCATGCCGGTCTGTCAGGGCGCCTGAACAGCTGCCCAGTCGGCTCGCAGTTGCGCGAGTTTCACGCTGTCCCAGCGCTGCCCGGCCCAGGCGCGGGCCTGCGGGATGCGGGCGCACTCGCGGAAGCCGGTGCGGGCGGCGGCGCGCACCATGCGTTCGTTTCCGCTCCAGGTGGTCAGGGTCAGGACGTGCGCCTCTGTCTGGGCGAAAGTGGCGTCGGCCCACAGCCGCAGCGCCTGCGTGCCCAGTCCGCCGCCCCAGTGCCGGGGGTCGAAGATCAGCACGCCAAGTGTCCACCAGCCGCCGCCCGCCGGGGCTTCCTCGTAACGGGTGACCTGCCCGACGCACGCGCCGCTGAGCGCGATGATCTGCCCGTGCGGGTCGGGGGCGCGGCGGTGCTCGCGGGCCGTGAAGTCCGTCAGGGACAGCGTGGACGGCCCGCTGTCTGCGTGAAAGTACGGGGCGTCCCAGCGTTTCCATTCCGGGTCGCTCTCCGCGTGCAGCCAGCGCCAGAGGGTGGGCAGGTCGTCGTCGCGGCGGTCACGCAGGGTCAGCGTCGGCAGGTTCTTGGGCTGTGTGGGCATCGGCGCGCAGCGTACCCCGGCCGGGCGTGTGGGGGCACGCGCCTTTTGCCGGATGCAACTCCTCATGTCCGGGGTGCGTAATTAGGGCATGAGCGATGGTACTTCCGGTCCGCTGACGCCCCCCGACTCCCTGCTGAAAGCGCCGGACGCCGTCCCGGCCGTGCGGGCGCAGGAGGCGCCGGAGATGGTGCCGCTCTCCGCCGAGGACCGCACGCGGCTTGACCAGATGGCCCGCGCGTTCGCGCAGGACGTGCTGAGCGCCGGGGCACACACCCCGGAATTCAAACGCAAACTGGACGCCGTGCATGAACTCGGCCTGCCCGAACAGCGGGCCGCCGCGCAGAGCAGCAACCGCATGCTGGACCGCCCGCTGCGGGCCACCAAGGTCGGGGCGCTCGCCGAGGGCAGCGACATCCTGCGCGGCCTGACGGACCTGCGCCGCACGGTCGAAGACCTGGACCCCAGCCGCGCGGCCACGCCCCGCCGGTTTCTGGGCCTGCTGCCCGGCGGCAAGAAGGTGCAAAGCGCACTGGACAAGTACCAGAGCGCGCAGTCGCACCTGAACGGCATCCTGGAAGCCCTGTACCGGGGTCAGGACGAGTTGCGGCGCGACAACGCCACCATCGAGACCGAGAAGGTGCACCTGTGGGACACCATGCAGAAGCTCCGGCAGTACGCGCACGTCGGGAAGGCCGTAGATGAGGCCCTCACGCAGCGCCTTCAGGAATTACAGGCCACCGACCCCGACAAGGCCCGCATGGTCAGCGAGGAACTGCTGTTCGCCGTGCGGCAGCGCGTCACGGACCTGCTGACGCAGCTGGCCGTCAGTATTCAGGGGTACCTGGCGCTCGACCTCGTGCGGCGCAACAACCTCGAACTGATCAAGGGCGTGGACCGCGCCACGACCACCACCGTCAGCGCCCTGAAAACCGCGCTGATGGTCTCGCAGGCCCTTGGCACGCAGCAGGCCGTGCTGGGGCAGGTAACAGCCCTGAACGACACGACCGGCAAGATGATCGGCTCGACCGCCAGCCTGCTGCGCCAGCAGAGCACCGAGATCCAGCGCCAGGCGGGCAGCGCCACCGTGGACCCGCAGATCATTCAGGCGGCCTTCCGGGATGTGTACGGCGCGCTGGACGCCATCAGTTCGTACCGTCAGCAGGCGCTGGAACGCTTCCAGGACACCATGCAGGTACTCGACAAGGAGGTCGCGCAGGCGCAGACGTACCTGGACCGCGAACGGCAGCAGGCGTCCCGCGAACTCGCGCAGGACCTGAACGTCACGCCGCAGGGCGAACTGAAAATCTGATCCGGATTGGGGGCGTGGACCTGGCGACCCGGCGTGTTGCCGGGGTGTGAACGCACCAGAAGGCGGTCTGTATCAGCCGCCCCTTTCCTCGACCTCGGCCTGCCGCTCGCTCCAGGCGGCCATCTTCGCGTCCAGTTGCACTTCCAGGTCGTGGGCGGCCTGCCCCAGCGCCACGAAGTCCGCGTCGGCGGGCGCGGCGTTCAGGGCGGCCTGCGCCTGTTCCAGTTCTCCTTCCAGGCGGGCGATGTCCGCCTCGATGGCCTCGACCTCGCGCTTGAGGTGCCACAGGCCCTTCACTTTCGGCGCGGCGGGTCTCGGGGCGGGTTTTGGCGCGGCGGCCAGCGCCCCTGCTTCCAGTTCGGCGGCCGTGCGGTGCTTGGCCTTGTAGTCCTCCCAGCCGGGGTACTCGAAGAACTGCCCGTCCTCGATCAGCCAGATGCGGTCGGCCAGACCCTCGATGAAGGCGCGGTCGTGGCTGACCATCATCAGGGTGCCGCCAAAGTCCTCCAGCGCGGCTTCCAGGCTCTCGACCATCTCCATATCCAGGTGGTTGGTGGGTTCGTCCATGACGAGCAGGTTGTGGTCCTCCTGCGCGAGTTTCAGCAGGGCCAGGCGCGCCCGCTCGCCGCCGGAGAGAATCCGGGTCTGCTTGTCGTGCTGGTCGTAGGGGAACATGAACGTGCCGAGCAGGTCGTGCGCCTGGGGGTCTTTCTGGGTGTAGGTGCGCGCCACGTCGTACAGCGTGTCGTTCGGGTCCACGCCGCGCAGCGCCTGATCGTAGTACCCGACCGTCACGCGCGCCCCGGTCAGCAATCGCGTGCGGGGGTCGTCGCTTTTCTCCAGGCCCAGCAGGGTGCGCAGGAAGGTGGTCTTCCCCGCCCCGTTACGCCCGATGATGGCGACGCGTTCGCCCCGACGGATCTGCACGTTCACGTCCCGGAACAGGGTGCGCCCGCCGGGCAGCACGCGCGTCACGTGCCGGGCGTCCAGGATCACGTCGCCACTTTCCGGCGCATGGAAGGTGATGCGGGCCGTGCGCTGGTCGGCAGGCGGGGCAGTGGTCGCGCGGCTTTGCATGCGGTCCACGCGGGCCTGCATGGCCTTGGCCCGCCGCGCCAGTTTGCTCATGCCCAGGCCCCAGATCTTCATGCGGTCCGCGCTGGCCTGCAGGCTGGCAATCTGCTTGCTCTCGATGGCGTGCCGGGCGGCCTGCTGCTCCTGCTCGACTTCCAGCAGTTCACGGAACCTGGTGTAGTTCCCGGGGTACAGCTTCAGGGTGCCGCCGCGCAGGTACGCGGTCTCGCGGGTCACGGTGTCCAGGAACGTGCGGTCGTGACTGATGACCAGCACCGCGCCCGGGTACCGGCCCAGGAAGGACTCGAGCCACTCGACCATCACGATGTCCAGGTGGTTGGTGGGCTCGTCGAGCAGCAGCACGTCCGGGTTCTCGACCAGCAGCGCCGCAAGGCCCAGCCGGGTGCGTTCCCCCCCACTGAGGCTGGACGCCAGGTCAGCCTCACGCCCCCGGAACCCGAAGGCCAGGGTCACGGCGTCCTTGCGGCTGCGGCGCTCGAACCCCCCGCGACGCTGGTAGTTCTCCAGGAGCGCCTCGTGGTGCAGGATGCTGTCCGGCGTGCCGCTGCTCATGGCGGCGGCGGCAGCGCTCAGTTCGGCTTCCAGTTCATCGAGGTCCTGGAAGGCGGCGTTCAGGACGCTGTCGATGGTCGCGCGGTCCGGGAACACCGGATCCTGTTGCAGCGAACGGACCCGCACGCCAGGCGCGCGTTTCACAGTGCCCCCATCGGGGGTAAGCCGCCCGGTCAGGAGCCCCAGCAGCGTGCTTTTCCCGGCACCGTTGCGGCCGACCAGACCCACCCGGTCGCCCGGCTGCACGGCGAAATTCACTTCACTCAGCACGGTCAGCGGACCGTACTCCTTACTGGCGTCCACGGCGGCAACAAGCACGCCCCGCAGTATACGCGTGTCACGAAATTGTCGGATTTTTCCCGTAAACTATGACGTGATGAAGGTGACGGCCCACCCAGGAGTGCTTAAGCTCCGTGTAAACCTCCGGGTCGCTCCCCTGACCGCTCTGCTCCTTTTGGGTGGCCCTGCGTTCGTTCCGGCAGCCGGGGCCACCGCGCAGAACGCCCGTACCCAGCTGGCCGCCGTCACGACCACGCCGCGTCTGGCCCTGGCGCAGGGCCGTGTGGAACTGCTGGACGCTTCGGGCGCCTGGGTGGCGGGGGGCGTGCCGGGCACCGAGTTGAGCACGTCACTGCGCACCGGCACGGGCCGCGCCCAACTGAAGTTCGGGGCCGGGCAGATCGTGGTGGGCAGCGCGTCACGGGTGCGCCGGCTCCTGAACGAGGCGGAGCTGCTCGACGGCCGATTCTTCCTGTACGGGCCGGTTGCCGTGCACGTGCAGGGCGCACACGTCGTCATGGAAGACGCTGGGCAGATGCGGGTGGACCTGAGCGGCAGGGCAAACCGCCGCGTGGCCGTCTTGCAGGGGCAGGCGCGCCTGAGCCTGAACGGCCGGGTCGTGACTGTGCGCGCCGGGCAGCAGATGGACCTGGACAGCGCCAAGGTCACGGCTTTCGGCGAGGAGGACCCCTGGTACGCCTCGCAGTACCGGGGGCTGGGCGACGCGACCATCGAGGCGACACGCGGGCAGGTGCGCGTGGACCGCGCCGGGCAGAGCCGCGTGGCCGTTATCGGGGACACACTGGACTCCGGCGTGACCCTGAACACCGCCGCCGGCGCCTGGGCCGAGGTGGGCTTCACGGGCGGCGGGTACCTGCGCCTGAACGAGCAGAGCGAACTCAGGGTGCTGGCCGTGGAACGCACCGACCGGGGCCGCGAGATTCTGCTGAAACTCGTGCGCGGCACCGCCTGGAACGTCGTGGAAAAGGGCCAGGGCGGCTACCGGCTGGACACCCCGGTCATCAGCACGGCCGTGCGCGGCACAGTCTTCCGGGTGGATGCGAGCGGGACCGTGAAGGTCTTCGAGGGGCAGGTGGCGCTGCCCGGCGCGGACGACCAGTCCGTCAGTGCCGGGCAGCAGCGCGCCCAGGCGGGGGGCGTGGAGGCGTTGCGCCTTGACGCGCTGGACCGCTTCAATCAGGCGCTGGACGCCGAACGCGCCCGGCCGCTCACGCTGGACCTGCCGTCCGGGAAGGTGCAGGTGCAGCACCTGACGCTGCTGGCGCGCAGCCTGCCGGACGCAGCGGTGCAGGCCAGCGTCGCCGGGCGCACCATGACGCTGGGCGGCAAGGACGGTGTGTTCCGTCTGGACCGCCCGGAAGACACCCTGACGGAAGGCCCGCACCGCGTGACCGTCACCGCCACCCGCTACTCGCAGACCCTGACGCGCCGGGTGACGCTGATCATCGACCGGACCGCGCCGACCGTGACCGTGCAGGGCCGCCGGGAGGGACGCGCGCTGATCCTCACGGGCCGCGTGCAGGACGCCAGCCTGACCCTCACGACCCGCAGCGCCCCCAGCAACCGCGTGACGCTGCGGGTCACCGTGAACGGTGTGACGTACACCCGCACGGTCACGGCCGGCCACCCGGACTTCCAGTGGACGCTGCCGCTGGCCACTCCGGGCAGCCCGGTCACCCTGAACGCCACAGACGAGGCAGGCAACGAACGCCATGTTGAGATCCCCTGACCGCTCGCTGGCGCTGTACACCGTCCCGGTGGCGGCGATCCTGGCGCTGCTGCTGACCTTCATCCTGCCGGACAACGTCCGCCTGTGGGACGCCCTGAACCGCGCCCTGCCCGGAGCTCCAGAGCAGCGGGTCGTGTTGGTCGGCATCGATGACGCCTCGCTGCGCGACTACGGCCGCATCGGCGACTGGCCCCGCGAGCTGTACGCGCAGGCCCTCGGAACGCTGGAGCAGGCGGGCGCGACCGCCATCGGCATCGATGTGCTGTTCAGCGACCCTGCCCGGAACGACAGCCGCCTCGCCGACGCGTTCAGCCGGCCGAACGTGGTGCTGGCCACCGCCCCCGGCGAGAGCCGCCAGTTGGCCAGCCCCGACTGGCTCTCCCCCACCGGCGTCAGCGCCCTGAACGTCAGCCCGGACGGCGTGGTCCGCACCTTCCAGACCGGGTACCCGGGCCTGCCGGAGGGGAAGGGGAACGCCCGCCCGGTCACGGACAGCACCGCCGCGCAGGCCAGCGCCGCGCTGCACCCCAGTTTCGCGCAGCAACTGGCTGTCGCCGCCGGACGCAACGTGCCGCTGGACACCCAGGCGCAACTGCTGCGTTACAGCGCCCCCAGCCAGGACCGCCTGCCCGTCATTCCGTTCCGGGACGTTGTGAACGGCAACGTCCGCTACGGCGACATTCAGGGCAAGATCGTCCTGATCGGCCTGACCGCCAGCGGCACCAGCAACGTCATCCTGCGCGACGTGACCGGGCAGGTCGTGCCGGGGGTCGTCATGCAGGCCCGCGCCGTGTCCAGCCTCCTGAGCCCACCCTTCACGCGCCTGCCCACGTGGCTGACCGCGCTGCTGGCCGTCACGGCCGCCGTCAGTGCCGTCCTGGCGCGCGGCGTGTGGGGGTTCGCGCTGGCCCTGCTGATGCTGGCCCTCGCCGCTCGCCTGTGGGTGGACAACATCCTGCTGCCCGGCGTGACCCTCTCGCTCGCCGCGATCCTGGGCACGGCCCTGGTGGCCCTGGAACGCTGGTGGAACCTGCGCAACCTCAGCATGCGCGACCCCCTGACGGGCTTTGGCAACCGCGTGGCCTTCACCCGCGCGCTCGAAGGGCGCTGGGCCGCCCGCGCTGCCCGCCCGCTGGGCCTGCTGCTGGTGGACCTGAGCGGTTTACGCAAGGTCAACGAAGTCTACGGCCTGCACGCGGGCGACGAACTGCTCAGTGACCTCTCGGGGCGCATCCTGCAACACAAGCGCCGCAGCGACCTGCTGTTCCGCTGGGGTCCCGACGAATTCGCGGTGCTGCTTGAAGGTGCCAGCGTGCAGGACATGACCGCCACCACGCAGCGCATCGAGGACGCCGTGCAGGAACTCAGGTACCATGACGTGCCGCTCCGTGTCAGCATCGGCGCGGCCCGCACCGGCCCCGACATGCAGACGCCCGCCGATCTGGTCGAGGCGGCCAGCCGCAGCCGCTACCGGGCCAAGTACGAGCGCGAACAGCGCGGCTGAACGGACAGGCAATGGGAAGTGGCCCGCTGTCTGCGACGCAGAGGCGGGCCATTTTCATGGGTGAATCTCTCCGGGTTCCGGAAGCGGGGCGAACGGCAGTGCCCGGCCCACTCCCCGCTGCCTACTGTCCCCTCACGGCCCGACGAGCAGTGTCCAGATGGCGGGGTTGGCGACCCAGCTGTACCAGATGTTGGGCAGGAGCCCCAGGGCGGTGACGCCGACCACGCCGAGCGTCACGGTCAGGGTGGTGGGGGCGCGCTGCCCGTGGGCGTACTCGCGGGCGGGGGTGCGGTCGGGCATGAACATCAGCATGGCGGGGCGCAGGTAGTACACCAGCGCGGCGACGCTGCTCAGGGCGGCCAGGACGCTCAGCCACTCGTAGCCGTTCTGGAAGGCCGCCTGGAACACCAGGTACTTGCTGAAGAACCCGGCGAAGGGGGGCAGGCCCGCCAGCGAGGCGAGGCACACGGCCAGCGCGGCTGCATAGGCCGGGTGGCGGTGGTACAGGCCGCGCAGGTCGGAGACGCTCACGCCTTCCTCGCTCCGTTGCAGGGCCGCGAGGATGGCCAGCGCGGCGGCGGTCATCAGGGTGTACACCAGCAGGGAGTACGTGAGGGCCGCGCCGCCCGCCTGCGGCGTGCCGAGCAGGGCCATGGCCAGGAAGCCGGTGTGCGCGACGGCCGAGTAGGCCAGCATGCGTTTGAAGTTAAGTTGCCGCAGCGCGGCGAGGTTCCCGACAATCAGGGTCGCGGCGATCAGGACCTGAAGCACGGCGTGCCAGCCGGGCGCGTCGGCCAGTGCGCCGCCGAAGACGCGGAGCATCCCGGCGAACGCGGCGACCTTCACGACGGTACTCAGGAACAGGCTGACGCTGGTGGGCGCGCCGCCGTACACGTCGGGCGTCCACTGGTGGAAGGGGGCCAGGGCGACCTTGAAGGCGAACCCGCACAGCAGCAGCAGCGCCCCGCCGACCAGAATGCCGGTGTTCTCGGGCGCCAGGACGCTGGCCTTGGCGGCAATGGCGGCGTAGTTGAGGCTCCCGGTCGCGCCGTACACGAAGGCGATGCCGTAGATCAGGACGGCGCTGCCGGCCGCGCCGAGCAGGAAGTACTTCAGGCCGCTTTCCTCGGCGCGGCGTGAGCCTTGCAGGGTGGCCAGCACGTAGCCGCTGAGGCTCATGATTTCCAGGCCGATCAGCATGACGATCAGGTCGCCGGAAAAGGCGATCAGCAGGCAGCCGGTCACGGCGTACATGAGCATCGCGTCGAATTCCGGGAAGGACACGCGGGCGCGCCAGGCGGTGTCCAGCGTGACGAGCAGCGTCATGAGGGCGCCGGTCAGGATCACGAAGGCCAGCAGCAGCGCGGCGTTGTCGGCCTGCAAACTACCGCCGAACGAGCTGACGCCCCGGTTCCAGAGCGTGCCCAGGCTCAGGGCCGACAGCAGCGTGGCGGCCAGGTTAATGAAGGTCAGGGTGCGGCGGCCCAGCCAGAAGCCCAGCAGGGTGCTGGACAGCGCCCCGGCCAGCACGATCAGGACCGGCAGCAGTGGCGTCAGGGACACGTCGGGTGGCTGGAGCATGTCAGTTGCCTCCCAGGGCGGTCAGGACGGCGCGCACGGCGGGCTGCATGAGGTTCAGGGCGGGCGCGGAGTACACGCCGAACAGCACGGCCACGGCCAGCGGCAGGCCCAGGATCAGCCACTCGGTGTGCACCAGATCCGGCACGCGCAGCCCCCCGGCGGGCCGGGCCTGCCAGAAGGTCGTCTGGAAGGCGCTCAGGGCGTACGCGGCGGCGGCGATGGTGGTGATGCCGGCGATGAACGCCAGCCAGGGGAACACCTGGTACGCGCCGAGCAGGATGCTGAATTCCCCGATGAAACCGGCCATGCCCGGCACGGCGATACTGGCGAACCACAGGGCCATGGTCAGGCCGCCCAGCGCGCCCGCCTGGGTCATCACGCCGCCCACGCGGGTATCGAGGCTGCCGGTGCGTTCCTGAAGCATGCCGACCGACAGGAACAGCGCGCCGGTGTACAGGTTCTGGAAGGCCAGCAGGTACATCGCGCCGATCACGGCCGTCTCGTTCAGGGAAAACACGCCGAGCGCCACGAAGCCCATGTGGCTCAGGCCCGCGTAGGCCAGCAGGCGTTTCCAGTCGGTCTGGCCGAAGGCGATCCACGCGGCGTACAGCGCCGTGAACGCCGCGAGACCCATCAGGATGGGGCGCAGTTCCAGGCTGGCGTCCGGGAACAGCGGAATGGCGAAGGTGAACAGGCCGTAGCCGCCGACCTTGTACAGGGTGCCCATCACGTCGGGAATGCCGCTGTCGTGGTTCTGCTCGTGAAAGTCCGGCAGCCACGCGTGTAGCGGCCACAGCGGCAACTTGACGGCCATGGCGGCCAGGAAGCCCAGGTACAGCCAGGTCTGGGCGGGGCCCTGCACGAGGTTCTGTTTCAGGTCGGTCATGGCGAAGGTGGGACTGCCGCCGATGTAGCGCACGCCGATGATGCTGACCAGCATCAGCAGACTGCCGAACAGCGTGTAAGCCGCGAATTTTACGAGGGCCGCCATGCGCCCGGACTTGCCGTAGATGGCCAGCATCAGCAGCGCAGGGATCAGGGCGTCCTCGAAGAACACGTAGAACAGCATCAGGTCCTGCGCGGCGAAGATGCCGATCAGGCCCGTTTCCATCGCCAGGATCAGCGACAGCATCGGCCCCGGATTGGGAATGCGGCGCGCGGCGTACAGGATCGCGATGAAGGACATCAGCGCCGTGACGAGCGCCAGCGCGAGGCTCACGCCGCCCAGCTGCACCGAGTACGTGATGCCCAGCGGCGGAATCCAGTCCCAGCGGAACAGTTCGGAGCCGCCGCCCCGCCAGATGGCGAGGCCCGCGCCGAGCGTCAGGGCGGCCATGAAGCCCGCGACCTCATCGCGGAAGCGTTTCGGAGTGACCAGCAGCAGCAGACTGCCCGCCAGGGGCAGGAAGATCATGAGGGTGGGAAGCCAGTCGGTGAAGGTCATGTGCCACTTCCAATGGTCTTGAGGGCCCAGTAGCCGATGATCCCGGCCGTGCCGAGCAGCATGCTGACGGCGTAGGCGCGCACGAAGCCGCTCTGCCACAGCGTGAACAGCCCGCCGGGAGCGCTGGCGTTGCGGCCAACGGCGCTCAGGGCGTCGTCGGTGGCCCGGTCCAGGGTGTCCAGGCCGCCCGCGACGGCGCGGCTGGGATGGCCGACCACACCGTCGTACAGCGCGTCGAGGTACAGGCTGTTGCGGCTGAGTTCACCCAGTGGGCCGGAGGCCAGCGCATTCCGGCGGTGCGCCAGGAACGCCCAGCCCAGGCCCAGTACGCCCGCCAGGACGGCGAGGACGGTCAGGCGCCACTCGGTGCTGGCCGCGATCTCGTGCGCGTGCAGCGGGACGGCGCGGCCCAGGTACGTGTCGAAGGCGTGCCCGCCGCCCAGGAAGGTGGGGATGTTCAGGAAGCCCGCCAGGGTCGCCAGCGCCGCCAGGATGCCCAGCGGGATCTTCGTCAGGGTGTCCGCCTCGTGCGGTTGGCCGTGCCCACGGTACGCGCCGCGCCACACCAGGAAGTACCAGCGGCCCATGTAGAACGCGGTGAGCAGCGCCACGCCCAGCCCGATCAGGTACAGCGCGAGGTTCTGCTCGTACGCGGCGGCCAGGATGGCGTCCTTGGAAAAGAAGCCGCTCCAGACGGGGATTCCGGCAATGGCCAGCACGCCCGCCACGGACACGAGGTGCGTGAACGGCATGAATTGATGCAGGCCGCCCATCCGGCGGACATCCTGCTCGTCGTGCAGCGCATGGATCACGGCGCCCGCCGCGAGAAACAGCAGCGCCTTGAAGAACGCGTGCGTGAGCAGGTGGAACACCCCGGCCGAGTACGCGTGCAGGCCGACCGCCATGAACATGTAGCCCAGCTGTGACACCGTGGAGTACGCCAGGATCTTCTTGATGTCCGACTGGTTCAGGGCGGACAGCGCGCCGTACAGGGCGGTCAGGCCGCCCACCCACGCGACCCATGTGCTGGCGTTCGGGGCCAGGTCGTACAGGAAGTGACTGCGCGCCACGAGGTACACGCCGGCCGTGACCATGGTCGCCGCGTGGATCAGCGCCGAGACGGGCGTGGGGCCCGCCATGGCGTCCGGCAGCCAGGTGGTCAGGGGCAACTGGCCGCTCTTGCCGACCGCGCCGACGAGCAGGAACAGGCACGCCAGTTCGATGCCCGCCTGCGCGACCTGCGCGCCCTCGACCCGCTCGGCCAGTTCGGGGATCGACAGGGTGCCGTACAGCTTGAACAGCAGGAACATGCCCAGCATGAAGCCCAGGTCCCCGACGCGGTTCATGATGAACGCCTTGCGCGCCGCGTTGGAGTTGCTGACCGCCTCGGCGTCGCTGGCGGCACGCTCCTGAGCGTCACTGGACCCGCTGCCGCGGCCACTAAACCAGAAGCCGATGAGCAGGTACGACGCCATGCCCACGCCCTCCCACCCGACGAACATCAGCGGGTACGAGTCGGCCAGCACCAGGATCAGCATCATGGCCACGAAGAAGTTCAGGAACGCGAAAAAGCGCGTGAATTTCGGATCGTGGCCCATGTACGAGATCGAGTACAGGTGAATCAGGAAGCCCACACCCGTGATGATCAGGGCCATCAGGGCCGACAGTTGATCCAGCCAGAATCCCACCGACAGGTTGGCGTTCAGCGCCATATTCGGCAGCCACGTCCACAGCACCTCGTGGGCGGGCGCGCCCTGGTTCAGGTAACGGAGGACGGCCAGGGCGAACGCCGCGCCGACCAGACCCGTCGCCAGCCAGCCGCCGGTCTTGCCGGGCAGCAGGCGGGGCAGCGTCATCAGGACCGCGAAGCCCAGCAGGGGCAGCAGGGGCAGCAGGTACAGAGGAAGACTATCCATGACCACTCAGCCTTTCAACGCCGCGAGGTCGTCCACGTTGGTGGTCTCGCGCTTGCGGAAGATGGCGACGATGATCGCCAGACCGATCGCCACCTCGGCGGCGGCCAGCGTCATCACGATGAACACGGCCGTCTGACCGGTCGGGTCGCCCCACGACCGCGCGAACGCCACCAGCGCGAGGTTCGCGGCGTTCAGCATGAGTTCCACGGACAGGAACACCATGATCGCCGTGCGCCGCGTCAGGACGCCCACCATGCCCAGCGCGAACAAGACGCCCGACAGGGCCAGATACGACGTGGTAGGAACCATCAGGCACGCACCTCCCCTTCACTGCTCAGGGCGGCCGGGCGCGGCACCTGCCGCCGCTCCTGGGGCGCCCCCACGTCTTCTTCCAGTTCATCCGGCACGCCGTCGGGCTGCGCTGCGGGGCGCTGCACGAGCGCCACGGCGCCCACGATCGCCACGAGCAGCAGGATGCTGACGGCCTCGAAGGGCAGCAGGAAGCGGGTGAGCAACGTCTCCCCCATCACCAGGGCCGTCCCGCCCCGGAGTGCCCCGGCCCCCTCGGCCAGCGGGCGGGGATCTTGATAGGTGAAGGCCAGCACCACGAACGCCCCCGCCAGGAGTGTCCCGCCGATCCCGGCGAGTTCCCGCACGTACGGCACCGGGTCGCGCGACGTGACCGGCTGGTTGGCGTTCAGGAGCATGATCACGAACAGGAACAGCACCATCACCGCGCCCGCGTACACGATCACCTGCGTGGCCGCCAGGAACGACGCGTTCAGCGTGGCGAACAGGCCCGCCACGCACAGCAGCGTGCCCACCAGCCCCAGCGACGCGTGCACCGCGTTCCTGGCGGCAATCGTGATCACGCCGCCCACGATCGCCAGCGCGCCCAGCAGGATGAACGCCAGCATCATGGGCGGCCCCTGCGGGGTGTTGCTGGGTGATGGGTGATGGGTGTTGGACCACAGACCAGGGGCGCACGGCAGTCACGGGTCACCTGCCACCGACCATCAACCGTCAACTGTTCACGTTCTTTCCTTGTCACGGGTACTTCACTCCTTCCAGTTCCGCGCGGGGCGGCCCCTCAAGCTGGAAGCCCAGGCGCACGGGTTTCCCGCTCCGGGCGGCCTCGCGGCGCTGCGGGAGGCTTCCGGTCACGCCAACGAGCATGTCTTCCTTGGCGTACACGAAGTCACCGGCGCGGTAGTCGGCCATCTCGAACTCGTTGCCCATGACGACCGCGCCGGTCGGGCAGGCTTCCTCGCACATGCCGCAGAAGATGCAGCGCAGCATGTTGATCTCGTACACCTTCGCGTAGCGTTCGCCGGGCGCGGTGGGGTTGGCCGGGTCGTTCTCGGCGGCCTCCACGTAGATGGCGTAGGCGGGGCAGGCGGCGGCGCACAGCGAGCAGCCGATGCATTTTTCCAGGCCCAGTTCGCCGGGGCGCTGGCCGGGGTGCCGGGTCAGGACGTGCCGCCCCCGGAAGCGGGGTTGCAGTGTGGCGCGTTGTTCGGGGTAACTGACGGTCACGGGCTTCTGGAACAGTTTCCCCAGCGTGACGCCCATGCCCTTGGCAATCTCAAGAACGCCCATGTGTGGCTCCTTTGTGAGTGGGAAGTGGGGAGTGGAAAGTGGGCAGTGGGTGAAAAGCAGACTGCGGCTCCAGCACCGCGCAGCCCCTCATCAGTCGCCTCCGGCGCGGACGGCTTCGCTCTCGGGGCGGCGCACGGTGGGCCGGTTCCACAGGACGCGCACGCGGTCGCTCATGAGCAGCAGGGCCAGCAGACCGGCGAGGCTCAAGACGCCCAGGAACCACAGGCCGCCGGACCCGCGGAACGCCAGAAACGCGGCGGTGACGACGGTGTTCGCCAGGGCCAGCGGCAGCAGCAGTTTCCAGCCGAAGCGCATCAGCTGGTCGTAACGCAGCCGGGGCAGCGTGGCGCGCACCCAGATGAACAGGAACAGAAAGAACGCGATCTTGGCGATCAGCCACACGAGCGGCCAGTCGGACACGCCGGGAATGACGGCGTTCAGGAATTGCGGGCCTTTCCAGCCGCCGAGGAACAGGGTGGCCATGACGGCGGACGCGGTGATCATGTTCACGTACTCGGCCATCTGGAACAGCGCCCACTTGATCGCGGAGTACTCCGTCAGGTACCCGGCGACGATCTCCTGCTCGGCTTCCGGCAGGTCGAACGGCGTGCGGTTGGTTTCCGCGAACGACGAGATCAGGAACAGCGCGAAGCCCAGCGACTGGAACAGGATCAGCACGCCGTTCTGCGCCTGCCAGCCCACGATGCCGTGGAAGGAGGTCGTGCCGACCAGCATCAGCAGGCCCAGGATGCTTAGGCCCATGCCGAGTTCGTAGCTGATCATCTGCGCGCTCGACCGCAGCGCGCCCAGCATGGGGTACTTGCTGCCCGACGCCCAGCCGCCCAGGAAGATGCCGTACACGCCCATGGAGGTCAGGGCCAGCAGCGCCAGGATCCCGGCGTCCAGGTTGTACACCCAGGGGTTCTCACCGAACAGGCTCCCGGCCGGGCCAGCCGGAATCCCGCCGAAGGCGGTCAGGGCCATGCCGATGGCGACGATGGGCGCCAGGGTGTACACGAGTTTGTCGGCCAGCGTGACGGTCAGGTCTTCCTTGAAGATGCTCTTGATGGCGTCGGCGGCGGGTTGCAGCAGGCCCATGGGACCCACGCGGTTCGGACCGTGGCGGATCTGCATGCGGCCCAGCAGGCGCCGCTCGATCAGGGTCATGTACGCGAAGGTGGTCAGCAGGCCCAGGACGACCAGCACGGCCTTGAGCAGCGAGATCAGCAGCGCGGCGATCAGGTCCGGCATCAGTCGCTCCCCCCGGCGCGGGCGGGCGGCGCGGCGGGCGCTCCGGGCAGTTGCCAGTCGCTATGCACGAGTTCCTCGATGCGGTCCACCCAGCTGAGCGGGCGGGCGTGCATGCGCTCCGTCCAGAGCGTGGGCGTGTGCGGCGCGGCGGGACCCGCGAAGGTCCGGCGGAAGGTGTGCAGCGCGCCGCGTGCGGGCAGGTCGCTCAGGTCCAGGCCCAGGTGGTCGGCCAGGAGTGCCTGTGCGCCGCGCAGCCCGCGCGCGGGGGCCTTGACCCCCAGCGCCTCGGCCAGGGCGCTCAGGGTGCGGATCAGGTCGGCGGACTCGCCGCTCTGAATGGCGGCCGGGTGCAGGGGCAGCAGGCGGCCTTCGAGGTTCTGCACGGTGCCGCGCTTCTCGTAGTTCGTGACGGCGGGCAGGACCACGTCCGCCAGTCGGGCAGTGGCGGTCAGGTGCGTGTCGTGCACGACCGTGAATCCGGCAGCGCGCACGCCGGGGTCCAGGCGGCTGATGAACGCCGCCGGCGCCTCCTGTGCCCGCCAGACCGGCAGGCCGCCCGCGCGCGGCACGAGGTTCAGCGCCGCCAGGCCGCGGCTGTTCGCGGCGGCCGGAATGGCGATGACCCTGGCGCCGGTGCGCGAGGCGAGGTCCGTCAGGTTCGCGCTGAACGACCCGCCCGCGCCGCTCAGAACGTCCGCGCCCAGGATGATCACGGGCCGCTCGGCGCCGTCGAGCAGGGCCACGACGGCCCTGAGTTCATCGGTGTCCGGGTGGGTCAGGCGGGCCAGGGCGCCCTGGCTGTCCGCGCTGACGCGGTGCCCGGCGTGCGCCCACAGGCGGCTTTCCCGGCCGATCACGGCCAGCCGCTCGGGCCGCCGGGCAGGGCGTTCCACGAGACGCAGGTCCGCGATGGCCGTTCCGTGCGCGAACTCCGGCGGGATCAGGCCGCCGCGCAGCGCCTCCAGGATCCGTAGTTCCAGCACGGGCGCTTCCTCGCCCAGGTCCGCGCCGATCACCACGATGGCGTCGGCAGTCGCCACGTCCGTCAGGGTCGCCTGCGGCGCCGTGACACTCACCTCGTAGCGGGGGGCGTGATCCACGCTGCGGGTACCCGTCGCGGCGGCCAGGGCTTCCAGGGCCGCGCCTTCCTCCAGCGTGCTGTCGGCGCCCAGGTACAGCGCCACGTCCGCCGTGCGCATGCCCGAGAAGCCGCGCTTCATGGCGTCGATGGCGGCGTCCCAGGTGGCCGCGACCAGTTGCCCGTCCTCGTCGCGGATCAGGGGTGTGGTCAGGCGCTCCTCGCTGGCGAACACGTGACCAAAGCGGCCCGCGTCGCAGATCCACGCCTCGTTCACGTCCCGGTTCTCGCGCGCCACGATGCGTTCCAGGCGGCCGTTGCGGGCGTCTACCGTGATGGAGCACCCGACCGGGCACAGCGTGCAGGTGGTGGGTGTGTGGTCGTACTCCCAGTTGCGGCCCCGGAAGCGCGCCACGTTGTCCAGCAGCGCCCCCACCGGGCAGATGTCCGTGATGTTCCCCGAAAAGCCCGTGGGCAGCCCGCCCTCCTGCGTGTCGATGAAGGTGTGCCCGCCCCGCTCGATAAAGTCCAGCACCTCCTGGCCCGGCACCTCCTCGAAGTAGCGCACGCAGCGCTTGCAGTGAATGCAGCGCTCCTGATCCAGAATCACGAAATCAGACAGCGGATAGTGCTTGTCCGCGTGCCGCCGGTCAAACCCGAAGCGGCTCGCGCCGTACCCGTACTCGAAGGCGCGGTCCTGCAACTCGCACGCGCCGCCCTTGTCGCAGGTGGGGCAGTCCAGCGGGTGGTTCAGCAGAGTGAATTCCATCATGCCCGCCTGCGCCTTCGCCACGACCTGGCTGGTTTTCGCGCTGCGGATGTGCATGCCCTCGGTCGCCTGCATGGTGCACGACGCCATGGGTTTGGGGAACCAGAACACTTTTGGCGTGGCCGCGTCCCCCTCCCCTTCCATCACGAACGACCCGTCCGGGTTCCTGCGCGGCGACCCGGATTCCACGAGGCACATGCGGCACGCCCCCACCGGACTTAAATACTTGTGCGCGCAGAAGTACGGCACGTCCCCACCCGCCGAGAACACCGCATCTATGGCGGATGTTCCGGCGGGCAGGTCGATCTCGGTTCCGTCTACAGTGACTTTCATTTTCGCACCTCCCGGCAGGCGGTGATGGATGAAGGGTGATGAATGATGAAGCACGCACCACAACCCGGCCGTTCCCTCAGCCGTCCTCTCTTGATCCGCGCCATCAGCGGTCCCGCCAGCGCCGCCGCGCCGGGTACAGCGGCTGCTGGGTGGTGGCCAGCGCGTCGTATTCCTCGCGGAACAGCTTGATGGAGCTCAGGACCGGGCCCAGGCAGGCGTCGGCCAGCGCGCAGAAGGAGCGGCCCCCGATGTTGTCGCTCATGTCCAGGATCAGTTGCACGTCGCCGGGCTGCCCGCGTCCGGTGGCGAGTTTCTGGTACATGCGGGTCATCCAGGAGCTGATGCCCTCGCGGCAGGGCGTGCATTTACCGCAGCTTTCGTGGCCGTAGAAGCGCACGAGGTTCCAGGTGGCGTTCACGATGCAGTCTGCCTGGGGGATCAGGGTCACGCCGCCGGTGCCGAGCATGCTGCCCGCAGCGGCCACCGACTCGTAGTCCATGGGCGTGTCGAGCGTGGCGTCGGTCCAGGGGAGCATGGGGCAGCTGCTGCCGCCGGGAATGATGGCTTTCATCTCTTCGAGCGGGCCGCCCGCCCAGTCGTAGATCAGTTCGCGGAAGGTGGTGCCCAGCGGCAGTTCGTACACGCCGGGCCGCGCGACCGGGCCTGACACCTGGAAGAGTTTCATGCCCCGGCTCTTCTCGGTGCCCATGCCCGCGTGCCAGTCCGCGCCGTAGCGGAGGATCTGCGTGGCGGCGCAGAAGGTCTCGACGTTGTTGATGGTGGTGGGCAGTCCGTACAGGCCCGCCGCCGCCGGAAAGGGAGGCTTGAGGCGCGGGTTGGCGCGCAGCCCCTCCAGCGAGTTCATCAGGGCCGTTTCCTCGCCGCAGATGTACGCCCCGGCGCCCCGGTGCACGTACAGCTGGAAGTCAAAGCCGCTGCCCAGGATGTTCTGGCCCAGCAGCCCGGCCGTGCGGGCCTCGTGAATGGCGGCCCAGATGCGCTCGGCGGCGTGCACGTACTCACCGCGGATGTAGATGTACCCCACAGAGGCGCGCATGGCGTACGCGGCGATGATCATGCCCTCGATCAGTTGGTGCGGGTCCTCGCTCAGCAGGTAGCGGTCCTTGAAGGAGCCGGGTTCGGATTCGTCCGCGTTGCAGATGACGTAGTGCGGTTTGCCGTCCTTGAGGGGCATGAACGACCACTTCAGGCCCGTCGCGAAGCCCGCGCCGCCGCGCCCGCGCAGGCCGGATTTCTTGACCTCGTCGATCACGGCGTCCGGGCCCACCGCGAAGGCCCGCCGCACGGGTTCGTAGCCGCCGTTCTGGCGGTAGTACGCGAGCGTCCAGCTTTCTGCCTGCCCGACGTGCGCGTACAGGGTCGGCGCGAAGCGCGGGTCTTTCGCGCTGGTGATCGGCTTGGGCGGCGTGGGGGCGGTGGCGGTCACGCGTCACCCCCGGCGTGTCCGGGCAGGCGGTGCAGGCCCGTCACGCTCGAACCGACCGCCTGCCCGGTCGCCAGCACCTGCCGACCGTCGTCGCCCACCGTGACCGGTACCGGGTTGTCCGGGAGCGGTTGCAGGTCGTTTCGCAGCGACTCCAGAATCTGCGCGCACTTGCCCGGCCCCACGTTCTCGTAGTACCCGTCGTCGCCGATCTGCATCACCGGGGCCGTGCCACACGAGCCCAGGCACTCGACCTTCTGCACGCTGAACCGTCCGTCCGGACTGACCTCGCCCGGCTGCACGTCCAGCGACTCGACGAGGTGATCCCACAGCTCGTCCGCTCCGGCCAGCGCGCACATCAGCGTGGAGCACACCTGCAGGTGGTACTTGCCTGTGGGGAGCGTGTGGTAGGTCGAGTAGAAGCTCATGACCGAGCGCACCTCGGTCGCCGTCGTGCCGCACAGCGCGGCGATCTCGGCCATGCGAGATTCGGAGACGAACCCTTCGGCGTCCTGCACCTCGCGCAGCAGCGGCATCAGCGCCGAGCGGCGGCCCTGCGGCGAATCCGGGTAACGACTGAAAATATCCGCCACCAGTGGTTGTTTAGTCTCGAAGTACGTCAAGGTCAGGACTCCTTACCGGTCCACGTCGCCCAGTACGGGGTCGATGGTTGCGAGGATGGTGATCAGGTCCGCGAACTGCGCGCCGACGCAGGCGTATTCGAGCGCCTGGAGGTTCACGAAGCTGGGCGCGCGGATCTTCACGCGGTAGGGCATGGAACCGCCGTCGCTGACGATGTAGTACCCGACCTCGCCACGCGCACTCTCGACCGGCACGTACACCTCGCCCAGCGGCGGGTGAAAGCCCTCGGTGACGAGTTTGAAGTGGTGAATGACCGCTTCCATGCTCGTTTCGAGTTCGTGGCGGGGTGGGAGGCTGATCTTGCGGTTGGGGTCCTTGACGGGGCCGGGCTTGAGGCGCCTGAGGCCCTGACGGACGATCTTGATGCTCTCGCCGAATTCCAGGAGGCGCATGTTGAAGCGCGCCAGACTGTCCCCGTCGGGGCTGGTGATGACGTTGAAGTCGTAACTCTCGTACCCGCAGTAGGGGTTGTCCTTGCGGTGGTCGAGTGGAACGCCGCTGGCGCGCAGGTTCGGGCCGGTCAGGCCCAGGTCCAGGGCCACGTCGGGCGGAATCACGCCGACTCCCTTGGCGCGGTCGATGAAGATGGGGTTCTGCGCGAACAGGGTGGTGTACTCGGTGACGCCGCGTTCCATCTGGTCCAGGAATGTCTCGACGCGGGCGGGCCAGTCGTCGGGGATGTCGCGGCTGAGGCCACCCACCCGGAAGTACCCCTGGTTCATGCGGTAGCCGCACACGGCTTCAAACAGGTCCTGCAGGGCTTCTTTCTCGCGGAAGGCGTAGAAGAACGGTGTCAGGGCGCCCAGGTCGAGCAGGCCGGTGCCGACGAACACGAGGTGGCTGTGCATGCGCCCGAGTTCGTGCAGGATGACGCGCACGGTGGTGGCCCGTTCGGGCACGTCGGCCCCGAGGAGTTTCTCGACGCTCAGCACGTACGCGAGTTCATGCCCGAAGCAGTGCAGGTAGTCGGTACGGGGAGCGTACGTGACGCCCTGCTGGTACGTGCGGTTCTCGAAGGTCTTCTCGAAGCCGGTGTGCAGGTAGCCCATGTGCGGCGTGACCTTCACGACGGTCTCGCCGTCCATGTCCACCACGAGGCGCAGCACACCGTGCGTGCTGGGGTGCTGCGGCCCGACGTTCAGGCTCATGATCTGCGTGTGCATCTGCCCTTCGGGGGGCGCGGCGGGGCGTTGGGCGGTGGTCACGGCGCACCTCCGGTGCGGGTGATGGTTGATGGGTAATGGGTGATGGAAGCTAAGTACACTGCGTTTATCTTGTAGATAAACCGCGCGGAGCGCGTAGCAGAAGAAAGTACGTTGGAGCGGGAATGGAGAGGTTCCGGCGCTTTCCCGGAATCTCGCAATGTTAGCTTCAACGTACTTAAGTACACTGCGTTTATCTTGTAGATAAACCGCGCGGAGCGCGTAGCAGAAGAAAGTACGTTGGAGCGTGAATGGAGAGGTTCCGGCGCTTTCCCGGAATCTCGCAATGTTAGCTTCAACGTACTTAGAAGGGCAGACTGCCCCTGTTCCATCAACTGGTTCCTGGCGACCATCAACCTCATTTCGGCCCTCCTTCCGGCATGACGGGTGGGGTGCGGTCGCTGCCCTGCCCGCGTCTCAGTTCGCCCCGGTAGCCGGTCAGGCCGCTGCTCTGGCCGGTCAGTCCGGCGCGGAAGGCGGCGGGGTCCAGGAAGCGGCCGTCACGGAACAGGGTGGGCGTCTCGCCCAGCGGGAAGTCCTTGCGCAGCGGGTGGCCTTCAAGGTCGTCGGGCGTGAGGACCTTGCGCAGGTCGGGGTGGCCGGTGAAGGGCACGCCCATCAGGTCGTACACCTCGCGTTCCAGGTAGTTCGCGGCCTTCCAGACGGGGTACAGGCTGGTCAGGGGCTCGCCGTCGTCCAGCCAGACGCGCAGGAACAGCCTGCGGTGGTCGTGGGGGTGGTAGGTGTTGTGCAGCACTGCCAGGCGCTTGGGGCGGGGCTGCGTGTAGGTGCTGTAGTCCAGTCCCACGCTGTCCATCAGCATGAACCCGCGTTCCTTGAGGGCCTGGGCCACGCGCAGCAGGTCGTCCGGGCTGACCAGCGCGGTGGGTTCGGCGGCGTCGTCTTCCGTGAGGCCCAGCTCGCGGATCAGGGGGCTCACGTCGCGGCTGGGCAGGGCGGGTGCAGCCTCGGTGGGCGTGAGGGCGGCGACCCGTTGGCTGGCGCTGGACTGCGCGGCGCCCCCCTGGCCCGTGGGTTTGCCCGTGGGGTTCAGCGGGTCCATGCGTCCACCATGGGCAGCTGGTGGCCCAGCCCGTCGAAGGCCTCGCCGCGCACCTTCTTCTGAAGCTGCATGACGGCGTAGATCAGCGCTTCCGGGCGCGGGGGGCAGCCGGGCACGAAGATGTCCACGGGCACCACGCTGTCCACGTTCTGCACGATGGCGTAGTTGTTGAACATGCCGCCACTGCTGGCGCACGCGCCCATGCTGATCACCCATTTGGGGTCCGGCATCTGGTCGTACACGCGGCGCATGACGGGCGCCATCTTTCTGCTCAGGCGGCCGGCGACGATCATCACGTCCGCCTGCCGGGGAGAGGCGCGGAAGACCTCGCTGCCAAAGCGGGCCAGGTCGTTGCGGCCGTCGGTGGAGCTCATCATCTCGATGGCGCAGCAGGCCAGGCCGAAGGTGGCGGGCCACAGGCTGTTGCTGCGGCCCCACGCGACCAGTTTCTCCAGGCTGGAGAACAACACGCCCTCGGACTCCAGTTCCTGCCAGTCCTTCTCGAACAGTTCCTTTAGCGGCATGGGCGCACCTCCTGTGCGGGGAGATGGTTGATGGTTGATGGTTGATGGAGAAAGGCACACTCTCTATCAACCATCAACTTTCTCCTATCAACTGCTCTTACGCCCATTCCAGCACCTTCTTTTTCAGCACGTACACGTACCCAAAGAGCAGCAACAGCACGAAGGTCATGGCTTCGAAGAAGGCAAACGGGATGAGGTTCTGGTAGGCGACGGCCAGTGGGTAGAAGAAGGCGGTTTCGATGTCGAAGATGATGAACAGCATGGCCACGAGGTAAAAGTGCACCGGGAACCGCTGGCCGGTGCCGACGCCGCCGCGTTCGGGGTCGTTGCCGCTTTCGTAGGCCATGAGTTTGGCGCG
This sequence comes from Deinococcus sp., assembly GCF_018260555.1. GTDB lineage: Bacteria > Deinococcota > Deinococci > Deinococcales > Deinococcaceae > Deinococcus. The sequence continues at coordinate 32,193 of NZ_JAGLBB010000003.1, read as the reverse complement.
GCTGCCCTTTTTGGGGCCGAGGAGGGCGCTGGCAATGACGGCAACGATGCCGATACCAAGCGCAACGAGGAGCATGATGACGAAGTTGGCGTATTCGATAAGGATTCCCCTTTCTGCGGCCGCTCTTCCTGATCCGGTCCCTCTGCTCGTGAAAAACGGCACGAATAGCTGGAAAAAAAGAGAGACGCTACGGACTTCTCAAACTCTGAACTGTGGAACACCCCAGTTTTAGCATGTTTCATAGACGCTCGGATTGAAGGGGCTGCAAAGACCCTTCAATCCGAGCGAAGCGACCGGGAGCACGGCGGGTTCCGGGCATGGAGTTGACCACCCGGCGACGTTCCAGGTGGGCTGCGAAACAGACGGAACCCGTAGCATTTCCGATTGATTCGGAACTGCACCGAATCAATCCGAGCGGATGCGAGGAGGAAGGGCAGACGCCCCTTCGCGGTATGGAGCCACAGGCGGTGTCTTCCCGACTGTGGCGCAGTGGAGCGCAGTCCGTATCACACGCGCCCACACTCCAGCGGCGCCGCCCCTCCAGACCAGTGCTCCCCAGCGTCCTGTGGGGACTCTGCCCCCTGCGTCATCGGCCCGCTGATACGGCGGCGTCCCAGATCCACGCCGTCAATGCAAGGCCGTTAATCCAGGGCCGTCAATGCAAGGCCGTTAATCCAGGGCCGTCAATGCAGGGCCGTCAATGCAGGGCCGTCAATGCAGGGCCGTTCTCCCGACGCGGGTTCAGGAAAACTGGCAGGCCGGTAGATGAGCGGATCATGAATAAAGCAGACAGGCTCCTTAGGATCCAGGGAGCACTTCATATGAGAGATGGGCACATAGGTGGCCTTGCTCACAATTCCTGACGACCAGTTCTTATGAACCAGAGTTCAATTAAAGAGTGGGGGCTTCACCCCACGCCTGTCAGGCCGGCATCATATCGTGTTAAGGACGGTCCAGACGGGATCATTAGGAAACTGACCGTACACCGTATGAGAGATGGAAAAATAAGTGGATTCTGTCACGATCTGTCATGACCGGGTTTACTGAACTTGAGTTAACGTAGCAGTTTGTAAGATTCCAGAAATCTTTCTGTACCTAGTATAAAGAACGTCCGGAGGGAGTCTCCGGGGCCACCCCGTTGCTGCAAGCAGTCTGGCCCACCGCTCGTGGCGTGATATTCCCTGGGCCTGTCCGCGTTGCCCCCGTTGCCAAGGAGTTTTACATGAAGTTAAACAAGATGCTGGCCCTCGCAATTTCGCTCTCGACAGGGATGGCACTCGGTGCGGCCCCTCGCGCTGGTACGGCCATCACCAACCAGGCGTCGGCGGATTTTGAGTTCCTTGACCCTAGTAGCACCACGCCTACCACGCCCATCGCTGGTACTTCTGTTTCGAACGTCGTGACCACGACCGTGACGGCCGTGCCCAGCTTCACGATCACGCCCAACACGGGCGACGCCGCACTGACCAAGAACAATGTGCCTGCCAACACGAGCACCAGCTTCACGTACACCGTGACCAACACCGGTAACACGCCCCTGGTGATCGCCCTGAGCTCGGCGAACACCTCGAACACTGCGCCTACCGGCGTGACTCTCTCGGCTACCAGCGTGACCGTGCAGCCCGGCGATAACACGACCGTCACCCAGACGTACACGGTGGGCGGGACTCCGGCCAGCTATGGTCAGAACCTGATCGGTACGGCCACGTACGACTCCACCCCCAGCGCCGACGGCACGGGTGACTCGTACACCGAAACCTTCGGCACCAACGTGGACAACAACAACGAGAACGTTGCCATCGTGGCGGCTGTGACCACGGCGACCCCCGGCAGCCCCACGACTGGTGTGGTTACGCCCATTCCTACCGATTCCGGTAACCCTGCCATCACCCCTGTTAACACCGCCAACCCCAACGGTACAGGGACGACTCCTACTGGCTACACTCAGCCTGCTGGCCCCACCGTGCCTGGTGGCGCGACCCTGCCCGGCGCTGGCACGCCCGTTCAGGTGGCCCCCGACGGCAGCCAGACCGCTTACCCCAAGGCTGACGCCAACGGCAACCCTGATGTGGTCAGCCTGACGGGCACGGCCCCTAACAACAGCACTGTTAAGGACAATATTACTGTTGGCCCTGCCACGGTGCCCAGCACGGCTCCCGCCGGGACGACGGCCACGCTCATCAACCCCGCCACGGGCAACGCCTTCGTGACTGGGGAAGTGCCTGTGGACATCAACGGCAACCCCATCACCGGCGCGACCGTGACCGTGAACCCTGACGGCTCGGTGACGTTCAATAACATCCCCCCCAACACGGCGCCCGCCTACACCGTGCAGGTCACCTACCCCGACGCTGGCGCTGACAACTCGGGCACGCCCAAGACGCCTATCGCTGTCACTGTGCCCATCTACAGCGGCAACGCGGGTGGTCCGACCGCTGGTACCGCGGCCCAGATTGCCAGCCCCACCTACACGGTCAAGACTCCTGGCCTTGACCTGCGGGTCGTCGCGCAGGATACGGGCACCACGCTGGACGCTTCGGGTCAGACCATCAACCCCAACACCACGACCACCACCAACGCCGACTTCGAGACCACCGTGCAGAACACCGGGACCTACAACGACACCTTCAACATCACTGGCGGCACCAACGACCTGCCTGCCGGTGCGACCGTGCAGTACCTGCTGAACGGCGCCGCCCTGACCGACACCAACGGCGACGGCACCGTGGACGTGGGAGTGGCCGCTGGTGCTACCGTTACCTTCACCACCCGTGTGGTGCTGCCGGCCAACGCTCCTGCACGTACCGGCTACGCCGTGCGTACGGTGGCGACGGGCGCCTACTCCACCGCCACCGATACCGACGGCACCCTGTTCAATGTGGGCCTGGTGACTGCTCCCACGCCTCCTGCCGGCAACCCCACCAACCCGCTGTTCCCCATCACCAAGAGCGCGGACAAGACCACGGCGGCCCCCGGTGACACCGTGGTGTACACCATCGGCGGCGAGAACAAGTACAACGTTCCTGTCTGCAAGGTCATCCTCAAGGAACTGGACGGCACCAACACCAACATCTTCGCCAACACCACCTACCAGAGCGTGACGGGAACGGCCAGCGTGGGCAGCCTGCTGTTCAGCACCGACAACGGCGGCACGTGGGGCGCGGCCCCCGCTGGTGGCACCAACCCGGCCAGCCTGTTGATTGGTGTGAACACCAACGGCGATACTGCCGTTGACGCCACCGACTGCCTGCCCATCGGCGGCACGGTCAGCATCACGCTGACCGTCAAGGTCAACAACTAAACCTCTTCAGGGTTGGGGAAGGTGGGTTTTCCCCTTCTCCAACCCCCCTTTTCTCCGGCTTTGCTCGCTGCCTTTTTCTGTCTTTCTTTGTAACTGCTCAGCAGGGTAAATTGCTCAGAATCTGAATTCAGCCCTATAAATTGCTAAGAAGCTGCTTTCAAATGACTGAAATTGCCGATATGAGCGAATTGGTTCGTCCAAGGCAGATTTGCAGTAACTATTATGCTCATACAAAACGGGAACAAGCGTTTTTTGCCGTGTTTATCGTGCTGAGCAGTTACCTTTCTTTATCTTGCATTCTTCGTCCGCCCTCAGCGCCTTTTCCCTTATCGCCTTTTTCCATCGGGCCTTTTTCTATAGGGCCTTTTCCTAACACAAGACCCTCCTCATTTTTCTCCATGTTCCCTTTTCGCGCCTTTCAAGGAGCTGTGCCGCTGTGAAGAAGCGTTTCCCCCTCGGTTTACTGCTGTGCGCGTCTGTACTGGCGCAGTCGGCTTCCCCTACGCCCGCCGGCACTCGCATCACCAACCAGGCCCAGGTCAGCCTTCAGACTCCCGTCGGACCTGCCGGAAGTGTCTCGAACATTGTTTCGATCACGGTCGCCCCCGTCTGCGCGGTCAGCGTGACGCCCAACGGAAACGCCCAGGCACCGGCCCACAGCCTGTCTGTCCTGCCGGGAGAAAGCAGCGGATCAGCCTTCGCGTACCAGGTTCGCAACGCCGGGAACGACACCTTCAGCTACGCCCTGAGCGCCCAGCATCCAGGCGGTACGGCCCGCCCCACCCTGACCCTGCGCGGCGACAGCAACGGCAACGGGCAACTGGACAGCAGTGATCAGGTCATCAGCAGCGTCACGCTGGCGGCGGGTGCATCGGCGCGGGTGTGGCTGGAGGCCCAGACGTCGCCCGGCGATCAGGGCAGTGCCCAGGTGAACCTCGTGGCGGGCTGCCCGGGCGGCCCGAGTGACACCAACAATGTCTCGGTGCTCACGGTCGGCTCCCCCCCGGTCCTGGAACTGAACAAGGTGTTCGGCGCAGAGTTCCTGAAGCCCGGCTCGCAGACCGACGTGACGATCACGCTGCGCAATACCGGCGCCCTGGGCCGCGAAGTCACGCTGACTGACCCGCTGGCCGAGCAGGCCGCGCGGGGCCTGACCTACGTGGCGGGCAGCGCCCGGACCACGGCAGGCACGCTGGAATACAGCGCCGATGGCACCACCTGGGCCGCCGCCGAAGCGCAGGCGGTCAACGGCCTGCGCGTGCGCCTGCCCACCCTGGACACGGGGGCCGAGGTGCGCCTGACCTTCCGGGTGCAGGCCAGCGCCGCCGCCGAAAATCAGGACTTCGTGAACAGCGCCACGGCGGTCACAGGCTCGGTGAACGCGCAGGCCAGGGATTCGCTGCGCGTGCAGTACCGCCCCGCCGTCGCCATTGGCCCGGTCGGTCAGCCTGAAGCCCAGGGTGAGGCCGACCGCCAGGCCCGCCCGTTTGCCCTGGCAGAGCGGGACACCTGCTTTGACCACACGGTCAAGAACACGGGCGACGTGCAGGACACCTTTACCGTGCGCGCCACCGTGCCTGCCGGCGTGACCGCCACGGTGCGCGGCGCGGACGGCGCGGCCCTGGCCCAGCCCTTTGCCCTGGCGCCCGGGGCCACCTTGCCTGTGCGCGTGTGCTACCTGCCCACGGCGGCCCTGGCAGGCACAGCCCTGAAAGCCACCGTGACGGTCAGCGCTCAGCGCGGCCCGCAGGACACCACCCTCGACGAGGTAGGCCGCATTGAAACCAGGCTTCCCGAGCTTCAGAAGTCGGTCAGCAAGGAAGGCGACCCCGCCTGGCAGCCGGGTGGGCGCGTGACTTCCGGCGACGTTCTGACCTACACCCTGCGCGTGACCAACCCCTACACCGGGCCGCTGACGGGCGTGCAGGTGTCTGACCCACTGCCCGCGCACCTGAACATGGTCGCAGCGTCGGACGGCGGCGTGGTGACGGGCGCGGTGGATGCCCAAACCGTGACCTGGAACGTCGGGACCCTGGCGCCCGGTGAGACGCGCGCCCTGACCATTCGCGCGGCCGTGACTGATCGGGCGGCAGACGACGAGCAGCTTCGCAACGTCTTCCGGATGGTCAGCACCGAACTCCCGCAGCCGCTCGAGAGCAACGCGGTCAGCGCGGTGGTCTGGAACACCACCCCCTCCATCAAGAAAGTAGCCAGCCCCACCGCCGTGACGCTGGGCGATCTGGTGACCTACACCCTGACGCTTGGGAACACGTCGCGCACCGCCGCCCTGATCCAGGTCACCGTGACCGATACGCCGGACCCGCGCCTACAGTACGTGCCCGGCAGCTCGCTCCTTGACGGCGCGGCCATCCCCGACCCGACTGTGCAGCCTGACGGCAGCCTGCGCTGGACGGTTGACCGCATCGCCGCCAGTGACCAGCGCCGACTGCAGTACGGCCTGCGGGTGCTGCCGGGCGCGGCAGGCGCCCTGAACAACACCGTGATCATGCAGGGTCAGGGGGCCAGCGGACAGACCGGCGCCATTATCAGCCAGCCCGCCTCCTTTAGCGTCAAGGTGCAGCTGCTTAACTTTGCGCCCACCTCGGACCTGCTGGGCCGCGTGTACCTTGACCGCAACGCCAACGGCATCTTCGACGAGAACACCGACCAGCCCATGAACGGCGCACGCGTCATTCTGGCGGGCGGCCGACTCTCGCTGACCGACGCGCGGGGCCGCTACCACTTTGGCAATGTCACGCTGGGCACCCAGGCCCTGCGCCTCGACCCGGCCAGCGTGCCCTACGCCAGCGCCGAAGGCAGCCCCGGCACCCGCACGCTTCAGGTGCAGGGACTGACCACCGCCGACTTTGCGCTGCGGCCCAACCAGGGCAGCCTGGGCCGCCGCCAGAGCTGGCCCCTTGGCCCCGCCACCCTCACCAAGACCGTGACCCCACTCCCCAGCGGAGAAGTGGCGGTGCGCCTGAGCCTCACGAGCCCCCGGCCGCTGCGCGAAGTCACCCTGACCGACGCCCTGCCCGCAGGAGCACGCCTGAGCGCCGGAACGAACACCCTGAGCGGCCCCCTGAGCGCAGAGGGTCTGACCCTGGACTACCGCTACCAGCCCGCTTCTGTCACGTCCGTTCTCCCGCTTCCCAGGCCCACCGTCACGTGGAAGGAGTAATGCAGTGAACCGTAGCCTGACTCTTGTTCTGACCCTGGCCCTGGTCGCCTCGGCGTCCGCCCAGACGACCGTGCCGGTCTCACCGCTGCCTCTGCCGCCGCTGCCCGCGCCGCAGACGACAGAGACCAACGCAGCAGGTGAGCAGCGCGTCTCTCTTCCCTTTGCTCTGAGTACCGTTCAGCTGGGCGCAGGTTCGCTGCTGCTGGCCCAGCCGCTCCCGCAGGGCGTGACCTACCAGCCCGGCAGCGCCCAGTTAAACGGCCAGGCCCTGCCCGACCCGCTGCGCGGGCGCAGCGGCACGCTGTACTGGCAGCTGACGCCCGCGCAACTGGCCCCCCTTGTGGTCGGGGATGACCGTCAGCAGCTCAGCGGCGAACTCGGGCTTGTTCTGGAAGGCGCCGAAGCGGCCATGGCCGCCCTGCCCGCCGCGCAGCTTCAGGTGCTGGAGGAACGCGGGCAAATCAGGCCCATTCTGGGCCTGCTGGATGAGCGCGACTGGATGACCGCCACCCCGCTGGCCCAGCCCGAAACGATCTCTGAGAATCCCGGACGCATCAAGTTGCCGCTGGACGGCACCGACTACGCCAGCCTTGATCGCGTCACCATCCGGGTGGAAGGCCCGCTGGGCGAGCCGCCCGTGCCTGTCGTCAACGGCCAGCCGGTTCCAGCGACCCAGGTGGGCCGCACCGTCACCGACCCCGTTCGGGGCGTGCAGCAACTGGATTACTACGGCGTGCCGATCCGCCCCGGCGTGAACACCATCACGCTGGGCGACCAGACCGTGCGCGTGCGACTGGCCGGGCCGACCAGCCGCTACGACATCGAGCCGCTGCAACTGCGCGCCGACGGCGTGACACCCCTGCGCCTGCGCGTCCGCACCTTCGACGCGCTGGGCGTGGCCACCCAGCCCGACCGCCTGACCCTCAGGACCAACCTGGAACCGCTTCGCCCCGACGCTTTCCCCACCGAGGCCGGCTATCAGGTGGCCCTGGACAAGGGGCAGGGCATTGTGGAACTGCGCCCGCAGACCACCCCGACCACGCTGCAACTGGATGTGGTGGAAAACGACCGCGTGGTGCGCCAGAACTTTGAAGTGCGTCCCGACAGCCGTTCGGTCGGTGTGGGCATGGTCAGCGCCACCCTGGGCCTGGGCTCAGACGGCAGCCTGAGCGACCGCCTGGATGTCCGGGCGCGGGCCTACTACGAGGGGGTGGTGGGCGCAGGCAAGCTGTACGTCGCTGCCGACAAGGACGGCCTGCCGAACACCACCGCGAACCTGTCCACCGCGCGCAACATTAACTACGGGGACGCCTCGCAGGAAGTCATTCCGCTGCGAGGGCGCGACCCGGTGGCGGTGTCGTACGACCACCCCAGTTTCCGGGCCGAGTACCGCCAGACCGCCACGCCCATGACGGTCCTGCCGATGACCGAAACCCTGACCGCGCTGACCCTGACCACCAAGGCCGAGCCGCGCCTGGCGGGCTTCGTGGCCCTGGTGCCCACCGAGCGCGTGACCGACGAGCGCCTGACGCCCAACGGCACGCGCCTGCTGCGCCTGTCGCGGGGCGGCGTGGTGGTCGGCAGCCAGCTGCTGACCCTGATCGAAGTCGGCAGCGACGATCAGGAGGCCAACCGCCGCACGCTGAATGAAGGTATCGATTACTCCCTGGATCCCGAAACGGGCGTCGTGACGCTGGCGCGCGGCCTGGACCGCGTGAGCGCCAGCCTGAACGAGCAGTACGTTCTGGCGTCCTACCGCCTGCTTGACGGCGGCAGCAATCGCCGCCTCGCTTACGGCGCACAGGTCGAGCAGACCGGCACGGCGGGCAGCGGCACCTACAGCGTGGGCATGGGCGTAACGCGCGTGGACAGCACCACCACCTTCGGCGTCGCCGGGCGGTACGAGCAACCCGAACTTCAGGTCAAGGGGCGCGTGATGGCCTCGGGCGGGGTGCTGGCGACGGCTTCAGTCAGTTCCCGCCCAGCCCAGCGGCCCGGAAACGGCAACCAGCCCAGCGGCGGCGACTTCTCGGTGCGCTACCAGAGCGCGGGGTACGCGGGGCTGGAACGCGGCGCTCAGGGTCTTCAGGCCGACGGGCGCTACGACCTGCCTGTCTCGCCGCGCCTGGGCCTGCGGATCGAGGGTTCGTATGGACGCGCCCTGACCACCACCAGCGGCTCTGTTGGCGCGCAGCTGAACTACCAGTTTAGGCCCTTCAGCGTGGGGGCGGGGCTGCGCTACGGCTTCGGCTCCCGCAGCGGCCTGGGCCTCAGCGGCAGCGTGGCGTACCGCGAGGGCCGCGTGGCCGCCGAGGTGGTGCACACCACGCCCATCAGCGGCACCCTGCTGCCCACCACGGACTTCCGGGTGGACTACCGCCTGACCGAACAGGTCAAGCTCTCGCTGCGCGACACCTACACCTGGGGCGAGGGTAATACGGGCGTTATCGGCCTGAACAGCACCGTGGGCCGCACCAACTACGTGGCCGCGTACGAACTCGCCAACAGCAGCGGCCAGGAAAACCGCGCCCGCTTCGGGGTGTCCACCACGCTGCCTCTCAGCGAACGCCTGGGCCTGGGCCTGCGCGGGGCTTACCTCTGGAACGTGGACAGCGGCACCTCGGACATCAGCGCCGGGGCCGACCTGGACTACCGCGCCGACACCTTCCGGGCCACCCTGGGCACGGACTTCAGTGTCACGGGCGGCAAGCTGACCACCGTGTTGCGCGGCGGAGTCAGCGGCGACCTGAACCCCCGCCTGAATCTGGCGGCCGACGCCACCGCCGAATTCGGCGCGCGGCAGGGCCAGAAACTGGCGCTGGGCTACGCCTACCGCTCGGGGCAACTGAACAGCCTGGGCTACGCCCGCTACGTGGCCGGCAGCCTGGCAAACGGTGACAGCAGCCTTACAGCAGGAGCAAGCGCCGAGTACCGCCCCCTGTCACGCCAGAACGTACAACTCGCCCTGCGTGCAGGCGCGGACATGCGCGTCACGGGTGACCGCGACAGCCTGACCGTGCAGCCCTACGCCGGGGTCACGGCGGCCTTTAACGACCGGATTCAGGTGGGCGGCTGGGGCCGCGCCCTGCTGCAACCCGCGACCAGCACCACGCTGATCGGTTACGGCGTCGAGGCAGGCTACCGCGTGCTGCCCGGCACCTGGCTGAACGTGGGCTACAACATCCAGGGCTTCGACGGCATTGGGACGGGCAACCTGTACACCCGGCCCGGCGCGTACGTGCGGCTCGACCTGACCCTCGATGAGACCCTGAACGGAGTGAAAAAATGAGCAAGAAGAGAGTGATAGGCGTGCTGGCCCTCGCCCTGGCCCTGGCCGGCGGGGCGGGGGCGCAGACGGGATGTGTTCAGCCGAGTATTTCGACCGTACCGCGTCTTCCTAGTACCGGTGGGGCCATGAATGATACTGGCTTTCTTCCCTGGAAGGGATCCGGGGACTGGTCGACAGAGACCATCACTGGAACGGACGTTCAGGGCTTCTGGACGACTACTGACAGAGTCGGTGGCGGTCTAGTTCCCTATAGCGTATATACCCCTGCAACCCGTGACCAGGTGCGGTACACCAAGTTACTCACGACGTTTGCCAATAACTATCTGTTGCCATCTAGAGGTTCGGCCCGCACGATTGAGATTTCTTACGCCGGGACCGCTTACGCTTACATTAATACCAGTCCTGGAAATGCGGGCAGTGCCGGTGAACGCTATGGTTTTATCTACGCCGCCAATGGTGCCCAGATTTTTGATAAAACTGGCGCGCCTGCCAGCGAGACTGACCCCAATGCGTTTGCGCCTCCTGGGACAAAGGGTATTATTATGCTGGATAAAGGCGGCGTGGCTCTTTTAGCCAACGGCGCACGGGACCCGGCCCGCTTAACTGACGCTACTCAGTTTTTTTTGCTGCTCCCTAACACCATTCCAGCAACAGGCGACTTGAAGCTTACAAGTGAGGTGAAGGACCCTTACACGTACAGTGGCTTGGTCGATGATGTTGTTGTGTACAAGCCTGAAACTGTGGCAACTACGTTCTGCCTTGAAAAAACCGCTGTAAAGGGCGCACCCACAGGAACCTATGACTTTACGACGACTGAGCGAGATAGCGCAGCCAAACCGCAGCAGGTGACTGGTGTCGGTGCGACCCCAGCCAGGCAGGCAAACGCCTACCAGGTGTTCGGTGACTATGTAGATGTGCGCGAGTTGACGGCGGGCACCTACGGTATTTCCACCCTTAAGTGCAAAAGTGACACTTATGTGAACCCCAATGGCCAACCGACAGCATACCTGGTTCGTCCTGAAACGGCAGTCGGTCTCCTTACGACTATTCCAGGGGAAACCGGCTACACATCACCACAGGGGACCAGGAATTTTCGCGTGGCCATTCCCAGTGGAACCCAGACCATCTGTAGCATCACCAACGACGGTACGCTCCAGGGTCAGGTGACAACCACGAAGACTTTTCCCAAGGGGAGATATCCTGTCACCGACCAGGCCACCATTACGCAGAAGGCAGCGGGCGTTGCCGATGTGGCCTACACGACGACAGGTACAGGCACGGGTGTCGGCTACAACGTCAGTGACCCTACGCTCCGGGCAATCAGCCCTAAACCCACCTACACAGTTGCTGCTCCGACGACCACGCAGGACCCCATCACAATATCGGGGGCACCCCCTAAGTTGAGCTCGAGTACCGTCACAGCCACCCGCAGCGACGGACCATATACGGTGACTTCCAGCGAGACAGTCACAACACCTGGCAACTACAGTTCGTCGTACAGCTGTGTCGACGCAGCGAGCACCTCCCGCGCTTCCGGTACCGGCACCTCCCTGAGCATCGCCACAGTCAAATTCGGCGATGTCATTACCTGCACCTTCGTCAACACCCTGACTGCCACGCCGCCCCCCACCACCGTGAAGGTCACCAAAAGTGGGTCCCAGGTGGTCACGGCTGGAACCGCCGTCACCTATACCATCACGGCGAACAATACGACGGCGGACCCCGTGGATGTTGACCTGAGCGACCAGTTCACTCCTGTCCTACCTGCAGCCCAGCTGACCAGCATCAGCGACAGTGGCACCTACAACGCCACGAGCGGTCTGGTCACCTGGCCGCGCGTCAACATTCCCGCCAACGGCAGCGTGACCCGCACCCTGACGGTAGACCTGCCTGACCCGGTCAGAGACTCGACGAATGGCGACAGCTACAGCGGCCCCAATCAAGTGACCGACGCAGCCAGTCTGAAAACCTACTTGCTAGGCACCGACACCGTCCTGACCAACAATGGCCCGTCCTCGGCCAGCGTGACCACCAACCACGTCTTTACAAAGGTCACCAAAACAGTTCGTAATGTCACGGCGGGCAGCGGAGCAGGCAATTCGGTATCGGCAAAACCAGATGACATCCTGGAATACTGCTTGACCTACACCAACCAGAGCGCCATTGCGCTGACCAGCCTGAAGCTGAGCGACCCCCTGGTTGCCGGGCAGACCCTCCAGACGGCGGTCTACGGTGGCAAGACCCTGAGCCTGAAACGCGGCAGCGGGACAGCCCAGCCGACCGACAACTCTGGAACTGCCACGGCCATCAGCACCACCCTGACCAATGTAGCGGCAGGGGAAACAGGCACCCTCTGCTTCAAGACGAAAGTGAACAAGTAATACGAATTCCGTTTATTTCACTGACAACCCGGTGATGTTGCGGGTTGTCAGTGAAATAAACGGCCCCGTCCCCGTTACACCAGTTCCACGAAATCCTCGTCGTCGTTGTCCTGCGCCAGCGGCACCGTGAAAATAAACGAGGCACCCTTGCCGCGCTCGGATTCCACGTGAATGGTGCCGCCGTGCTCCTCGACCGCCAGTTTGCAGAACGCCAGCCCCATACCGGTATCGAAACGGCCGTGCAGGGTCAGGCGGGACTGCTCGAACGCGGCGAACAGGTTGGGGAGGTCGTCGGCGGGAATGCCTTCGCCGTCGTCGCGGACCATGACCTGCACGCCCCCGGGAATGCTCTTGACCAGGATGGCGATCACGCCGCCCGTGGTCGTGTGCTTCAGGGCGTTGCTGATCAGGTTCGCCAGGACGCGGCGCAGGATTTCCGGGTCGGCGCTGGCAGGGCTCATGTCGGACTCGATGGCGACGCGTACGTGGCGGTCGCGCAGGCCGCTGCCCACGTCGCCGCGCGCCTGCTCGATCACCTCGCGGAACATGGGCGTGAACATCAGTTCGCGTTTCAGGTTCATCTTCCCGGCCTGGATCTTGCGGACATCCAGCATGTTCGCCGCGAGGTGCAGCAGGTGCTGCGTCTCGTCGTGCGCGACCTGTAGCAGTTCGCGGTTGTCCTCGGGAATGCGCGGGTCGTCCTGCACGATCTCGATCAGGCCCATGACGGCCGCGATGGGGTTTTTCAGGTCGTGAACCAGCATATGCACGAGCTGGTCGCGCACGCGTTCCTCGTGCTCCCAGGTGTCCATGCGGCGTTGCAGGCTCGCCACGCGCTGCAGGGCGTCGCGGTACTGCTGCGCGCGCGCCAGCATGGTCCGCACCTGCAGGGCGACTGCCCCGGGTGGCGTGGCGTCGCTGATCAGGGCGTCGGCCCCGGCGGCCAGCAGTTCACCCAGGCCCTGCGTGCCCACGCCCAGCCAGTGCGTGCCGCTCAATTCGGCGCGCTGGCGCAGCATGGGCAGCACCTGATGTAGCGGCACGCCGGGCGTGCTGGTGTACAGCAGCACCACGTCGGGAATGACGAGGTGCGATTCGCGCAGCAGGCTTTCCGCGTCCGGGACGTACTTCACGTCTGTTCGTGACAGCAGCGGCGTCAGTTGCAGCGCGTGGCCCTGGTGCGGAGCGACGACGAACACGTTGAGGGTCTCTGCAGTCGTCATGAAGTGCCTTGCACTGTACCCCGCCGCCGCCCGGCCTGTCATGCAGCCTGCCGACCCTGCTCATATGGACTGCCGCTCCACTCCGCCCAGGGCATCTGTTCTTCCGATTCGCATCCGCTCGGATTGATTCATACGGACTCCGTTTGTTTCGCTGACAGGTCCGGAACTTCACCGGATTGCCAGCCCCACGTCCGGAACCCGTTTCTCTGCCACCCGTATCCGCTCGGACTGATGCGGGACTACACCGAATCAATCGGAATCCGTATCAGCCCTTGACGGACCCCGCCAGCAGGCCACGCACGAAGTACCGGCCCAGCAGGATGTACACCAGCAGGGTGGGCAGCGCCGCCAGGATCGCGCCGGCCATCGGCAGGTTCCAGCTGACCGCCTGACCGCCTGCCAGTTGCGACAGGGCGTACGTGACGGGCTGACTGGTCGTGTTGGTCAGGGTGGCCGCGAACAGGAATTCGTTCCATACCTGCGTGAACTGCCAGATGATCACGACCACGAAACCCGGAATGCTGATCGGGAAGATCACGAGGCGGTAGATGCTCCAGAAGCCCGCGCCGTCGATGGTGGCGGCCTCGACGAGCGCGTCGGGCACGTCGGCGTAGAAGTTCCGGAAGATCAGCGTGGTGATCGGAATGCCGTACACCACGTGCGCCAGGATCAGGCCCCAGATGCTGCCGTACAGGCCGATGGACTTGATGAACTGGAACAGCGGAATCAGCACCGCCTGATACGGAATGAACATCCCGAACAGCATCAGCGCGAACAGGGTGTTCGCCCCGCGGAACTTCCACTTGCTCAGGGCGTACCCGTTCAGGCTGCCCAGCACGGCACTCAACAGCGTGGCGACCACGGCCAGGAACAGGCTGTTGAGCATGTTCCCGCCGATCTTGTCCCACGCTTCACTGAAACTGGCCCAGTTCAGCGCGGCCGGCCAGTGCCAGGTGGTGGCGAGATTGATGGCGCCCGGGCTTTTCAGGGCGGTGGCGAACAGCAGGTACACCGGCACCAGGAAGAACAGGGCGGCCACGACCAGCAGGGCGTACATGACAATCCGGCCGGGCTGGATGGGTTTGCGGGGAGTGGGGGCCGGGGCGGCCTTGGCGGGGGCGCTGGTCATGCGTGACCATCCTCCTGTTTGAACTGAGAGGCGAGGTAAGGAACGATCACGAACGCCACCAGGATCAGCAGGATGGTGCCGATGGCGGCGCCCAGCGAGAACTGGTTCTGCCGGAAGCTGGTGAGGTACATGTTCAGCGCCGGAACGCTGGTCGCGATGTTGTCCGGACCGGCCATGGCGTACACCAGGTCGAAGATCTTGAGGCTGATGTGACCCAGCACGATCATGGCCGACAGACTGATGGGCGCCAGCAGCGGGAAGATCACGTGCCGGTACAGACCCAGGTCGCCCGCGCCGTCTACCTTGGCAGCCTCGCGCAGTTCCTCCGGAATGCCGCGCAGACCCGCGAGGTACAGGGCCATGGTGTAGCCGCTCATCTGCCACACGGCGGCGATGATGATACCAATCAGGGCCAGGTTAAAGCCGTGCAGTTCCGGGGCGGGCAGCATCTTCACGTTCGGGCCGATCAGCAGCGCCCAGACGAACAGGATGGCGGCGCAGACGGCCGCGACACCCATGCGGGTGCGGTCGCCGCTGCGGGCAGCGCGCACGGCCATGACGATCATGACAACGCCGACCACGCCGGCGGTCAGGAGCGGCAGTTTGTTCCAGTCGAATTTCAGGATGGCGTCATTGCTGCTCAGCCAGCCGAAGGTGCTGGGCGGAGCACCGAATAGCGTCGGCACCTGGTTCAGTCCGCCCTTGGGTTGCAGCATCCAGCGCCAGATGGTGCCGGTCACGATGAACGACAGGCTCATGGGGAACAGGAAGATGGTGCGCCACAGGCCCTCCCCTTTCGGGTTGCGGTCCAGGATCAGCGCCAGGCCCAGGCCCAGGCCCAGGCAGCCCAGAATGAAGAAGATCGTGAAGAAGACGGTGTTGATCAGTTCCTGCCGGAAGCGGCCCTGCAGGAACCCGCTGAACAGTTCCTGGTAGTTGGCGAGGCCCACCCAGCGGATGATGGGATCAAGAGCGAGCGCCTGGGCGGGGTCGTTGCCCCAGTCGGTCATGCTGACGTACACGCTGCGGGCAATGAAGCCGTACACGAACACGGCGATCAAGATGATGCTGGGGGCCAGAACGGCCATGGACCACAGACGATCTTTACTCAGGCCTTTCAAAGTCGGGCCTCCTTTCTGGCGGGTCTGGCCTCTGGCCGTGCCTGCCAGTGAACAGGGTGGGGCGAGGGCATCCGGGCTGCCGAGGACCGGGTGATCGAATGGTGAGCAACGACCGGTCCATCCGAGCGGATGCGAGAAGGAACAACAGACGCCCCTGGGCGGAATGGAGCGGCAGTCGGTATAAGGCGGGTTCCGATTGAATGGGCTGAAAAGACCATTCAATCCGAGCGGAGCGAGTAGGAGAAAAGCGGGTTCCGGACCTGGACTGGGCCACCCGGCGGCGTTACGGGTGGTGAACGAAACAGACGGCAGTCCGTATCAAGGGGTGTGGGCTGCGGGCTCAGGGCGCGGGAGTACTTCCGCGTGACCTGAAACCCACAACCCACAACCGGACAGCTGGGCAAAAGCGCGATCTGGATTAGGCCCGCGCCCCCAGGGGCTCAGGCGGGCGGGTTATACGGACTCCGATTGAAGGGGCTGCAAAGCCCCCTTCAATCCGAGCGAAGCGAGTGGGAGAGAAGCGGGTTCCGGGCGTGGAGTTGACAAGCTGGCGCCCTTCCAGATGGTCGGCGAAACAGACGGAGTCCGTATTACTTGCTGATTCCGGCGCGGACAGCCAGTTGTTGCGCGGCGGCGGCGGCCCCGGCACTGTCCCTGCTGGAGACGAACTGGTCGATCACGGCCCCGAAGGCGCTGGTGAAGCGTTCGGGCGCGACGGCCCCGTGCACGAGGCTCCCGACGATCTTGTTGTTCTTCCAGTCGGCGGCGGCGCTCTTGCTGTAGGTGTTGTACTTGCTCAGGTCGCTGTCGGTGCGCGCGGCAATTGAGCCTTTCAGGGGGTTAAAGGCATCCTGGCCGGCCTTGCTGCCCAGGACTTTCAGCCAGTTGACAGCCTCGGTGCGGTTCTTGGCGCCCTTGGGCAGACCGAAGGAGTCGGCCAGCATCACGAAGGTCTTGGTGGTGCCGGGCGCGGCCGCCCAGCCGAAACCGGTGTTTGGGGCGAGTTTCTTGGTGGTGGTGAAGTACCCAGCCGCCCAGTCGCCCATCACGTTGAAGGCGCTGGTGCCGTCGATGATGCGGTCACTGGCCTGCTGCCAGCTCAGGCCCGAAGCGTCCTTGTTGGAGCAGTCCATGACCTTGCCGAAGGTCGTGAAGGCACCCACGACCCTGGGGTCCGTGAACTTCATCTTGCCGGACCAGAGGTTCTCCCAGCCCTGCGCGCCGAGCGTGCCGATCATGACGCTCTCCCAGAGGTGTTGCTGGGTCCAGTTCTCACCGACGACCAGCGGCGCGGCTACGCCCTTGGCTTTCAGGGCGGAGCAGGTCTTGATGAATTCGGGCCAGGTCTTGGGCACGGTGACGCCCCACGCCTTCAGTTTGGCGGGGTTGTACCACATGACGTTGCTGCGGTGCACGTTGACGGGCACGCTCCAGATCTTGCCGCCCTGGCTGATCAGCTTGATCAGGTCCTTGGGGAAGACCTTGTCGAGGCCTTCGCTCTTGAACAGGCTGCTCAGGTCCTCCATGCGGTTGGCGACGACCCAGGTGCCGATGAGTTCCTGACCGGCGTGCGCCTGGAAGCTGTCGGGGGGCGTGCCGCCCAGCATGCGGGTTTTCAGGACGGCCTTGGCGTTGGTGCCGGCCCCGCCGGAGACGGTGGCGTTGTCCACGGTGACAGAGGGGTACTTGGCCTGGTAGATCTTGATCAGGGCTTCGAGGGCCGGGCCTTCATCGCCGGACCACCAGGAGAAGATTTCCAGCTTGCCAGCGGCAGAGGCGCTGGTGGTGACGGCGAGGGCGGCGGCGATCAGGAGTGCTTTTTTCATGGTGTTCCTCCGTGCGAAACGGTGCGGTTCGTGCGATTGGGCGAAGTCTGTGCGGCCAGGGCCAGTGCCGGGTGAGGCTCAGGCGGCCGGGGTGGGGACGGTCCGGCCGCCTGAGCCCGGCTGGCCGGACCGCTCCCGGCGCCGCTTTTCCCCTGCGCCAGGCGTGAGATGGCGTACAGGTGCGGCAGGCCGCGCGGCGTGAACAGCGAATCGAGCATCATGGCCCCGGCACCCAGCACCCCGGCGTGCGCGCCGAGCGTGCCGGTTTCGATGCGGGTGCGGTCCACGTTGATGCGCATGGTGCGGGCGTGGGCACTGGCGCGGATGGCGGCCAGCAGCACCTCTCCGGCCTGCGCGAGTCGGCCACCGATGATCACGGCTTCCGGGTTGAACAGGTTCATGGTGGTGCTGATCGCCACGCCCAGGTGATGCCCGGCTTCCTCCCACACGGCGCGGGCCAGCGGATCGGTGTTCGCGTGGTTCAGCAGGTCGTCCAGGGTGATGGGGGTGGGCAGCGTGGTGGGAGAGCCGGCGGCCCGCAGGCTGCGCGCCAGCGTGACGAGGACCTGCGCGGCGGCGTAGCTTTCGAGGCTGCCGGGGTTGCCGCTGCGGCCGACCGGGCCCTGCTCGTTGATGCTGATGTGCCCGATCTCGCCGGCGCCGCCGCGCACACCGCGGTGCAGGCGCCCGCCCAGCAGAATGCCCGCGCCGATCCCGGTAGCGGCCTTCACGTAGACCAGGTCCTGCGTGCCCCGGTGCGGGCCGAAGCGGGCCTCGGCCAGTGCGCCCAGGTTGGCATCGTTATCGACCAGGACTTCGAGGTTCAGGCGGCGTTGCAGGGCCCCCCGGATGTCCTCACCGTCCCAGCCGGGCATGTTGGGGGGCAGGACGACGCGGCCGGTGTCGTGGTCGACCGGGCCGGGCACGCCGATCCCCACGAGTGCGATCTGGTCGGCGCTGATGTCGGCGGCCTGCATGACCTGGGCGCTCAGGTCGCTCAGCAGGTCGTAGGTGGCCTGTGGGCCGCTGACGATGTCATGCAGCACGGACAGGCTGGCCAGCGACTGGCAGTGCAGGTTCAGCACGTCCACGCGGGCGTGACTGGCGCCCAGGTCGATGGCGAGCAGGGCGGCGGCGCGGGTGTTGAGGTTCAGCAGGGTGGCGCGCCGTCCGACACCGCTGCCGCGCGTGCCGACTTCCTGTACCAGTCCGACGCTGATCAGTTCCGTGACGATGGAACTGATGGCGCTGCGGGACAGACCCAGTTCCCGCGAGATGTCCACCCGTGCCAGGTCCCCGTTCCACAGCAGGTCCAGCAGCAGCAGCGTGTGCCGCGCGCGGATGGCCGCGAGGTCCAGGGTGTCCGGGATGGGGTGTTCGGTGCGGATCATGCGGAAGAACCTCGGGGGGACCCAGGGGGCCGGATGGCGGGCCGGGCCTGGGGCCGGCGTGAATGGCAGGAGTTGGGCCGGGAGGGTTCCGTCTGTTACGGGCTCACCGGGTTGTGGTTGGTAGGACGTGTGCACGGTCATCTTGCGCGTTCCTTATTTTGTTTGTCAAACGAACAAATTAATACCGCCACTTGCACGCCCCTAGATCAAGAGTTTCCACGCCTGTTGGAGTTGTGTGCCACACGACATCATGAGGGCACGCAGAAGGAGAAACGTCGTCCAGTACCTCATTTTCTCCGTCGCGTCCTGGAGAGTATTTTTAGCCGTGACAAGCCGTTCTCATACGGCTCCCACTCGCATCGTTCGGATTGAACGGTCTTTGCAGCCCATTCAATCGGAGTCCGTATCAGCCTGAATAGACCAGAGGCAAGCATCTGGCGCTCGAAAATCGAGAAGGCGAGAGACGCCGGATGTCGTGTGGTGCGGGGCGCAGGGAATAGGTACGCACAGAATGGTGTGCCGACCGATGATAATCCGTGTGGGGCCGTGATCGGCAGCGTTCTGGAGGGCACCTCGTGCCGAATCCGGAAGGGCGCCGGGTTGCCAACTCCACGCCCGGAGGGCCGGTCTGCCTTGCCGGACGGTTCCAGTACGGCAGCAACGCGAAAACGCAGACGCGGTGTGCTCCTGCGTCTGCGTGGGTCCCTCCGGCCCAGTGTTGGTGTAGACCCCTGTGCTGGTGTGGACCCCTGTGCTGGTGTGGACCCCTGTGCTGGTGTGGACTCCTGGGCTGGTGTGGCCGGGCGTCAGCCCCCTTCGGTAACGCCTTCAGCGGCATGGGCTTCAGCCGTCCCGGCTTCACTGCCGCCCGTCCCTTCCGGCCGCAGCAACGGGAACAGCAGCACGTCCCGGATGGAATCCCGGTCGGTCATCAGCATCGCCAGACGGTCCATGCCCATCCCCATCCCGGCGGTGGGCGGCATGCCGTACTCCAGCGCCAGCAGGAAGTCCTCGTCCTGCTCATGCGCCTCGTCGTCCCCGGCGTCCCGGCGGGCCGTCTGCGCCTCGAAACGCGCCCGCTGGTCCAGCGCGTCGTTCAGCTCGGAGTAGATGGGCGCCAGTTCGAAGCCCGCCACGTACAGGTCGGCGCGCTCGGCCAGCCCTTCGCGGTCGCGGTGCACCTTCACCAGCGGACTGATCGCCAGCGGCATGTCCGTCAGGAAGGTCGGGTCCTGCAACAGCGGCTCCACGTACTCGCCGCCCAGCTTGTCCAGCAGCTTGTAGTCCGGAGTCTTGCGGTGCTCCGGGTGGCGCACGTCGCTCCACTCGCGCAGTTTCACGAGGTCCAGCGGATCGAAGTCCAGCCCCGCCTGCTCTTTCAGGGCCGTCACGAAATCCAGCCGCTTGAACGGCAGCGAGAAGTCCAGTTCGCGGCCCTGGTAGGTCAGTTTCGGCTCGCCCCGCAGTTCCACGACCAGGTCGTGCAGCAGCGTTTCTACCAGCACCATCATGTCGTTGTAGTCGCCGTACGCGAAGTACGCTTCCAGCATGGTGAATTCCGGGTTGTGTGTGCGGTCGATGCCCTCGTTGCGGTAGTTGCGGCCGATCTCGTACACCCGCTCGAAACCGCCCACCAGCAGGCGCTTGAGGTACAGCTCCAGGCTGATGCGCATGCTGAACTCGTGGCCCAGCGCGTTGTGGAAGGTCTTGAACGGCCTGGCCTCGGTGCCGCCGGGCACCACCTGCAACGTGGGGCCCTCGACCTCCATAAAATCGCGGCTGTCCAGGAAGGTGCGAATAAAGCGCAGCATCCGCGAGCGCGTGCGGTACACTTCACGGCTCTCCGGGTTGATCATGAGGTCCACGTAGCGGCGGCGAGCACGCAGTTCCTCGTCCTGCAGGCCGTGGAACTTGCTGGGCAGCGGGTGCAGGCTCTTGACCAGCGGCTGCCAGGACGTCACGCGCAGCGTCAGCTGCCCGGTGCGGGTCACGAACGGAAAGCCGCGCACGCCGATGATGTCGCCCAGGTCGATCTTCTTCGTGACGTCGAACTGCTCGGTCTCCTGCTTGGAGAAGTGCAGCTGGATCTTGCCGCGCTCGTCACTGAGGTCCGCGAAGGCCGCCTTGCCCATGTGGCGCATCAGGGTCACGCGCCCGGCCAGGGCGTACTCCTCGGCCGGCCATTCCTGCCCCGCCTCCCAGGTCGCCTCGCCGTCCTCGCCGACCGCATCGGCAGGGTGCGCGCTCAGCACGTCGCGGGCGTGGTGGGTGCGGGCGTACGTGTAGGGGTGCGCTTCGAAACCGGCGGCCACCTGGGCGTCCAGGTTGTTCAGGCGGCTGAGCGTCTGTTCGTGCAGACCCTCGGGGCGGTTGGTGGGAGTGGAACCTTCAGACATAAGCTCAAGTATACCGGCGGCCACCCTGACGGGACGCCCGGCTCCCTTCCAGGCGCAGCAGGCGGCCCCCTCCCATGTGGAAGGGGGCCGCCTGTGTCAGCTGAGGCTCATACGGACTCCGCTTGAATGGGTTGCAAAACCCGTTCAATCCGAGCGGAGCGAGTAGGAGCAAAACGGGTTCCGGACGTGGAACTGACAACCCGGAACATCACCGGGTTGTCGGCGAAACAAACGGCAGTCCGTATCAGGCTTCTTTACAAACGGAATCCCTATCAGGCTTCTTTGGTGCTCTCGCTGGCCTCGCCGTCGAGGACCGCGGCGGCTTCGCTCTCGGTGATCTCGCCGGCGGCGACCAGACCGGCCACCTGGGCCGCTTCCTGCTCGGCGGCCGCTTCGCCGTCGCTGAGCCGGGGGGGCAGCAGGCTGATGACGACCTGATCGGCGTCGCCGACCAGCTTGCAGCCTTCGGGAAGGGCAATCTGACCGGCGGTAACGTGGTCACCGATAGCCAGTTTGGTCACGTCGATGACCAGTTCCTGCGGAATGCGGCGGGGGCCGGGGGCCACGATGGCCAGGTTGTGCACGACGATGTCGAGCAGGCCGCCCATGACGACGCCCTGGCTCTTGCCGGTGGTGTGCACGGGCACGCTGACCTCGATAGGTTCACCGTAGGTGACCATGTAGAAATCGACGTGCATGGGCACGCGCTTGCGCTTGTCCATCTGCACGGCCTTGACCAGCGCGGGGAAGGTCTCGCCACCCTCGACGGTGATGTCGAACAGGCCGGTGGTGCTCTGGATGCGGAAGGCGCGGTCGAAGGCCTTCTTGTCAATGGCAAAGGAGACGTTGTGCTCCTTGTTGTAGGCGACGGCGGGGATCATGCCTTCGGCCAGTTTCTCCTGGCTCTTGCGGGGTTTGGCGTTCAGTTCCATGTGCTCTCTCCTTGGCGTTCTTCGCCGCCTCGCTCTCGCCGCGCGCCGGGGGTCCGGGGGCGGGGGCGGACGTGCAACCGTGACAGCATAGCAAACGCGCCCGGTCCGGTGGAAGGCCCGTGGGGGGGTCTGCTAGACTCCTGGGCGTTGCCGCGAGGCGTCTTAGCACCTGTTCCCGCCTGCAGGCGGGTGGTGAGGGCGGCCCTGGCGAGCGTAAAAAGGAGAATGACATGATCAGCGTTACTGAACTGCGCAACGGCACCAAAGTGGAAATGGACGGCGGCCTCTGGGAGTGCCTGGATTACTCGCACCTGAAGATGGGCCGTGGCGGCGCGAAGGTCGTCACGAAGTTCCGCAACATGGAGTCCGGCGCGATCGTGGACCGGACCTTCAACAGCGGCGAGAAACTGCAGGACATCTACGTGGAAGGCAAGACCATGCAGTACCTGTACAAGGACGGCGAGGACTTCATGTTCATGGACATGGAGACGTTCGAGCAGGTGCCGCTGTCGCCCACCCTGGTCGGTGACGCCGCCAAGTTCATGAAGGAGAACACCGAGGTGGACGTGGCCATGTACGGCGAGAAGGCCCTGAGCATCACGCTGCCCAACCAGGTGATCCTGAAGATCGTGGAGACCGATCCCGGTCTGCGCGGCGACACCGCCTCGGGCGGCACGAAGCCCGCCAAGCTGGAAACCGGCGCGACCGTGCAGGTGCCCCTGTTCGTGGAGCAGGACACCCTGGTCAAGGTGGATACCCGGACCGGCGCTTACCTCAGCCGCGCCTGACCGTCCGTGCGTGAAGTGCTGCCCACCCTGGTCATCCGGTGGGCGGCACTTCACTTTGCTTTAGACTCGGCTTTAGACTCAGACCAGCCAAACAAGCGTTAGGCAGGCGGTGACACCCCGACGCGCGGACCACCCATCATGATGGAAGGCAGCGCGACTGACACCTCTGTTGCAGCACCCAACTGTTTCAACAGCCAGCACCCAAGCACCACCCAGGAGGGGCCCATGAATCCAGACGACCTCAAGAAAATCCTCGATGCCCTGAGCTACGCCGACGTACGTGAATTCAGCCTGAAGACCGGCAGCTTCGCCCTGGACCTGCGGCGCGGCCCGCAGGCCATGGGTGGCCCCGCCTTCAGCGCCCCCACCGGCCCCGCGCCCATGCAGTCCGCCCCCATGCAGGCCGCGCCCATGCCGGCTCCCATGCCCAGCGACACTGTCGCCAGTGCCCCTGCCTTTGCAGCGCCGCAGTCCGGGGCGCCCGCCACGCCAGCGCCCGCCCCGGAAGCCCCCGCACCCGCTCCGGCCCCCGCGCCCAGCAAAGGCACGCCGGTCAAGGCGCCCATCGTGGGAACCTTCTACGCGTCCAGCAGCCCCGATGCGCCCGCCTACGTGAAAGTCGGGGATACCGTGGCCGCCGGGCAGGTGCTGTGCATCATCGAGGCGATGAAACTCATGAACGAGATCGAGGCCGAAATGAGCGGCACAGTGCGCGAGATCCTCGTGAAAAACGCCGAACCCGTCGAGTACGGCCAGACCCTGTTCATCATCGAATGAGGTCAGGGGGCGCCTGAGGGCCCGGAGCGTCAGCAGGTCTGAGACAGATCCACCTGACGCCGGGACACCTGGCCTCCTTCCGACCCTGCCGGAGGCATACATGTTCAAGAAAATCCTGATCGCCAACCGCGGCGAGATTGCCCTGCGCGTGATCCGCACCGCGCAAGAACTGGGCGTGAAAACCGTCGTGGTGTACTCCACCGCCGACGAGAAGAGCCTGCCGGTCCTGCTGGCCGACGAGAGCGTGTGCGTCGGCCCGCCCGCCAGTAACCAGTCGTACCTGAACATCCCGAACATCCTGACGGCCGCCCTGATGACCGGCGCCGAGGGCATTCACCCCGGGTACGGCTTCATGGCCGAGAACCCGGACTTCGCCGAGATGTGCCGCGAGCACGGCATCGTGTTCATCGGCCCGACCCCCGAAAGCATGCGCGCGCTGGGCAGCAAGGCCGGCGGACGCGAGATCGCCGCCATGAGCAACGTGCCCGTCGTGCCCGGCACCGGCGTGCTGGAAGACACGGACGCCGCCCTGCTGGCCGCCAAACAGATCGGCTACCCGGTCCTGCTCAAGGCCAGCGCCGGCGGCGGCGGACGCGGGCAGAAGATCATCCGCACGCAGGACGAACTCGCCAAGGGCTTTGCTCAGGCGCAGGAAGAAGCCAAGCTGTACTTCGGCGATCCCGCCCTGATCATGGAAAAGTTCCTGGAGGAATTCCGGCACGTCGAGGTGCAGGTCATGGGCGACGGCAACGGCCACGTGATCCACATCGGCGAGCGCGACTGCTCCATCCAGCGGCGCAACCAGAAACTCATCGAGGAGGCCCCTAGCACCCTGCCGGACACGCTGCGTCAGGAGATCCTCGCGGCCGGCGTGCGCCTCGCCAAGCACGTGAACTACGCCGGGGCCGGCACGCTGGAATTCATCGTGGACCGCGACGGCAATTACTACTTCATGGAGATGAACACCCGCATTCAGGTGGAACACTGCGTCTCCGAGGAAATCTCGGGCCTGGACTTCGTGAAACTGCAACTGGAAATCGCGTCCGGTCACGGCCTGAACATCCAGCAGGAAGACGTGGTGCTGCGCGGGCACGCCATCGAGTGCCGCCTGAACGCCGAGGACCCCGACAAGGACTTCCGCCCGGCCGCCGGGAAGATCGAGGACGTGCACTTCGCCGGAGGCCCCGGCGTGCGCGTGGACAGCCACTGCTACACCGGCTACGTGATCCCCCCCCACTACGACAGCCTGATCGGCAAGCTGATCGTCCGCCACGACACCCGCGAGCAGGCGATCAGCCGCATGAAACGCGCCCTGGAAGAAACAGTCATCCACGGGCCCAAGACCACCATCCCGCTGTACGTGAAGATCATGGACAACCCCTTCTACAAACGCGGGGCCGTCATGACGAACTTCCTGAAAACGCGGATGGAGATGTAAGTTCATGCCGGATGATGCCCGCATCATCCCGAGCGGAGCGAGTGGGCATGAACAGGCGACCGGCGAAGGTGCAGTGATGGCGGGTGACGTTCCCGCCGTCACGGAACCGGAGCCGGTTGCTGCGCCGATGGCAGATGGTCGGAGGCAGACGGCTGGGGGACACCCGGCATCTGCCTCCGACCGTCTGGGGGCGCGGGACGCGCGGCTCTCGCGTCTGTGCGGGCAGTCCTGGCCGGAGGGCGCGCTGCTGGACGCGCTGAACCTCTCCCCTGCCCTGGACGTGCCGGGCGTCGATCCCACGCCGGGGCCGGGCGCGCGGCGCGTGCTGCGGCCCGGCGGGCAGGTATGGGGGGGCAGCGCACGGTCCGGCGCACCTGCGGGCCACCTGGGCGGCACTGGGCCAGCCTCTGTCACCTGGGAAGGCGCAGCCGGAACCCGCGTTGACCCTCACCTGCCCGCTCACGCTGACCGCAGACGACGCCCGGTTCCTGCTCGGCACGTACGGGTACGGGAAAGAGGCGGAAGTTTCCCCCCACCTCTTCCCCATTCAGGACGCCGCGCAGCTGCTGGTGTGGCCGGGCTGACCCGCCTTACACGGGTTGCGTGGCGGCGATGCGGTCCAGAACACCGGGGTCTTCGAGGGTGCTCGTGTCGCCCTGGATTTCTTTTCCGGCGGCGATCTGGCGCAGGAAGCGGCGCATGATCTTGCCACTGCGGGTCTTGGGCAGGGCGTCGGCGACGTAGATGGCGTCGGGGCGGGCGAGCGCGCCGATCTCGCGGCTGACGTGGGCGCGCAGTTCGGCGGGGTCGATGGTGCGCTCGCCCTGCGGGAGCACGAACGCGACGACGCATTCGCCTTTCACGTCGTCGGGGCGGCCGACGACGGCGGCCTCGGAGACGCTGGGGTGAGAGACGAGGGCCGATTCGATCTCCATGGTGCCGAGGCGGTGGCCGCTGACGTTCAGGACGTCGTCCACGCGGCCCGTGACGGTGAAGTAGCCATCCTGGTCGCGGCGCGCGCCGTCCCCGGCGAAGTACACGCCCTCGATTTCACCCCAGTAGGTTTTGCGGTAGCGGTCATCGTCGCCGTACACGGTGCGCAGCATGCTGGGCCAGGGGCGTTTGATGACCAGCAGGCCGCCGTCGTCGGGCCCGAGTTCCTCGCCGGTGTGGGTCATGATGGCAGGCTCGATGCCGAACATGGGGAGGCCCGCGCTGCCGGGTTTGCTGGCGTGCGCGCCGGGCAGGGTGGTCAGCATGATCGAGCCGGTCTCGGTCTGCCACCAGGTGTCCACGACCGGGCAGCGCTCCCCGCCGATGGTGCGCCAGTACCACATCCACGCTTCGGGGTTGATGGGTTCCCCGACCGAGCCGAGCAGGCGCAGGCTGCTCAGGTCACGGCTGGCGGGGAGTTCGTCGCCCTGGCGCATGATGGCGCGGATGGCGGTGGGCGCGGTGTACAGGATGGTCACGCGGTGTCTTTGCACGACGTCCCAGAAGCGGCCCCAGTCGGGGTGGTTGGGCGCGCCCTCGTACATGACGACGGTCGCGGCGTTCAGCAGCGGGCCGTACACGCTGTAACTGTGCCCGGTGATCCAGCCGACGTCGGCGGTGCACCAGTACACGTCGTCGTCGCGCAGGTCGAACACGGCCTGGGTGGTCAGGTACGTGCCGACCATGTAGCCGCCGGTGGTGTGCTGCACGCCCTTGGGTTTGCCGGTACTACCGGACGTGTACAGGGTGAACAGCGGGTGCTCGCTGTCCAGCGGCTGCGCCTCGTGCTCGTCGCTGGCGGCGTTCAGGGCGTCGTGCCAGAACACATCGCGGCCCTTCTGCATGGGCGCGTCACAGTCGGCGCGGCACACGACCAGCATCTTCTCCAGACCCGGCGCGAGCGCGGCGGCCGCGTCGGCGTTGGCCTTGAGGTTCACCAGCGCGCCGCGTCGCTGTCCGGCGTCGGCCGTGATCAGCACCCGGCTGTGCGCGTCGTTGATGCGGTCGGCCAGGGCGCTGACCGAGAACCCGCCGAACACCACGGAATGCACCGCCCCGATGCGGGCGCAGGCGAGCATGGCGATGCCCGCCTCGGGCACCAGGGGCAGGTACAGGGTCACGCGGTCGCCCGCCTGCACGCCCAGGGCCAGCAGGGCGTTCGCGGCCCGCCTGACCTCGCGCAGCAGCTCTGCGTACGTGAAGGTGCGGACCTCGCCGTCCTCGCCTTCCCAGACGACCGCGCGCCTGTCGCCCAGGCCGCGCGCCACGTTGCGGTCCAGGGCGTTGAAGGCAATGTTCGTCTGCCCGCCCACGAACCACTGCGCGTGCGGCGGCTGCCAGTCGAGCACCTGCGTCCAGGGCGTGAACCAGTGCAGCTCTCCGGCCACGCCACTCCAGAAGGTGTCCGGGTCGTCGAGGCTCTGGCGGTACAGGCGGTCGTAGTCCTGCGCGGAGTAGCGGGCGCGCTCGCGGAAGGCGTCACTGGGCGCAATGACGCGGTTCTCGTGCAGCAGGGCGTCGATGTGATCGCTGGCGGTGCCGGGCTGCGTCTGGGTGCCAGTGGAACTGGGGGGCTGGGTCATGCGGGGGACCTCCGGGAACGGCGGGAGCAGGGTGCGCGGGGGCACCGGACAGTGGGACAACTGGGTTGTGTATGCCGTCACTGTACTCGCCCGGAGGTGGGATTCCGGGTGGGCAACGCAGCGAGTGGGGCCCTCCACCCGCTTCACATTCGCACCGGGTCTGCCCAACACGCTCATGCAGAGTGCGCTCCAGACCGCCCAGGGTCGTCTATTGTTCCTGCCCGCATCTGCTTGCATTGATTCGGAACTGCACCAAATCAATCGGAATCCGTCTCACACCAGGGCTTCGTGCTGACGCTGCAACAGGCGGCCCCGCACACGGCCTTCCAGGGCCAGTAGCAGCAGCGCCGCCATGAACGCCAGTGCGGCAATCACGACCCACATCCCGCCCGCGCCCAGAGATTGCAGCAGAGCGCCGCCCAGCAGTGGGGCGATCAGGGTGGCCAGGCCCGCCATGCTGCCCACCAGTCCGATGTACGTGCCGCGCTGTGCGGCGGGGCCCAGTTCGCTGATGATGGTCTTGCTGATGCCGTACGCGATGATCTCCCCCACCGTCCAGACGGCGACGGCCAGCATGTGCGCCCACAGGGTGTGCGCCAGCGCGTGTCCCAGGAATCCTGCGCCCAGCAGCGCCGCGCCCAGCGCCTGCCAGCGCGGGTGGCCACTGCGGGCGATCAGGTGCCCCAGTGGCAGGCCCAGCAGGACGACCAGGGCGCCGTTCACGGCGAGAACCTGTCCGTACTGCACGGCGCTGAAGCCCTGCTGCGCGAACACCACGGCCAGCAGCTTGTAACTCTGGTACGTCAGGCCGAACAGCAGCGACGCGAGGCAGAACTGCCACAGCAGCGCGTCCCTAGGCAGCAGGCGGCGGGTGCGCGGAGCACCGAGGGTTGCGGTGCGGGGCACGCGGGGGTAGCGCAGCGCGAGCAGCAGCGCGAACGCGGCCATGGTGGCGGCGTCCAGCCAGAACAGCAGCCGCATGGACCGCCCGGCCAGCCAGCCGCCCAGCACGGGCGCGGTGGCGGCCCCGACGTTGATCGCCCAGTACAGCAGGTTGTACGCGCGGGTCCGCTGCGCGCCCTGCGTGAGTTCCGCCACGGCGGTGCTCGCGGCGGGTTTATACAGGGCCGACAGCAGCGAGAAGCCCAGCACGCCCGCCGCCGTCCACCAGAAGCCCTGCGCCACGGACAGCGCCAGGATCATGACGGCCCCGCCGCTCAGGGCGAGGATCATGGTGAAGGCCGGGCCGCGCCGGTCGGTCAGCGGCCCGCTGAGCCCCTCTGACACGAAGCGGCCCAGGCCCAGCATGGCCAGGATCACGCTGACCTGCGTGACGCTCAGGTGCGCCCGCGCGGTCAGGTAGAAGCCCAGCAGCGGCACCACGAACTCGCCCAGGCAGTTGAGCAGCGTGCCCCACCACAGCACCCAGAACCCGGCCGGGTAGGCGGAGGCGGCGCGGGTCAGGACAGTCACGCGCGTCATGCTAATACGGACTGCGCTCCAATCCGTCACAGTCGGGAGGACCCCCCTGTGGCTCCATACCGCGAAGGGGCGTACGTTGTTCCTTCTCGCGTTTGCCTAGCGTTTGCCTCACGTCTGCTCGGATTGATTCGGAACTGCACCGACTCAACCGGCCCCGTCCACCTTCCGAGGGGTGGCCGCCGCGAATGGCGGTGTTCCCGCCAATGGCCTACGCCCGGGCGGGTATGCTGCGGGGTAATGCTCGTCGATCAGTTGGGGCGTCCCCTCCGTGACCTGCGGATCAGCGTGACTGACCGCTGCAACCTGCGGTGCACGTACTGCATGCCAGCTTCCGTGTTCGGGCCTGAGTACGCTTTCCTGCCGCGCGCCGAACTGCTGAGTTTCGAGGAGATCGGGCGGCTGGCGCGGGCCTTCGTGAACCTGGGGGTCAGGAAGCTGCGCGTCACGGGCGGCGAACCCACCCTGCGGCGCGACCTGCCGGAGCTGATCGGGCAGCTTTCCGGGATCGGGGGCGTGCAGGACGTCGCCATGACCACCAACGGGCTGCTGCTGCCGCGCATGGCGGCCGACCTGAAAGCGGCGGGTCTGGACCGCGTGACGGTCAGCATCGACAGCCTCGACCCGGAGGTATTCGGGCGCATGAACGGCCTGGGCACGCACCCGCAGAAGGTCCTCGACGGCATCGAGGCAGCCCTGACGGCGGGCCTGGGCGTGAAGATCAACACGGTCGTGCAGCGCGGCGTGAACGACGCGGGCCTGCGCGGGCTGTGGCTGGCGCTGCGGGACCTGGCCCCGGTGCGCTTTATCGAGTTCATGGACGTGGGCAATCACAACGGCTGGAATATGGACAGTGTGGTGCCGTCGCGCGAGGTGCTGGCGCGGCTGGCGGGCGACGACCTGCACTTCGCGCCGGTGAACCCCGAATACCGGGGCGAGGTGGCCGCGCGCCACACGGACGGGCAGGGGCACGAGGTTGGCCTGATCAGTTCCGTGACCGCGCCGTTCTGCGGGGACTGCTCGCGGGCGCGGATCTCGGCGGTGGGTACGCTGTACTCGTGCCTGTTCGCGTCGGGCGGTACGGACCTGCGTGGCCCGATGCGGGGCAAGCCGGGGGGGGCGGCCCTGGATGACGCAGGGCTGGAGGCGCTGATTGCCGGGGTGTGGCGGGAACGCCGCGACCGCTACAGTGAGGAGCGCGGGGAACTCACGGCGGCCAGCCGGGAGGCGCGTGCCGGGAAGGTCGAGATGTCCCATATCGGCGGGTAGGGTCCAGTGCGCCGGGGTCATGGTGACAGCGCCGTGTATGATTCTGGCAAACGGGTATTCATTTTTATCTCTTTTTCGGCTTTAACTTTACGAACGATGTTTTGCCTGACGGTTGTTGTCCCGGGCCGCGTGACACCTAGACAAGCTTGTGTACGTGTGACACTAACCTTAAGATGAGGTTGGCTCCGCCCGCCAGCGGACACCCGGAGGATGCATGGCGAAGTACCCGCTTATCAAGACCACCCTGAAAGACCGCCTGCTTGGCGGCCACTACGCCGAAGGGCTCCCCCTGCCCAGCGAACCGCAGCTTGCCCGCGAATTCGAAGTTTCCCGCATGACCGCCCGGCGCGCCATTGACGAACTGGAACGCGAAGGCTACGTGTACCGCGTTCAGGGGGCCGGCACCTTCCCCACCGGCAAACGCTTCCGCCAGGGCATGTTCCGCGTGCGCCCCTTCAAGGAATGGGCCCGCCACCCTGACCACCGCACCACCGTCCTGCGCGCCATGCAGATCGAGGCCACCCCCGAGATCGCCACCGTGCTACAGATCCAGCCGGGCGAGCCCGTCATCTTCATCCACCGCCTGCGCAACGCCGGCGACGAGGCCCTGGTCATCGAGAAACGCTACATCAACGCCTCGCTGGTCCCCGGCCTGCTCGACCACAACCTCGCTGTGGAAAGCATCCACGAGACCATGATCACCATGGGCGTGCCCCTGCAACGCGTAGAACAGAACCTGGAAGCCGTCAACCTGCGCCAGGAGGAAGCCGAACTGCTGCGCGTCCCGCTGGGGACCGCCGCGTTCCTGCTGCGCCGCACCACCTACAGCGGCCAGAAACGGGCCAGTTATGTCAACTACTGGGTGCGCGGCGACCGCTACGCCTTCCAGGACACCTTCGAACCCTGAGCGGTGGGCGGGTCAACGGTGGCGGGCTGTGAGGGAAATCCCCCAGCAGCCCGCCACTTCTGCTGCAGGAGCGCAGAGCAGGAGGTTGGCGCAGGGCAAGCAGAAAAGACATGATGTCAGACGGATTCCGCAAAATTCCACCACAGTCGGAAAAGCGCCGCCTGTGGCTCCATCCCGCGAAACCCGTCTGCCGTTCCTACTCGCGTCTGCTCGGATTGATTCAGAACTGCAGCGAATCAATCGGAATCCTTATCAAATCTGCTGTGCTCACCTGTCAAGCAGGCTCACCTGTCAAGCAGAAAAGTCCTGCGGGCCGAACGCACCATGACCCAGGGCGCCCCGGCCGAGGCGCTGGACGCGTGCCCCGCCACACCTTCAGCACCCTGAAAACCGGTAAGGACGACCCCCCCCTGCCACTGGCCTTCAAACTCGCCCGACTGTTCGGTGTCCCGATTGAGGACATCTTTCAGAAGGAACCGGGATAACCCCGAACCAGACAAAAACCGCCGCCCCCGTTTCCGGAAGGGCGGCGGCGTTCGTGTCAGCCGTTTTTACTTGCTGTTCTTGGCCGCTTCGACCAGGGCGCTGAAGGCCTCGGGCTCACGGGCGGCGATGTCGGCCAGGACCTTGCGGTTCAGGTCGATGTTCGCGCGCTTCAGGCCACCGATGAAGGTGCTGTAGTTCATGCCGTGCAGGCGGGCGCCGGCGTTGATACGCTGGATCCACAGGCGGCGGAAATCGC
This sequence comes from Deinococcus sp., assembly GCF_018260555.1. Classification (GTDB taxonomy): domain Bacteria; phylum Deinococcota; class Deinococci; order Deinococcales; family Deinococcaceae; genus Deinococcus. The sequence goes on along the minus strand of NZ_JAGLBB010000003.1, from coordinate 47 downwards.
GTTTCTTGTTGCGGCGATCGCGGTACTCGTAGGTCGCGGCGTTCAGC
>NZ_JAGLBB010000039.1:7036-31911 GCF_018260555.1 Deinococcus sp. | reverse complement strand
GGTCTGGTCAGCGTGTTCACGGGTGACGTGCTCATGCCCAACTTCAACCCCTGAGCTCGCCCTGCTGAGCAGTTACCCATCAGGATCCGTCTTAAACCTCTAGCGCCAGCTTGTCCACATCATTCAGCAGTGGTGTCCCGGCCGGGTATTCCCCGTTGAAGCACGCCAGGCACAGGCCGGGGCCGCTGACGGCTTCGCGGATGCCCTGCTCACTGATGAAACTCAGCGTGTCCGCCCCGATCAACGCCCGGATCTCCTCGATGCTGTGCGTGCTCGCCACCAGTTCCTTGCGGGCGGCGGTGTCGATGCCGTAGAAGCACGGGTGCTTGATGGGCGGGCTGGAGACCCGGAAGTGCACTTCGGTCGCGCCTGCTTCGCGCAGCAGGTTCACGATCTGGCGGCTGGTGGTGCCGCGCACGATGGAGTCGTCCACGAGGATCACGCGTTTCCCGGCGACGGCGCTGGTGGGCGAGAGTTTCATCTTGACCTTCAACTCGCGCGCTTCCTGGGTGGGCGCGATGAACGTGCGGCCCGCGTAGGGGTTCTTGTACAGGCCGTAATCGAAGGGAATGCCGCTCTGGCGGGCGTAGCCGATGGCGGCGCCGATGCCGCTGTCCGGGACGGGCACGACGATGTCGGCGTCCACGGGGTGTTCCTTTGCGAGCTGGTGGCCCATGCGGATGCGGCTCTCGTGGGCGTCCACGCCGTCCAGGCGGCTGTCGCTGCGCGCGAAGTAGATCCACTCGAAGGCGCAGGGGGTGGGGGTGCGGGGTTCGACCATCAGGGAGTGCAGGCCGCTGCGGTCCACCCAGACGAGTTCGCCGGGTTGCACGTCCCTGATCAGTTTCGCGCCGACCGTGAACAGCGCGCACGGCTCAGAGGCGATCACGTACGCGCCGTCTTCACGCTGCCCGATGACCAAGGGGCGCACGCCGTTCGGGTCGCGGAAACCCAGCAGTTGCGTGCGGCTCATCAGGACGCACGCAAAGCCGCCGCGCAGTTGCTTCATGGCGGCGGCCGTGGCTTCCACGAGGTCCATGTGGCTTTCGCGGGCGATCAGGTTCAGCATGACTTCGCTGTCGTTCGTGGTGGCGAACAGCGCGCCTTCCATCAGCATGGCGTTGCGGACCTCGCGGGCGTTCACGAAGTTCCCGTTGTGCGCGAGTCCCAGAATGCCTTTGTTCGTGCGGGTCGTCAGGGGCTGCGCGTTGAAGCGCAGGTTGCTGCCGGTGGTGCTGTAGCGAACGTGCCCGATGCTGACGCGGGCGTTCGCCAGTCGCACGCTGTCCAGGCGGCGCTCGTCGAATACCTGCGTGACCAGTCCCAGGTCTTTTTCCACGTGGAATTTCTCGCCGTCGGACACGCACATGCCCGCCGCTTCCTGCCCACGGTGCTGCAGGGCGAACAATCCCAGGTACGTGAACCACGCCAGGTCCGCGGGTTCCGGCGAGTACATGCCGAACACACCGCATTCATCCTGCGGTTTATCGAGAATCGGGTCAAAGATCATGGAAGTCCTTTCCCTTGTGGGTCATCCCAGGATCTCCGCGAGGGGCGTGTTAAAGGCGTGGGCGAGGGCGCTTACGGTCACGCTCAAGTGTACGTGGTGGGCGGGGAGGGCAATGGTGACGCTATCGCCGCCGCTGGTGCCCAGGCGCGCGAAGGGAACGCCCCGCGCCGTGAGGGCCGCTTCGGTCCCTGCGGGGTTGGTCGTGGCGATCAGGATGCGGCCGTTCGCCTCGCCGTACAGCAGGGCATCGGCGCGGGTTTCCTGGGGCGCGTCCAGGGTGACGTTCAGGCCGGTGTTTCCGGCAATAGCCATTTCGGCCAGGGCGACCGCCAGCCCACCTTCGGCCGTGTCGTGGGCGGTGTCGGTCAGGCCCGCGCGGATCAGGTGCAGCGTGGCGTCGATAACGGCCTGCTCGCGCGTCAGGTCCAGGGGGGGCACGTGTCCGGCTTCGAGGCCGTGCACGGTTTCGAGGTACTGGCTGGCGCCGATGCTGCTGGCGTGCTCGCCGATCAGGTAGAGGGTCTGCCCCTCGCCTTTCAGGTTCAGGGTGGCGCGTTTGGTGATGTCCGGCAGCACGCCGACCATGCCGATGGTGGGGGTGGGATGAATGGCGACGCGTTCGTCACCTTCGGTGTACTGGTTGTACAGGCTGACGTTCCCGCCCGTGACAGGGGTGTTCAGGGCGCGGCAGGCGTCCGAGATGCCGTGCACGGCCTGCTGGAGCTGGTAGTACACCTCGGGCCGGTGGGGATTCCCGAAATTCAGGTTGTCCGTGATGGCCAGCGGCGTGGCGCCCACGCACGCGAGGTTCCGGGCGGCCTCGGCGACGGCGGCGGCGGCCCCCGTGTACGGGTCGAGGTACACGAAGCGGGGGTTGCAGTCGCTGGTGGCGGCCACGCCCATGCCGGAGCCCTTGACGCGCATCACGGCGGCGTCGGCCGCGCCGGGCACGACGACGGTGTTCGTCATGACCTGATGATCGAAGCGCTCGAAGATGGCGCGTTTGCTGGCAATCGTGGGGTGGCTCAGCAGGTCGGTCAGGACCGCGCCCAGGTCGCCGGGGACAGGCACGCCGCTCAGGTCACGTTCGCGCTTGGCCCTGATTTCCCCCGATTCCACGCCCTCGCGGGTGTACTTGGGGGCCTCGTTCAGCAGGGCCACCGGCAGGTCACAGACGACCTCGCCCTTCCAGGTCAGGCGGTAGTTGTGGTGCGCCTCGACCTGCCCGATGGTCACCACGTCCAGTTCCCACTTGGCGAGCAGGTCCAGCAGGTCCTGCTCCTTACCGGGCACCGGCACCAGGATCATGCGCTCCTGCGACTCGCTCAGGCACAGCTCCATGGGCACCATGCCGTCCTCGCGGGTGGGCACCAGGTCCAGGTTCATGGTGATGCCCAGTTCCGCGCGGTACGCCATCTCGCAGGTGCTGCTGACCAGTCCGGCGGCGCCCATGTCCTGCACGCCCGCCACCACGCCCGCCTGAATGGCTTCCAGCGTGGCTTCCAGCAGCAGTTTCTCCATGAACGGGTCGCCCACCTGCACGGCCGGACGGTCCGCCTGACTGGCATTGCTCAGGTCGGCGGAGGCAAACACCGCGCCGCCCAGCCCGTCGCGCCCGGTCTTGCTGCCCACATACACGATGGTGTTCCCGACCTGGCCCATCGTCCCCTTGGCCAGATCCTCGTGGCGCAGCAGGCCCAGCGCCATCACGTTCACCAGCGGGTTCTCCTGGTAGCTGGGGTGGAAGGTCACCTCGCCGCCCACCGTGGGCACACCGATGGCGTTGCCGTAGTGCGCGATCCCCTCGACCACGCCGTTCAGCAGGAAGCGCGTGCGCGGACTGTCGGGGTTCCCGAAACGCAGGCTGTCCAGCACCGCGAAGGGCCGCGCGCCCATCGCGAAGATGTCGCGCAGGATGCCGCCCACGCCCGTCGCCGCGCCCTGCACCGGCTCCACGGCACTGGGGTGGTTGTGGCTTTCCATCTTGAAGGCCACGCCCCACCCGTCCCCGATATCCACCACGCCCGCATTCTCACCGGGGCCCTGAAGCACCTGCGGCCCCGTCGTGGGGAAGAAACGGAACAGCGGCCGCGAGTTCTTGTACCCGCAGTGCTCGCTCCACATGGCGCCCACGATGGCGGCCTCCAGCGCGTTCGGCTCCCGGCCGATCTGCGAAACCAACAGGTCGAATTCTTCAGTCGAAAGGCCAAACGTGCCCGCACGGTCACGCAGGGATGGGGCGGCTTGCGTCATTGAAGCTCCTTGAGAACCAGGGTTGAGAACCCGGGGCGATCTGCCCGGGCAGAAACATCAGGCTCGGGAAACAGCGGGTGGGCGAGGGGAACGCGCGTCAGACCGGCACTTTCAGCGACTGCCTGAGCTGACCTCTGTGGTACGCCGCGTGGCGCAGGTGCAGGTTCAGTCCGGCGAGGCGTTCGCGGGTGCCGGTGGGCGCGGCGGGCGAGCGCAGCGGGTCGTGCAGTTCGTCGTCCCGCAGCCCGCGAATGGTGGCGATCAGGACACTGCCGATCTGGTCCAGTTCGGTCAGGATGGCGTCCTTGCGGTCCGTTTCGGTCAGGCGGGGCGTGCCCAGGAACTCACCGATCCACGCGGAGTCCTCCCAGCCCAGGTGGGCGTAGGTGGGGCTCAGGTCCTGCAACGCGAAGAAACGCAGCCACTCCGCGATGTGTAGGGCGTGCCATGCGGGGCTGTGGCCCAGGCGCGGTACTGCGAATTCACGCTCCGGAACGGCGTCCAGGGCGGCGCGTAGGGCCGCGAGTTCCTGCTCGTACGCGCCTGCCAGGAACGCCTGCACGGTCGTCACGCGGGAGCCTGCGCGGGGGTCCCGGCCCGGGCGAGGCTGTCGAACAGGCCGCGTCCGTCCTCGCTGCCCAGCGGGGCCTCCACGGCGCGTTCCGGGTGCGGCATCATGCCCAGCACGTTCCCGCGTTCGTTCACGATCCCGGCAATGTCGTTCAGGCTGCCGTTGGGGTTGTCGGCGTAGCGGAACACGACCTGCCCGTTGCCTTCCAGTCGGGCAACCGTTTCGGGGTCGGCGTAGTAGTTGCCTTCGCCGTGCGCGATGGGCACCTCGATGACCTGCCCCCTCGCGTAGGCCCCGGTAAACGCCGTGCTGGTGTTCTCGACGCGCAGGTGCACGGGGCGGCACATGAAGTGCAGGTTCCGGTTGCGGCTCAGGGCGCCGGGCAGCAGGCCCGACTCGGTCAGAACCTGAAAGCCGTTGCAGACGCCCAGCACGAACCCGCCGCGTTCAGCGTGTGCCTTGACGGCCTGCATGATCGGGCTGCGCGCGGCCACCGCGCCGCTGCGCAGGTGATCGCCGTAACTGAAACCCCCGGGCAGGAACACCAGTTCGGTGCCCGTGGGCAGTCCGGCCTCGGTGTGCCACACGAACTGCGCGCCCTCATCGAGCAGCAGCCGTGCGGCGTGCAGCGCGTCGCCGTCGCAGTTGCTGCCGGGAAACTGAATGACGGCGGTCTTCACGCCCCGACCCGCTCCTCGCCCTGTTGTTCACTCAGTTCCCAGCGGGCGTCTTCCATCACGGGGTTGCTCAGCACGTTCCCGGTGATGTCCTTCAGTTGCGCTTCGACCTCGGCGCGGCTGCCCGAGAGGGTCAACTCGATGTACTTCCCGACGCGCACGCCGCTGACGTTCCCGTGATCCAGGTGCGAGAGCGCCCGCTCGACGGTGCGGCCCTGCGGGTCGAGAATGCTGGGCTTGAGGGTCACGAACACTTTTGCTTTAAAGGTGGACATGGGGGGCTCCTTCGAAAGGGGTCAAGGGTTGATGGGTGATGGTTGATGGCTGATAGGAAAGGCGAACGGATCGGCGTTGCGATCCATCAACCTTCAACGGTCAACTGGCAGGCGCGGTCACGCGCCGGAGCATTTCCTGGTAGGCGTCTTCCACGCCGCCCAGGTCGCGGCGGAAGCGGTCCTTGTCCATCTTCTCATTGGTGGTGGCGTCCCAGAAGCGGCAGGTGTCGGGGCTGATCTCGTCGGCCAGGACGACCGTGCCGTCCGCGAGCGTGCCGAATTCCAGCTTGAAGTCGATCAGGCGAACGCCGCGCGCCGCGAAGTACGGCACCAGGAACGCCTGCACGTTCAGCGCCAGCTCGCGGATGCGCTTCAGTTGCTCGGGGGTGGCCCAGCCGAGCGCGACGGCCGTGTCCGTGTTAATCAGCGGGTCGCCCAGCGCGTCACTCTTGTAGCAGTACTCCACGACCGGGCGGGACAGGGACGTGCCCTCCTCGATGCCCAGGCGTTTGCTGAACGACCCGGCGGCCACGTTACGCACGATGACCTCGACCGGGATGATCGTCACGGCCCGCACGCGCTGCTCGGTCGTGGAGAGCAGTTCCAGGAAGTGCGTGGGCACCCCGGCCGCCTCCAGTTGCGGGAACAGGTGCGCGGTGATCGCGTTGTTGATGGCGCCCTTGCCCATGATCTGCGCTTTCTTCACGCCGTTGAAGGCGGTCGCGTCGTCCTTGTACTCCACGATGTACTCGGCGGGGTTCGCGGTGGCGTACACGCGTTTGGCCTTCCCCTCGTACTTCAGTTCGCCTCGGCTTGCGGTCATGTGCCCTCCAGGGGGGTGGGGGCGGCCCGGGCGGGCTTGTCCCCGGAATGTAGGAAAAGCGTCCCCCGAGGCTGGTCGGGGCGACGCTGGAATGTCGCGGTGCTGAACATGTAGGAGCCTCCATCGCCGTCTCTCGGACGGACTTACCGCCCATGTTTTACGGCGCGCGGCCGGGGCGGGGCGTCTCACAGGACGCGGGTGGAAGAAAATGGAAGTGCAACCCGCCCTCCACTCGGGAGGGCTGATCACCGGCTGACAGCGTAACACCCCCGCGCGCCGGAACGCCGGGGGTGTTCAGGGGACTTGGACGAACCCGCCCCGGCCCTGTTTCATACCGATTCCGATCAATTCGGTGCAGTCCCGGATCAATCCGAGCGGATGCGAGTGGGAACAAGATACGCCCCTTCGCGGAATGGAGCCGCAGGCGGCGATTTTTCGACTGTGGCGCAGTGGAGCGGCCGTCCGTATCAGTGGCTGTGCGAGTGCCCGCCGCCGCCGCGTTTTCCACTGACTTCCTCGCGTACCTCGGCCACGATGAAGGTGCAGGCCTCCGCGCAGGGAATGCCGCCGGGCACGCCGTCCAGGAACGAGTGCGTCAGGCGCTCTCCGGCCCACAGGCGCGTGCGCAGGCACCCCGTGCAGATGTCCTGAGCCACGTGCTCCACCTGTTCCGGCGTGGCTTTCTGCACCTTGGCGTAGATCCCCGTCTGCCGCCGCGCCGTGGTCGCCCAGGGCGTGGGCCGCAGCGCGTGGCAGCTGTGCGCGTACGTTTCCTCGATCACCGCCGGGTACAGGTAGTGCATGGCGCGGCGCAGGTCCGCCTCGCTCAGCACGGCCCGCCAGCCGCGCGGCAGGTTGCGCAGCGTATGCACGGGCCGGTGCTCGCCGCCGTCCGTGAAACGCACCTGGTCCCGCACGCCCTCGGGCGTGACGAGCGTGATCAGGTCCGCGCCGGGGCGGCCCTCGTCGAGCGCGTGGCGCAGCTCGAACACGCCCAGTTCCGGCGTGACCAGCGCCTCACCGATCCGCAGGCCCGCGCGCGCGCCCCTCAGGAACGCCTGCCACGCCTCCTCGTGCCCGCGTTCGGTGTCGCCGCCCTGCCCGCCCGCGCCACTGGCTTCCTCCGCCAGGTGCAAGATCACGTCCGCGACCGCTGCGTGCGTTCCCACCGGCTTGGCGTAGAACACCTGCTGATGCCCGTGCGGGTTCTCGGGGAAGTCCGTGACGGTGCCGCTCAGGCCCATGTCCTCGGGAATGGTTTCCAGGGTGTGCCAGCCTTCACTGGCGAAGAACGGCACGACCACCACGCGCGGCGACCGCACCGTCTCGGGCCACGTGCCCACCTTGGGGTCCTCATCCAGGAACAGGGCGTGCACCTCGGCGAACTGCCCGGACTCACGGATGCGGTCGGCGTTCTGGTACACCACCTTGTTGCTGTTCTCGTTGCGGGTCGTGCCGTGCCCCAGCACGATCAGCGCCGTGTCGTGGGGGCTGGCGTCGGGCAGCACCTCGCGCGCGCGTTCCAGGATCACGTCCGTCATGCTGGGGTGCACGCCGTACGGCAGCGTGTAGCGCACGGTCCGGCCGCCGATCACGCGGGCCACGCCCTCGGGCGGCACCGGTCCCTCGTGCCCCAGGCCCATCTCGCGCGGAATCACGGTTTCCGTGAAGTACCCCTCGCTGATGAACATCGGAATAACCGTCACGTCCGTGCTGGCGGTTGTCTTCAGCACCTGCCGCAGCGACGGTTCCTCCTTCCAGTACCCTTCGATGACCTCGTCGAACAGCCCACGCTGGCGGATCAGCTCCGCATACCGGTACACCGCGACCGCCGACTCACCGTTCAGGTGAGATCCATGACCAATAAGCACCAGGGAACGCATACCCACCGACTGTAGCGCCCACCCGCGCCCGGAATTGTCCCGGAGCATGCGGTCCCGCCCCGCCGAACCCGCCTGCTCCGCCAAGCAGCCCCGGCGTTGCGTGAGACTGAGTACACCGGTTCCTGAAGATTTTCCCCCTAGCGCCCCCCGTCCCCAACTGCGTAGCGTAAGGCCGCGAGACAGTTCATGACGGGCGCAGCCCACCCGGGCACCCGGAACCCTCCAGGAGGTAGACACTATGTTCTTCCAGCAGAAAGACCGGCACGAACAGATGGCGAAACTCGATCCCCGCGACACCAACGGCGACGGCGTCGTGACCCCCCAGGAGGCGGCGGCCTACATTCAGGACTACCTGCAGACCGCCAGCCCCGAGGAGCGGCAGGCAATCTTGAAAGAGTACGTGGGCGGCATGACCCCCGAACAGAAACAGCAGATGGGCGAGGCCATCGTGCGCAGCCCCGCCAACCCCGTCCAGCAGGTCCGTCCCGGCGACGACGACGACCTGATCGACGCGTACACCAAGACCGCGCAGGCTCCCGCCCAGGACGGCCGCAGCCCGCTGGAAGAGGCCTTCGCGCCCGGCGGCCTGCTCAGCAACCCCATGGTGAAAGCCGGACTGGTCGGCCTGGCCGGCATGATCGGCAGCCGCATGCTGCGCCGCTGATCCAGAGTCCGCTGAGAGGGGTTGCGTAGGCTAATCCCGCGATCAGAGTCGGGAAGAATAGGGCGGGTTCGGGGCGCAGAGTTGGCAACCCGACATTCTGGAGAGTGGTCAGCGCAGCAGCCGGAATCCGCGTGAGGCTCATCCTGAATACCGGCCTGTGACCGATGCGGTGGGCGGGGCACCCTGAACTGGGGTGCCCCGCCCCGCTGGCTTGTGCGCAGGCTCCAGACCGGGACAGTCGTTCCGGCACCTGCTCTAGAATGCCGCGCAATGCCTCTTTCGTACCTCACCCGGATCGCTCAGACGCCCGCCCCGACCTTTCATGAGGAAGCCCGTGCGGACCTGATCTCCGAGCTGTGGACCGGGCTGGGGTACGTGACCGAACGCGATGAGGTGGGCAACGTCCTGACCCGCATCACCCCGCCCGGCACCGAGGGCCGCCCCGCGCTACTGCTGGCCGCGCACCTGGACACCGTGTTCGACGCCGGGACCGACGTGACGGTCCGCGAGGACGCCACCCGGCTGACCGGCCCGGGCGTGGGTGACAACAGCGCCAGTCTGGCCGTCGTGACCGCCCTGCTGCGCGACCTGCGCGGCGGCGGCGCTCCGCTGCGCCGCCCGCTGTGGGTGGCCGCGAACGTGGGCGAGGAAGGCCTGGGGGACCTGCGCGGCGCCAAGCACCTGATCGCCCGGCACCGCGCGCACCTGGGCGCGTTCATTGCCGTGGACGGGTACCTGGGGATCGCGGTCACGCGCGGCGTGGGCGTGCGCCGCTACCGCGCCGAGTTCGTCGGGCCGGGCGGGCACTCGTGGGGCGATCAGGCGCCCAGCACCCTGCACGCGCTGGGCCGCGCCATCAGCGCCCTGTACGCCCTGCACCTGCCCGCCACGCCCCGCACGACCCTGAACGTGGGCGTGGCGTCCGGCGGGACCAGCGTGAACTCCATTGCAGGCACTGCCGGGCTGCTGCTGGACCTGCGCTCACTGGACTCCGGCGTGCTGGCAGAACTGGACACGCGGGCCGTGGCCGCCCTGCACGCCGCCGCGCGCGAGGTGGGCGTGAAACTGCGCCTGGAACGGGTGGGCGACCGGCCCGGCGGGGACCTCCAGAGCGGGGCGCTGCTGCCGCTGGTGCGCGAGGCGGCGCGCGAGCTGCGCGTGGACCTGCGCCTGGCGTCCAGCAGTACCGACGCCAACGCCGCCGTGCCGCACGGCCTGCCGTCGGTGGCGGTGGGCGTGTACCGGGGCGGGAACGCGCACCGCACGGACGAGTGGGTGCAGGCAGCCAGTTTCGCGCCGGGACTGAAGTTCCTGCGGCGACTGGTGGAGCTGTACCAGCGGTCCCCCGTGGCCTGATTCCCTGTGGCCTGATTCCCCGTGGCCTGACCGCCTTTGCATGCTCCCCGCCCCCCGCCTGGGCAGTCTGTGGCCTTGGGCGGCTGAAGCGCGTGTCAGTCGGTCAATCCTGTAATTGACATTGCAATCCTGGCCCACCAAATTCCCATCTGTTCCGAGCAGAATGAGCGCAGCCATGAATCCAGTTCTGCGCCGCTCGCTTCCGCGCCGTGACCGCCCGGCCCGGTCCTGTCTGCCGTTGCTGCGCGCCGCGCGCGCCGCAGTTCTCACCGCGCTGCTGGGCAGTCTGGCTGCCTTCCCCGTGGCCGGGGCGCAGAGCGGCCTGTCGCCCGCGCAGGCCGTGTTCACCAGCGTGAACGACCTGATCGGCACGCAGTACGGGGGGCTGTCCACCGTGGACCGCGCCGCCCTGACCCGCGAGTACCAGCAGCGCCTGAACAACGTCTGCGCGCCCAGCCCCGGCACCTGCGAGGAAGCCCGCGCGTACCCGGTCCTGGAAGCCGAACTGACCGCGCTGGGCGACGAGCACAGCTTCTTCCAGACGCCCGAGGACTACCGCGAGTTCATGGCCAGCGCCACTGGCGGCAACCGCCTGCAATTCGGCGTGAAACTCGCCCCTCTGGACGGCCAGAACCGAGTGGTGACCGAGGTCGTGCCCGGCAGCGCCGCCGCAGAGGCTGGCCTTAAACGCGGGGACTCCATGCAGACCCTGAACGGCAGGCCCTACCGCTACGAGGACCTGCGCAGCGCCCGCGAGAAGGGCAGCCCCATCACGCTGGGCGTCCTGCGACAGGGACAGCCTCTGACCTTCAACCTGACCGCCCGTGAAAGCAGCACCCTGGACCTGCCGCGCCTGAGCTTCGTGCCCGCAGACGGTACGGCCAGCATTCCCGCGCTGCCCACGGGCACCGGCACCCCCGCGCAACCCAGCCAGCAGGGCGAGGTGGCCGTGCTCCGCATTCCCACCTTCCTGTCCGCGAACCGCGTCGCGCAGCGCGTGCACGACCTCGTGGGGCAGGCGCAGAAGCGTGGCGCGACCGGCCTGATCGTGGACCTGCGCGGCAACCCCGGCGGCAGCCTCAGCGAGTGCGACAGCGCTGTCAGCGCCTTCGTGCCCAGCCTGACCCGCGTGGCCCGCAGCGCCGACGGGAACGCCCGTACCGTTGTCAGCCGCGGCACCCGCCTGGAAGACGGTCGGCTGGCCGGGGGGGTGCGCGGCGCCCGCCTGTGGACCGGCCCGCTGGCCGTCCTGGTCGATGAGGGCAGCGCCTCATGCAGCGAATTCTTTGCGTACGAGGTCCAGTACGCTGCGCGCGGCCCCATCATCGGTGAGGCCACGGCCGGCGTGGGCAACACTGCCACCCGCGTCTTCCGGGTGGGCGAGGGCGCTGTGCAACTCACCATCCTCCACTACGCCAAACCTGACGGGACGCCCTACCCGCAGCGCGTCACGCCCGACCAGCTGCGCGCGCAGGGCGAGAACGAAACCCGGCAGCTCACGCTGGGTTTCGATCCGCTGCTGCAACTGGGCGTGCAGTCCCTGCAACGCGCGCCCATCCTGTCCCTCGATCCGTTCCGCACGCAACCCTGACCGACCCGGACCCACCGGCTTCAGGCCCCCCCCGATTCAGGCCGCGTGGTTCGGCAGGCCGCGCAGCGCCCAGCGCAGCCCCAGCGCCGTGACCACGCCGATCACGGCCAGCGTCAGCCACGGCAGCGCCGGGAACCCCAGCCCCGCGCCGCCGTCCACCAGCGCGCCGCCCAGCACGCTGCCCACCGCGCCCCCCACCCCCAGGCTGATCGCGGAAAACCCGAAGTAACTCCCGACCCGCCCGGGCGGCGCGAACCGGGCCGTCAGGGTCTGCTGGGTGGGGTACACGATCATGGTGCCCAGGCTGTACAGCGCCACGCACGCCAGCAACTGCGGGAATGTGGCCGCCGCCGACATCAGGCCCAGCGCCGCGCCGACCAGCAGCACCGCCGCCACCAGCGCCGACCGCTCCGGCACGAAGCGCTCGACCAGCCGAAGCAGCGGATACTGAAGCAGCACCGCCATGCCCGCCGACAGCCCGTACAGCGGCCCCGTCGCGCCGTTCCCCGCCAGCGCGATGGCCTTCAGGGTCACCACCACGTTGATCTGCGTACTCAGGATGAAGTACCCGATCAGCACCAGCGTGAACCGCCGGAACCGCGTGTCCGCCGCCGCCAGCCGCAGTCCGTCCAGGCCGCTACCCACCCGCTCTGCCCGCCGCGAGTGCGGTAACGTGAAGGCCATCACCGCGCCCGCCAGCAGGTACACGCCCGCCGCCGACAGCGCCGCCGTCCGGAATCCCAGCCCCAGCAGCGCCGCCCCGAGCAGCGGGCCCGTCACCATGCCCGCATTCCCGGACAGGCTGGTCAGGCTGAACATCCGCGCGCGGTGCTCCGGGAGCGTTAGCTGCGTGATCGCCGCACTTTTCGGCGCGTCGAACAGGCCGCCCCCCATGCCCGCCACCACCGCCGCCGACAGCAACTCTCCCCACGAGTCACTGAAGCCCATCCACGCGAAGCCCAGCGCCCGCAACGCGCAACCCAGCAGAATCAACGGCTTTGCGCCCCAGTGGTCCGCCCATGCCCCCCCGAACACCGTCAGGCCCTGCTGCGTCAACTGCCGCAAGCCCAGCACCGCCCCGACACTCGCCGCCGACCAGCCCAGCCCACCCGCCGCCACGGACCCGCTGAAATGCACCGTCACCAGCGGAATCACCGCAAAGAATCCACCCCACATCAGAAAATTCGAGGCGATCAGGCCCGCCTGCGCCGCCGACACCCGGAACGGCGCGGGCGGGCCGGGCGCGGCGGCATCCAGGGCAGGGGAGACAGGCGCAGGGGAGTTAGGGACAGGCAAAGCGGGAGGAGCAGGCTGGGGCGCAGACACGCGCGCAGGGTACACCCGCCCGCACAGCGGCCCAGCACGCGGGACGCGTTACTGCGGGCCGTACATCAGACCGCCCAGGGCCACCGCAGCCAGGATCAGCAGGCCGCCGGTCACGGCGTGCAGGCGCAAGACGCGCCCGTACTGCCAGCGGGACAGGCCCAACCCCAGTCCGGCCAGCGCCGGTATGAAGATCAAGTAAGCCCACGTGAAGTTGGTCGGTGAGTCCTCTGAGTTCCCTGAAATTCCCGCCTGGAATTCCTGCGCGATCACCGAGAACGCGTGGGCCACACCGAGTCCCAGGACCACACCGGCGGCGCCGATCAGGACCGTGGCGACACTCTTACCAGCCGGTCTGCGGCCCCGCAGGGCTGCGCGTTCCAGTACCCACGAGAACGGCAGCGCCAGCCCGAATGCCACAGCGACCAGCAGACCTGAGGCTTGAACCGCAAGGAGGAACAAGAGGATCAAGCCGAGCATGCCGTCAAGGTATAGCGCTCGCCTGCGTGCCGCTACCGCACCTGAGCGGGTAGGCTGCCGGGCATGGCTTCTCTGGTCTCATACGGATTCCGATTGATTCGGTGCACTTCTGAATCAATCCGAGCGGACGCGAGTAGGAACAGCATACGGATTGGGCGGTGTGGAGCCGCAGGCGGCGCTTTTCCGACTGTGGTGGAATGGAGCGGAATCCGTATCATTGGCTCCCGGTGTGCATTTCCTGCCCGGCGCGGTGAACAGTCTGGTGGTGGAGGACGGCCAGGGTGGGGCGCTGCTGGTGGATACGGGCCTTGACGACGGGCACGCGCGCAAGCTTCTGCGCGGTCTGGCCGGGTTGAACCTGAGGCCGACCGGGATTCTGAATACGCACAGTCACGCCGACCACCACGGCGGGAACACGTTCATCCTGAAAACATTCCCCGAATTGAAGGTGTTCGCGCCGCCTCTGGAGGACGCGGTCATCACGCACCCGATTCTGGAACCCATCACGCTGTTCGGCGCGCGGCCCCCACGTGAGTTGCAGAGCCGATTCCTGCTCGCGCCGCCCAGCTCGGCGCGGCTGGCCCCGGAACCGGGCCTGACCCGGATCGGGGGGGCGGTACTGGAACTGCTGGAGGTGGCCGGGCACGCCAGCATGATGTACGCCGTGCGCGTGGGTGACGTGCTGTACGCCGCCGACGCGCTATGACGAAGAAGGCGAGAGTGTTGCGCCGCAAGGTCATGACCGCGCAGGGCTGGAGTCTGCGTGACCTGTACCGCACGCTCGACACGCCCCCCGCTACGGGACGCGCAGGCGACCCTGGACGCAGTGGTGCGCGTGGCGCACGGCATGCCGCAGGACGGGGACGTGCTGGCGCTCCTGCTGGCCCTGAACGCAGACGTGGCGGCAGCGGAGGGCCGTGGGAACGCGGTGACCGGGCCGGGGGTCCCTGCCAGGTTCAATGTCGTAGGGTTCACGACCACGGACGCCGCGCGGCCCCTGCGCCCGGGGCAGGCTGTTACCTGTCGGCCAGATCCCACCGTTCCAGCAGGTCTTGTGCCTGCGCTTTCACGTCCCCCTCACTGTGCTGCGCGGCGTATTTGACCGCTGCCGCAGAGTCGGGCCAGAACAGGGCCAGACCGTTCAGGGCTTCGCTGGCTGCGTCCTGCTGTCCACTCTTCAGTGCGCGGTTCAGGGCACGTTCCAGCACCGGCAGGATGACCGGATCGGCGCTCTTATTGAGCGCCCAGATCAGGCTGTGGTTCAGGGTACGCTGCCGCCAGAGCTTGCGGGACAGTTCCTCGATGACCTTCCGCCGTTCAGTGTCGGTCAGTCGGTGACGGGCGAGTTCAGGGTGCAGCAGATCAGCCAGGCCACCATCATCGCCTGCGGGGTGCGTTGCACGGGCAACTTCAAGCAGGAGGCCCAGCGTACCAAGGGCGCCGGTGGATGCGACGCGGCGTGAGAGTGCAGTTGCGAGCAGGTCATTTATGGCTGTCATCATTCAGGTTCTCAGGTTGTGGCCGCGAAGGTTTTCCACGTCAACTCGCGCGTCCTTGAATTTCAGGTAGGCGAAATAGGCGCTCCACGAGCGGTACTGCTGTGAAAGACCCGCCGGTGGAGCAGAATTCACGAACTTGATCTGCTTTGCCAGAGCGGGTGCTGCTGCCAGTTGAGCAGCTTTCGGGGTGACTGAGGCAACCACTGCCGTCAGAGCCGCGACTGCCTGCACAGAGGTAACACCGATGTTACCCGGTGCGTTGACGACCTGTGAGAAGGTCGGCCCGCCAGAGTTCGACCCCCCACTGCACCTGAAAGCGCATGGAATGCACGGGAGGTTGCTGGCGGCTTGTCGTGGCGACCGTTGTTCCGGTGCGGGTCTGCGTGGCGGTGCGAGTTTGCGAGCGTCTCTTCCCCATTGCCACGACGCCCCCGATCACTGCCACTGCAGTGTTGACCGCTCCCTGTGCCGTCTGCCATGCCTGCTGCTGGCTGGACGTGGATGCCGAAGTCAGTTTCGAGACAGCGAGGGCCCCCACTGCGAATAGAAGCACGAATGGAATGGCAACGTCGTCTGCCACTCCGACGACGGTCACATCGTCGGCAGCGAGGCCGCCCGCACCGATCACACTACCGGCGGCCAGCATGCGCGCTGTACTTCCTCTGCCGGCCAGAGCCTCGGCACTCCTGATGCTCCCAACGACCTGATTCAGAGCGAGATGGACCCTTCGTTGTTCCTCTGGGGTAATAGCCCCGACGCTGACCAGCTGACGATACTGTTGAATCAGAGCGCGGAACTCTTGAGTACGGCCAGAATTGATGGAAAGTCTTACGGCCGGTGAAGTTGCCAGGGCGGCCTGCCGCTGCAACTGTACTGGGAAGGCTGAGGGCCGCTGTAATACTCGATTTTTCCCAGTCATTCTGACTGGCCGATTGGCAAGGCGGGCTCCCATCGTGCGTGCTTCGGCTTCTAGTCCAGCGTCGGGATCTACGCCGCTCCCGACCTTTCCCTGGGACTGCTGGACGGTGTGGGTGACCTCGTGCGCCAAGAGTTCCAGCCCACTGCGTGTGTTCGGGTTGAACTCTCCAGATCGGAAGAAGATGTCGGTACCGGTGGCGAAGGCAATGGCGTTCACGCCTTTGGCCAATCTATCGGCTTCGGCATCATCGTGGATACGGACTCGGCTCAGGTCATGGTTGAGTCCCTGTTCAAGGTGTCGTTGAATCGCTTCGGGCAGGGGGTTACCGCCGCCACGCCGGGCCTGAATACGCTGGAGGACAGGCTGAGTTGCTTCAGCGTCAAGTTCAGCCAGTTGCCGTTGCAAGGCGTGGCGACTGTCCAGCACGGCACTGTTCCGTGATTCCGCTTCCAGGCGCTGGGCGGCAGTCGTCATGGCCCTCTGCACAGAGAGGCGTTCGGCTGGTGGGAGGCGGCTGAGTACCACGTGACTGACGGGCGCGCTGAGGTGGTGTTGCTGCAGGCGGGCCAGTTGTTCCCCGTAGGCGTTATGACGTGTCAGAGCTGGGGTCAGGTCTGATCGGAAGCCCTGGGTCAGGATGGAAACCACCTGCCTTTGCAGCGCGGTGAACTGCCCGTATTCCCGCGCGTCCAACCGTTTACCGTCGACCTGCTGAGCACGGTGGCGCATGACAGTCACCCATTCAGCTGCGGTTTGGGGACGATCCGGCACCGCTTGGGCCTGCTGCTGGGGCGCGGCTGTAGATGGTTCAGGGAGCGCTGCCAATTGAGCTGAAACAGTGTCGCGCTGCCGCTGGACGCGTTGTTGCTCTTGACGTTCAAGGTATGCGGCTCGGAGCGGGCTTTGCACTGCTAATTTCTGAGCGGCCACTGGCCGCGTGGTCTGCCGCTGAAGTTGAATACGCTGATGCGCCTCTGCCTGATCCTGTGCGATCTGAGGCTGTTGAGCGTAGAGGAGGGCGGCACTGGTTTTTCTATTCTTTCCGTGTCGGCGGGCAAACTCCATACCTGACCTCCTGATCATTTGCCAGTGTACGTCCGTTGCCTGCGTGCCGCTACCGCACCTGAGCGGGTAGGTTGCCGGGCATGGCTTCTGTGGTCTCGCTGGCTCCCGGTGTGCATTTCCTGCCGGGCGCGGTGAACAGTCTGGTGGTGGGGGACGGCCGGGGTGGGGCGCTGCTGGTGGATGCGGGCCTTGACGACGGGCACCCGCTGACCTTCTGTGCGGCCTCGGCGTTGCAGAAGGAGGCGGCGGCCCGCCTGGGCAAACTGGAGGGGGTGTGCGTCACGCTGCCCGGTCACGGGGAGCCCACCCCGGACCTGCCTGGACTGGTCGCGGCGAACCTCGCGGCGTACGCGCGCACCACGGCGGCCGTGCTGGAGGCCGTGCAGGTGGGCGCGGCGGGCGTGGACGACCTGCTGGTCCGCGTGTGCGGCGCGCTGGGCGTGACCATGGAAAGCGTGGGCGCGGTGGTCCTGAACCGCGCGGTCGTGAGCGCCCACCTGACCGAACTGCTGGAGGCCGGGCAGGTGCGCATGAAGGTTCACGGCAAGCGCCTGCTGTTTGTGGCCGGAGAGTAAAGGAAACCCGTATGGGCGGCCCGGCGGGTGCGGGGGTACGTTGAACACATGAACAGCAAATCGAAATCCGACAAGAAATCCGCCGCTAAGGCCACCAGTGACGGTAAGGCCGTCGCCGCGAAGGCCAGCGGGAAGGGCAGCGCGGACGCCGCGCACCTGAACGCCACGAACAACGCCCTGGTAGACCACAACTACCTGACCGAAAGCGAGTTCGGTACGGTCGCCGAGACCCTGCAGCGCAACCTCGCGACGACGATCAGCCTGTACCTGAAGTTCAAGAAGTACCACTGGGACATCCGGGGCCGGTTCTTCCGTGACCTGCACCTCGCGTACGACGAGTTCATCGACGAGATCTTCCCCGGCATCGACGAGCAGGCCGAGCGTCTGGTCGCGCTGGGCGGCAGCCCCATCGCCGCGCCCGCCGACATCGAACGCTTCAGCGTCGTGAAGGTCCCCACCGAGACCGTCCGTGACGCCCGCTCGCAGGTTGAGGACCTCGTCGCCGACCTGAGCCGCGTGGGCCGGGGCTACCGTGACGACAGCCAGACTGTCGATGACGCCAACGACCCCGCCACCGCCGACCTGTACAACGGGTACGCCGCCACGATCGACAAGATCCGCTGGATGCTGCAGGCGATGATGGACGACGACCGCATGAACTGAGACGCAGCTCTGATAGCTGTGGAGCCGGCAACCCGGTGTGGGTTCAGGAGAACGCCCGCCCCTGATAGCCAGCAGGGGCGGGATACGTAGCGGGTCACCGGGCCACTCCGGTGGCCTTTTTGCATGCCGTGATACGTGAGCGACACGGATTCCGATTGATTCGCTGCAGTTCCGAATCAATCCGAGCGGACGCGAGTAGGAACAGCAGACGCCGCTTCGCGGTAGGGAGCGAAACCCGTCTGACACGGACGGAGTCCGCAGCGGAGGAGCACAGGTGCCGAAATTCGATTACTCCCTGAATTACGCTGAACTGGACCTGCGGGCGCACCCGGAACTCTACCGGGTGGGCGTGGGAGAGCAGGGCGTGCTGCTGGTGCAGCCGTACAAGTCCGAACTGCTGCCGCACTGGCGGTTCGCGACGCCGGAACTGGCGCGTGACAGCAGTGAGGTGATCTTCGGGATGTTCCTGGCGTACCTGCGGGGCGGGGAGTTCGTGGGGGCCGACATGGCCCGCAAGTTCCTGCAGATGGGCTTCACGCGCGCCCGCAGGTACGCGAATCACCGGGGAGGGAAGAAGTACGCCGGGCCTGTCCCGGATGACCGCAAGGGTCAGAGCGGCGCGCACGGACGCCCGGAACTGCCCCGCACGCCGGAAGACCCTGTCAAGGCGGAGTCCGCCCGCATCTTCAAGGCGAAGTGGGATGAGGCCGAAGCGAACGAGGAGTACGCCGCGCTGAAAAAAGCCCATAAGGCCCGGTACGGCTGAAGGCAGGAGCGTCGATGGTTGAAAGTTGATGGTTGATGGGGTCGTGTGCTGTCTCCATCGACTTTCAACCATCAACCATCAACCTGTCCGGCGTGTTGATGTTCAGGAACGTCCGGGCGGGAAAGCCGCCCACCAGGCCAGTCTGTTCGGGCGTCGCGGCCCGTCGCAGGCGGCGTTCCCCGCTGTCCAGCAGGGCCGTCACGTGCGGCAGCAGATCCGTGTGGTACAGCGCAGCCAGCGGTTGCGGGCGGCCCTGGGCGTCGGTGGCCTGCACGCTCAGGCAGCCGGGTGTGATGGCGGCGCTCAGCGTGCGCCAGTAGCCGGGGGTCAGCCACGGCAGGTCCACCCCGGTGAAGGCCACCCAGCCGGGCGGGGCGTAGGTCAGGGCGCTTTCCAGTCCGGCCAGGGGACCCTCGCCGGGGCGCAGATCGGCGTGCGTGTCCCAGCGGCCCAGGTACTCCGGCAGGGCGTAGCGGCCGGGCGGGGCGATCAGAAGGCGCGCGGGGCAGTCGTGCAGGCTGGCGCAGGCGCGTTCCAGCAGCGTCCGGCCTTCCAGCAGGGCCAGGGCCTTGTCGCTCCCGAAGCGGCTGGAGCGCCCGCCCGCCGTGACGGCCCCGGTCAGCCACGGGCCCGCCGGGCGGTGGGTCATACGGACTGCCGCTCCATTCCGCCAAGGGGCGTCTGTTGTTCCTCCTCGCATCCGCTCGGATTGATTCGGTGCAGTCCCGAATCAATCGGAATCCGTATCACTCGCGTGGGCCGCTCTGGCGTTCCAGCTGTCGCAGGCCCCACGCGACCAGCCGGGGCACCGGCCGGCCGTAGGGGGGGTACATGAAACGCACGGGGCTGGGCGTGGGTTCGCGCAGCACGGCCCGCTCGTGACTGAAGGTGCGGAAGCCGTGCTCGCCGTGGTAGTTGCCCATGCCGCTGGGGCCGACCCCACCGAACGGCAGGTTGGGGTTGGTCAGGTGCACGACCGTACCGTTCACGACCATGCCGCCGCTCGTCGTCTCGCGCTGCACGCGGCGAATCATGTCCTCTTCGGTGCTGAACAGGTACAGCGCCAGCGGCGCGTCCAGACGGCGGATCAGGCTCAGGGCCTCTTCCGGGGTGTCGTACGTCAGGATGGGCAGGACCGGCCCGAACAGTTCCTCCTGCATCAGCGGCATGTCAGGCGTCACGCCGCTCACCACGGTCGGCGAGATGAAGCGGCCCGGCGCGTCGAATTCGCCGCCCAGCACCACCCGCGCCCCCTGCGCGACGCTGCCCTGCGTCAGGCGTTCCAGGCGCTGCACGCCGGCGCTGTCCACCATGCGCCCGTAATCCGGTCCGGCCCGCAGCCACGCGCCCGTCCCGAAACGCCGCGCGATCACGGCTTCTAAGCGGCGCAGCAGCGGCGCTTCCAGGTGCCGGGGCACCAGCGCGTAATCCGGGGCGACGCAGGTCTGCCCGGCGTTCAGCAGTTTGCCCCATGCCAGCCGCTCGGCCGTCACGTCCAGGTCGGCGCTGGCGTCGATCAGGGCGGGGCTCTTGCCTCCGAGTTCCAGGGTCACGCCCGTCAGGTTGTTCGCGGCGGCCCGCATGACGTGACGCCCGACCGCGCCGCTCCCGGTGAAGAAGATATGCCCGAACGGCAGTTCCGTCAGGGCGCGGGCCACCTCGCCGTCCCCCTGCACGACCGCAGCCAGGCGCGGCTCGAACACGCTGCCGATCAGGTCGCTCAGCGCGCGGGCCACGTTCGGGGCCTTCTCGCTGGGTTTCAGGATCACGGTGTTCCCGGCGGCCAGACTGGCGACCAGTGGGACCAGCGCGAGGTTCACGGGGTAATTCCAGGGGCTCAGGATCAGCGTCACGCCGCGCGCCTGCATCTGCACCTCGCTGCGCGCCCCGAACAGCGTGCTGGGCGTATCCACGCGGCGGGGCGCCATCCAGCGCGGCAGTCGGCGGATGGCATGCTGGATCTCCTCCAGCACGGGGTGCAGTTCCGTGATCTCGGCCTCGGCGCGGCTCTTGCCCAGATCGGTTTTCAGGGCGTCGGCCAGCGGCACGCGGTGCGCGCGGACCGCGTCGTGCAGGCGGCGCAGGATCGCCTGACGCTGCGCGGCGGTCGTCTGCGCGGCCGACCAGCGCTGCGCCTGCTGCGCGGCGAACAGGGCGTGAAGGTCAGGGGCGAGCAGGCTGGAATCGGACATGAGCACCTCGGGGGAATGCGGCACGCGGGAGCGGATGACGGGCCGGGCGTGCCTGGCTTGCGAATCGGAACAGGATGGAATTGAACCGAGTATAGAACGCACTCCTCCCTTGGGACCGCATTGAGCCCCCCGTCATAAAGAAACCCCGGCGACACTCTGAGCGCCCCCGGCACGCGCAGACTGCAGAGCGCACGACAACCCACCGGCCCACCGCCCTTCTCTTTCCCAGGAGGTTTCATCCATGACCATCACCAGACTTCTGCTCGGCTCCACGCTGGCCCTGACCCTCGGCTCCTGCGCCATGCTGTCCCCCGCCACGGGTTACACCCTCGCCAGGCAACCGGCTGGCGGTGCACTGTCCTCCAGCGGCGTGGTCAACGTGAAGAAAGACGGCATGACCGTCATGACCGGCGCCAGGGTCTCGGGTCTCGCCCCGAACACGTACTACGTCGCGCACTACCACCTGCAGGGCGCGGCCAGCAAAGATCCGTGCAGCAGCGGCGGCGCACCCATCATGACCAGCGCCCTGGTAGGCCGCAGCGACGCCACGGGCATGCTCAGCCTGACCGGCAGCGTCGCCGCCGCCGACGTGATGAACGCCACGTACTTCAACATCCACACGGCCAAGGACGCCACCGGTGCCCCCGCCGACGCCGGCGTGACCTGCACCAGCGTCAAGATGTAATCAGGGCGTAGGGCAGACAGCAGATGGCAGGGGTTCCGTGACTGGACCTCTGCCATCGGCCATCGGCCTTCGACCTTTCCTACAGTCACACTTTCTTACAGCCCCAGGCTGCCCCGGTACCCCTCGATGATCTGCGCGCCCCAGATCAGGGCGACCAGCGCGCCGAGCGCCAGGAACGGTCCGAACTTCACGCGGTTCTCGCGTTTCATGGCCAGTTGCGTCACGCCGAACAGCGCCCCGGCGAATACCGCGACGACCAGCGTCAGCAGCAGCCGCTCCCAGCCCAGGAACGCGCCGATCACGGCGGCCAGTTTCACGTCCCCGAAGCCCATGGCGCTCGCGTCGGCCGGTTCATCCGCCCCCTCGTCTGCGCTGTGCCCACGGTACTTCAGCCACCAGTACACGCCCGCCACCAGCGACGTCGCACCCGCCGCCGCCAGCGCGCCCTGTACCATCAGGATCATGCCGGGGCCGTACCCGGCGCTTCCCAGCACCACGCTGAACAGCAGGCCGCCCAGCGTCAGGAGTTCCGGCACGCGCACCACGCGCCGGGCCGCCACGTTCACGGCCGCCGACAGCAGCGCCGCGCCCAGCCCCCACCAAGGCCCCAGCCACGCCCCGGCCAGCAGCGCCAGACTGATCTGCTGGTACCCGATGGGCGATTCCGGGTACGACCGCTCCCGGAATCGGCGCAGTACCCACGACCCGAACTGGTTGATCGCCACGACCAGACCCGCGCCCAGCACCGCGCCCTGCACGGCGCCTGCCAGGTCCGGCAGGCCCCCCGCGGCCCCCGCCCGGCCGTTCAGGAACCCGAACAGGATGCCCAGCGCCGTGCCCGGCAGGGTCAGCTCGTCCGGGATGGTGTACGTATCCAGGTCAATGGCACTTCCGACCAGCAGGACCGTGAACAGCGCCATCAGGCCCAGTGCGCCCCACCCGACCAGCAGCGGCGGGAACAGCGCCGCGATCACGCCGTAGCCCAGCCCGGTCAGCAGTTCCACCACCGGGTAGCGCGCCTTGATGGGCGCCCGGCAGTACCGGCACCTGCCACCCAGACTCACCCACGACAGCACCGGCACCAGGTCCGGCACGCCCAGCCGGTGATCGCAGTTCGGGCAGTGACTCGGCGGGAAGGCGATACTCTCGCCGCGCGGCAGGCGCCAGATCAGCACGTTCGAGAACGACCCGACCAGCAGGCCGAGCAGGGCAGCAACGATCACCAGAAAAACGTCGGGGGTCACACCGGCAGTGTAGGCAACAACTCTCACAGACCTCTTGCCACCCTTCGACCAGAGAACGGATCACTCGCCCTGCGGGGCCGCTTTCCGAGTCCGCTCGAATGGAATGGTTTGTGCCTACCAGTTCACGGGGGACCGGATCCGTGACCGTTGCGGTCAGTGCCTTCCGAAGTGGCCCAGCTGCGGCACGTTGGGCATCCAGGCGGGCGTGTCCACGACCTCGCCGTACAGGTCGTACTCGTCGCTGTCCTCGATGCGCGCTCGCACGATGTCCCCGATCTTCACGGTTCCGGCAAGGTCGCCGGCGAACAGGTACACCTGCCCGTCAATGCCCGGCGCGTCTCCCCGGGTGCGGCCGATCAGTTTCGTGCCCGGCGCGTCGTCCTCGTCATCGTTGAACTCGTCCACGATCACGTCCATGACCGTGCCGACCTTCTCGGCCAGCCGCTCGGCGCTGATGCGCTGCGCGACCTCCATGAAACGGCTCAGGCGCTCCTCTTTCACGTGCTGCGGCACGGCGTCCGGCAGGGCGTTCGCGTCGGCCTCGTCCACGTCGCTGTACGTGAACGCCCCCACGCGGTCCAGGCGGGCGTCCTCTAGGAACTGCAGCAACTCCTGGAAATCCGCCTCCGTTTCACCGGGAAATCCCACGATGAACGTGGAGCGGATCACGAGTTCCGGGCAGATTTCCCGCCAGCGGCGAATGGTATCGAGCTGCTTGCCCGCCCCGGGGCGGCGCATGGACCGCAGGATCTTCGGACTGGCGTGCTGTAGCGGCACATCCAGGTACGGCAGGATCTTGCCCGCAGCCATCAGTTCCACGATCTTCTCCACGTGCGGGTACGGGTACACGTAATGCATGCGCACCCACGCGCCCATCTCGCCCAGCTTCACGGCCAGGTCCGTCAGGTGCGCGCGGACCTGCTCGCCCTGGAACTCGCTCTCGCGGTAGCGGACGTCCACGCCGTACGCACTGGTGTCCTGCGAGATGATCATCAGTTCCTTCGTGCCACCCGCGATCAGGCGGTACGCCTCGTACAGCACCGACCCGGCGTCACGGGACACCTGCAAGCCCCGCAACTTCGGAATGATGCAGAACGAGCACGTGTGGTTGCAGCCCTCCGCGATCTTCACGTACGCGTAGTGCTTCGGCGTCAGCTTCACGCTCGGCGCGAACACGTCCCCGTGCCGCGTGTCCTCCCGCTGCGGCTGCGCGGCGTCCGCCCGCGTGCCCGGCGCGGCCACCGGCAGCAGGCCCGTGAAGGCACCCGTATCGATGGGCAGCAGCGTGCGCACGTGGCCCATCACGTCATCCACGGCCTCGCTGCCCGTGATCGCCGCGACCTTCGGGTGCCGCTCCATGATCTTTTCCGGCCGCTCGCCCAGGCACCCGGTCACGATGACCTTCCCGGTCGCCTCCAGCGCCTCACCAATCGCGCTCAGGGACTCCTCGACCGCCGGCGTGATGAACCCGCACGTATTCACGATCACCGCGTCCGCGTTCTCGTAACTGGCCGCCACCTCATAACCCTCGAAGCGCAGCTGCGTCAGAATCCGCTCGCTGTCCACCAGCGCCTTCGGGCACCCCAGACTGATGAACCCCACCCGTTTTGCGCCCACCACAGCGGGACCCTTGCCTTCCATCATCATCCACTCCTTGCCTTGCGCCGCACCCGGCACCCCCGGGGGCACACAGGTTCAGCCCGCCACTCTACAGGGACGGGCCGCGCCGGGCGACGCACTGGATTACAGGATCACCTGCAAAGAGGGGCTCACGCGGATCCCGGTTGATTCGTTACTCAGTACCTTGAAGCTCACATGGCGCCATGCCGGAAAAGCGCCGGAACCTCTCCATCCCCGCTTC
>NZ_JAGLBB010000039.1:0-7026 GCF_018260555.1 Deinococcus sp. | reverse complement strand
CCCGCTTCAACGTACTTTCCTTCTGCTCCGCGCTCCGCGCGGTTTATCGACAAGATAAACGCAGTGTACTTAAACCGGAACACCGCGGCCGAGCGTCCGTGACGGCACCGGATGATCCCACCTTCCGGTGGTGACGTAGGGCTGCAGAGTCAGCACCTACGCTGCACGCGGCGGTCCGCTGGCACTCGCTGGCGCGTCTCTCAGAGTTGGGCTGTACACTACCTGAAGATGAATGCCAAGGTTATTGTGGTCACGTCCGGCAAGGGGGGCGTGGGTAAAACCACGACCACTGCGAACATAGGAGCGGCTCTCGCAAAACTGGGGGAGAAGGTCGCGGTCATTGACGTGGATGTGGGCCTGCGGAACCTGGATGTGGTGATGGGTCTGGAATCGCGGGTGGTGTTCGATCTGGTGGACGTGCTGGAAGGCAAGTGCCGCATGTCGCAGGCGTTGATCCGGGATAAGCGGGTGGAGAACCTGTTCCTGCTGCCGGCCAGTCAGACGCGCGACAAGGACGCGCTGGACCCGGAGGTGTTCAAGGGTGTGGTGCGGGACCTGATCGAGACCGAGGGTTTCGACCGGATCCTGATTGATTCCCCGGCGGGGATCGAGTCGGGGTTCCGCACGGCGGCCGCCCCGGCGCAGGGGGCGCTGGTGGTCGTGAACCCGGAGGTTTCCAGCGTGCGTGACGCGGACCGCATCATCGGGCTGCTGGAGGCTCAGCAGGTCAATGAGATCCGGCTGGTCATCAATCGCCTGCGGCCGAAGATGGTGGCGAGCGGCAACATGCTGTCCGAGGCGGACATTCTGGACATCCTGGGTGTCAAGCCCATCGGGATCGTGCCGGAGGACGAGGGCATCATCATCTCGACCAACGTGGGAGAGCCGGCGGTGCTGGGCAAGACGAAGGCCGGCGAGGCGTTCATGGCGACCGCGCGCCGCCTGAAGGGTGAGGACGTGCCGTACCCGAAGTTCGAGGAGGACAAGGGGTTCATGGCGGCGCTGCGCCGACTGTTCGGGGGGGCCTGACGTGTTCTCCTGGATGAAGCGCGGCCGGACCAAGGAGACCCTGAAAGACCGCCTGGAACTGGTACTGGCCTACGACCGCGCGCAGATTCCGCCGGGCAAGGTGGACGCGCTGCGCAACGACCTGCTGGAAGTCGTCAGGCGGTACTTCCCGACAGGAAACAGCAGTGTGGAGATCGAGCAGCGGGGCGACATGGTGGTCCTGATGGCCAACATCCCACTGGATGAGGATTCGCCGGGGCGCGCGGCCGAACGCAACCGCTGAGCCTGGCGGCCGGGCCTCAGCAACCCGGCGCACTGGGCTGTCAGCACACTGGGCTGTCAGCGCTATGCCCGGAACCCGCGTTGCCCCCACCCGCGTCCGCTCCGGTGCAACGGTTGTTGCCGACCCTTCCACCAGAGCCTGTACCGGCTTTAAACACCTTCGCCCGTGCAGGCCGTAGCCTGTGGGGGTGGCGCGTTTGAATGTTCAGTCTGTTGTTCCCTCCGGGGTGCCCGCGCGGGCGCCGCTGTGGGGAACGCCGTGAAGTACGACCTGCGGTTCCCGGTGATCATCGCGGCCCTGCTGGCAGTGGGCCTGATGACCGTCAGCACGGCCGCCCTGTCCCCGCGCGTGTCGAGCGGCGTGTTCAGCAAGCAGGTGCTGGGTGTGGTGCTGGCGGCCGTGCCGATTGCCCTGATGTGGTGGGCGGGCCGGGACCGCATCTACCGTGCGGCGCCGTACCTGTACGGGCTGGCACTCCTGATGCAGGTCAGCACCTTCGTGATCGGGAAGGAAGTGAACGGGCAGCGCAACTGGATCGAGCTGGGGCCGCTCCAGTTTCAACCGCTGGAGATCCTGAAGTTCGCGTTGATCCTGATGCTGGCCGTCACGCTGCGCGGGGGGTTCAAGGGGGTATCCACGTACGGGCGGGCGCTGGCGGTGTTCCTGCCGGCCGTGGGTCTGGTCGGCATTCAGGATTTCGGGGGGGCCATCGTGTTGAGCGTCATGTTCGCCGTGATGATGCTCGCGGCGCGCATACCGGTGTGGCACGCGCTGCTGGCGGCGCTGCTGGTGGGGACGGCGCTGCCAACAGTGCTGTACCCGCACCTGGAGCCCTACCAGCAAAAGCGCCTGACGATCTTCCTGAATCCCTACGAGGACCCGCGCGGAGCGGGGTATCAGGTGATTCAGAGCACCATCGCGGTGGGCAGCGGTGGGTTGCAGGGCAAGGGGTACAAGCAGGGCAGTCAGTCGCACAACGGGTTCCTGCCGGAGCCGCACACGGACTTCGCGGTCTCCACGTGGCTGGAAGAACAGGGGTTCGTGGGGGGCGTGGCGGTGCTGCTGCTGTACGGCGCTTTGTTCTGGCGGCTGGCGGGCATGGCGGGCGAAGCGCCCCGGTTGCAGGATCAGGTGTTGTTCGCGGGCATTCTGGGGCAGATCGGCTTTCAGGTTCTCGAGAACGTCGGCGCGGCCCTGAGTGTGCTGCCGCTGACAGGAATCACCCTGCCGCTGATCAGTTACGGCCTGAGCAGTCTGGTCAGTACCCTCAGCACACTGGGACTGGCGTACATCGTGCACCGTGACCGGTACGAGGGCCGCATCTGATAGGGACTGCGCTCCACTGCGCCACAGTCGAAAAAGCGCCGCCTGCGGCTCCATACCGCGCAGTCCCTCTGTGGTTCCTGCCCGCATCCGCTCGGATGGATTCAGAACTGCACCGAATCGACCGCCGTCCGTATGATCAGTACCATGCGGCCTGAGTTCCGGGTGTTCGTGGCGGTCAGCCTGGACGGCCTGATCGCCCGGCCGGACGGTCGCCTGGACTGGCTGCCGGGAGCCACGGCGGACGGTGCAGCGGCGCCAGTGGGCGAGGATCACGGGTACGCGGCGTTCGTGGCGGGCGTGGATACCCTGCTGATGGGCCGGGAGACCTTCGAGACCGTGAAGGACTTCCCGGAGTGGCCGTACGCGGGCCTGCGGGTGGTCGCCCTGAGCCGCACCCTGAGCGCGGCGGACCTGCCTCCCGCCCTGCGCGGCACGGTGCAGGTCATGGCCGGACCGCCCGAATGGGTCGCGGAGCAACTGGGCCGCCTGGGCGCACGGGCCGTGTACGTGGACGGCGGGCAGACCGTTCAGGCGTTCCTGCGGGCCGGACTGATCGACGAACTGACGGTCACGGTCGTGCCGGTGCTGCTGGGGCGGGGCCGTCCGCTGTTCGGGCCGCTGGACGCCGATCTGCCGCTGACGCTGGTGTCGGTGCGGGTGTTCGCGGGCAGCGGGTTCGTGCAGAGCACGTACTGGTGCCGCGCCGGTCCGTATGCCCCTGATGGGGGTAGTACGGGGGTGCGGTTCGTTAAGAGTGTCTGTTGTGACGTGTAGAATGCCAGGCTGCCGAAGGTGTTACGGTGTGACTCGCTGCACATCTAATGCCATAACGGAGTGAAACAATTTACACTTGTGCCGGCACGGCCTTCGTGTCCGCAAGATGGCGGAACGGTGCGTCAATGCCATTCAGGTTTCATCCCCGGTTTCGGGCAGTTCAAGAATTCCGTTTCACGGTAGTTCCCAGGAGGCGTCATGAACATCACAGACTTGATTCAATCGTTCTTCGGAGGTGACGGGGCCAGCCGTCTGGGTCAGGTGTCCGGTCTGGACGCACAGACCGCGCAGCGCGTCCTCAGCGCTGGCCTGCCCCTGCAACTCGACGCGCTGGCCGATCACGCCCGCGGCGCCGAGGGACAGTCGCAGATCACCGAAGCCATCCAGAACCTGCCGAAGTTCGGCAGTGTGCAGGACGCCCTGGCAGGTACCGACGGCGTGCAGAACCTCCAGCAGGCCGGGGAGCTTCTGGGGCCGGTCCTGCTGGGCGACCGCGCTGCCAACCTCACGCAGACCGTGGCGGCGCAGACCGGCGCGGCCAGCGGCGGCGTGCAGAAGATGATGGGTATGGTCCTCCCGCTGCTGCTGAGCCAGCTCGGCAAGGCCGGGGTGAACGGCGGGAACATCGGCGGAATGCTCGGCGGAGTGGGGGGTCAGCTGGGGGGCCTGCTGGGCGCTGGGACCGGCGCGGCCGCCGCACTGGGCGGCGCGGCCCTGGGTGGCCTGACCGGTTCGGGACTGGGGAAGGTCAGCGCACCGGACCTCACGCCGCCGACCGTGCATGTGCCGTCTGTAGACGTGTCCTCACTGAAGGTGCCGGCGGTCGGCCTGGCTGGTGTCGCCGGCGCAGCTGCCCGTGACGACAGTGCCAGCGGACTGCTGGAATTCCTGAAGGGGCAGTTCAGCGGTCCGGTCGCCGAGCGGCTCGGGGCCTCGGCCGGGTTCGGTGGCGGCGCGTCCAAACGTGCGGCCCAGGCGGCCCTGCCGCTCATCCTGAACTCGCTGGTGCAGAAGGGCCGTACCGAGTCCGGCGCGAACGACGTGCTGAACATGGCGCGTCCCTTCGAGTCACTGACCGGCGCGGACGGTCACCTGCGCGCCGGAGTGCTTGACGACGCCGCCGAATCGGCCCGCATCGAGGGGCAGGGGCGCGGCCTGCTGGGCGGCCTGTTCGGGAACGTCGATCAGGTCGCGGGGCGACTGGGGACTGCGCTCGGAGGCAGCGGCGCCAGCGCCGGGCGACTGCTGGCCCTGATGACCCCGCTGGTCCTGGGCATGCTGGGTAACCGCGCCCGGAGCGGCGGCATGGGCGCTGCGGGCTTCAGCGGCCTGCTGGGCAGCCTGGGTGCTGGCCTGACCGGCCTGCTGCCCAGCGGCCTGGGTGGTCTGCTGGGCGCCGGCGGAATGGCCGCCGCTGCCGGGGCTGCCACCACGGCCCTGGCGGGGGCGTCCCGTCCGAACGTGCCTCCCGTGACGGCCCCGCCCCTCAACACGGCCAGCGTGCCGCCCATCCCTCCCCGGGAGAAACGCCGTGGCGGCTTCCCCTGGTGGATCATTCCGCTGCTGGCGCTGCTGCTTCTGGGCGGCTGCTGGCTGGTCAACCGTAAGCCGGTGGACTCGGCGACCACGGTCACCGACAGGGCCGCCAGCATCATCGTGACCAACCCGACGTCCGACGCGAACCTGCCACCCGCGCCGTTCACCATGAGCGGCACCGGCCCCGCCGGAGCGACCCTGACCATTCAGGACGAGGGTCAGGACGTCGGCACCGCCACCGTCGGCAGCGACGGCAAGTGGACAGCCGACCTGCCCGCCCCGACCGTGGGTGAACACACCTACACCGTGGACGGCGGCAAGGCCCGCAGTGAATTTAAGGTGAATATCGCCGACGGTGCGGCCACCGGCTTCAGCATCGCTGCTCCTGCTGCGGACGCCGAACTCCCGGCAGGCGGCTTCACGATGAACGGTACCGGCACGGCCGGCGAGCAACTTGAACTGTTCGAGGACGGCACCAGCCTCGGCAAGGTCACCGTCGGTGCGGACGGAACCTGGTCCCTCAACGTGCCCAGCCCCTCGGCCGGCGCGCATAGCTACACGGTCAAGGGCCCGGACGGCACGGAACTCGGCGCGCGCAGCACGACCATCGCCGCTGCTGCCGAGGGCGCCAGCGCCGCCAACTGCACCAAGGACTACACGCTCAGCATCGCAGACGGGCAGACCGTTAGCGAACCCTTCCGCTTCGGCGGGGTTGGCCAGGGTGAGGGGTACAGCGTGACCGTCAAGCGCGGTGACCGCACCGTCGGTGTCAAGAACATCCCCCTGGACGCCAGCTGCGGTTGGAGTTACCAGAGCAAGCCCGGCGCCGGCACCGTCTCCTATGAGGTCCGCCCGATGGGTGACGCGGCTGCCGAGCCTCTCAGCAGCGTGACCCTGACTATCGGGAACTGAACCCGGTCATTCAGGCCACCCGCACCGCCTGCCTCCCACTTCGGGGGCAGGCGGTTCTTTCTGGCATTCCGCCGGGAGGGCAGGAATGAAGTGTGCCTGTCATACGGACTCCGATTGAATGGGCTACAAAGACCATTCAATCCGAGCGAGTAGGAGAAAAGCGGGTTCCGGACGTGGAGCTGACTACCCGGTGATGTTCCGGATTGTCGGCAAAACAAACGGAATCCGTATCAGAGCGATCTGCTTCAGCGGGTCACGCTCCAGATACCCGCGAAGTCTGCCAGTTGCGTGCTGCGGTCGCCCGTGGCGTAGGCGCTGATGCTTCCGTCGAGGTACAGGGCGTCCGGGCAGTCCAGCGTGTCCCGGAAGAACACCGCGAACGAGTAGAAGTTCACGGGGCCGGCACTCACGGCAAACCGCACCCGCCCGTCCCGGCAGACGCCCACGCCGCTGCGCAGCTTGAACGACGTGCTACCCCGGTTGAATTCCGGGTGTACCTTACCGCCCTGAAGCAGCAGCGGACCGGACTGCGTGGCGAAGGTGGGTTGCACGTTCAGCGTGGCGTACCGGCGGGTTTCGGTCACGCCGACCCGCGCGCCTTTCACCCAGAACACGCCGTTGGGAAGCAGGGCGAAATTCCCTCCGCTGCGGGCCATGTTCAGCGGCACCAGCGTGCGCCCCTGCTCGACATGCAGGCCTAGGGGTTTCAGGCCCGGCGCGTAGATACCGCTGTTGGTGGCGAACCCCAGGGTGCGCCTTTCCCTGTGCAGCCGCGCCCTCAGCTGCGCGAACGTGGCGTACGGAGCGCCCGTACTGGGATTCAACCAGTGCAGTTGCAGCCGGTCGGTCGCCGGGTTCACGGTGGCCACTGTGTAGAGAATGCCGTCTGCCACGACCGGTTCGACTTTCAGGGCCGAGGCATGAGAGAGGGACAGGACACCCACACACAGGGCAGGCAGCAGGAACAGGCGGTGACAACGGGACATACGGGCATGATGAACGGCTTTCATGTGTTCTGGCCGGGGCCATTACGGGCTGCCTCTCACGCCGCTGGTGTGCCGTGTCCAGTACGCCGTTGGGATTCAGTTCGGCCAGCGTGAAGGCTCGGCCGGGCGGGGGGTGTTGACAGATGGGCCGGGGACCTGTATCTTTTCTGAGCCTCAAGCGAGGCGCGATGCATGACAAGC
>NZ_JAGLBB010000038.1 GCF_018260555.1 Deinococcus sp. | reverse complement strand
AAAGAGAAATGGAACGGATTTTAGCCGTCTGGGACGGCACTCGCCAGCATGTGGCTTAGAACTGAAAGATGTCAGTAAACGCAGTGTACTTAGTCAGGCGCAGTCGCCTGTCTGCGTGACAATCCGTCGAAGCGCCGGGTGGTCAATGCCACGCCTGGAACCCGTTGCTCCCCTGCTCGCTTTGCGGGGCTGCTGTCTGCCTCCGCTCGGATTCACACCTTTTGCAAACACCTTCACCGGAGTTCGTACGATACGGACTCCGGTTGGATTGTTAAGGCCCTCTCAGGGTGCCCGGTTACCAACACTGCCTACTGATACAGGCTGCCGCTCCTTGCCGCGAAGGGGCGTCTTCTGTTCCTGCTCGCGTCCGCTCGGATTGGCTCAGAACCGCACCGAATCAACCGGAATCCATATGAGCGGGCCAATAGAGCCGACCTGGACGGCCCCGACGCGCGCGCCCGTCCGGACCGCCAACCGGGCGCCCCGCTAGACTGACGGGTAGACTGAACCGGGTTCAGCTGAAAGCGGTACAGTGGACGTCATGACATTTCAGAGCGTAAGGCTCACCCAGGCGGGTGAGGTCGCCACCCTGACCATCATCAGCAAGAAGGGCACCATGGGACCCGCCTTCTGGCTGGAAGTCCCGCAGGTCCTGGCTTCCCTGCATGGCCGCGGCGCCCGCGCCCTGATCGTGCGCGGCGAGGACCTGTTCAGCGCCGGACTGGACGTGAAAGCCAGCGCCGCCACCATCACCCCCGCCCTCGGGAACCGCGAGGCGTTCCGGGCCGTGGTGGCCGACATGCACGCCGCCATCGAGGGGCTTGCCGCGCTGCCTATCCCGGTGATCGCGGCCGTGCACGGCTGGTGCATCGGGGCGGGACTGGAACTGGTCAGCGCCTGCGACATCCGCATCGCCAGCGAAGGCGCCCGCTTCAGCCTGCCCGAAGTGCGCCTCGGGATCACCGCCGACCTGGGCGGCCTGCAACGCCTGCCGCACCTGATCGGCCGGGGCCGCGCCGCGCACCTCGCCCTGACCGGCCAGCCTATCGACGCCCCGACCGCCGAACGCTGGGGGCTGATCACCGAACTGCTGCCCGACCCGGCCGCGCTGTTCGCCCGGGCCGACGAACTCGCCGCGTCCCTCGCCACGCTCCCGCCCCGCGCTCTGGAAGGCACCAAACGCACCCTGCAAGACGATCTGCCCCACGCGCAGAGCCTCGCCGGGGCCGTCACCTGGAACGCCCAGCACATGACGGCCGAAGGTCTCGCCAGGGCCCTCAAGTAACCGGGCCCTCAAGGAACACGGCCCTCAAGGAACACGGGCTCGGGTCTTCATTCCAGCCCACCACCCCCGATCCCTTTCCCCCACCCAAGGAGACCCCACATGACCCAGACCCCCATCCTCGGCACCCTGCAACCCGGCACCGCTGACAGCACCTTCCGCCCCGACCTGCTGGCCGGTAAGCACGCCCTGATCACGGGCGGCGGCAGCGGCATCAACCTCGGCGTTGCCCGGAGCTTCGCCGCGCACGGCTGCCGGGTCACCCTCCTGGGCCGCAACCTGGAAAAGGCCCAGACGGCCGCTCAGGGCATCATCGACGCGGGCGGGCAGGCCCTCGGCGTCAGCGCCGACGTGCGCGATATGGCCGCCATGCAGGCCGCCGCCGCGCAGGCCGCCGAAACCTTCGGCCCGTTCGACATCGTTATCGCCGGAGCGGCCGGGAACTTTCCCGCACCCGTGGACGGCATCAGCCCCAACGGGTTCAGGACCGTCGTCGAGATCGACCTGCTCGGCACGTACCACACCATCAAGGCCTGTGCGCCCCACCTGAGCACTCCCGGCGGGAACATCCTGAGCATCAGCGCCTACGGGATTCCCGTGCCCATGCAGGCGCACGTCGTGGCGGCCAAGGCGGGCGTGGACGCCCTGACCCGCACCCTCGCCGTCGAATGGGGCCTGCGCGGCATTCGCGTGAACGCCATCATTCCCGGCCCCATCGACGGCACTGAGGGCATGGCCCGCCTCGCCCCCGACGAGAAGACCCGCCACCAGGTCATGAGCACCGTGCCCCTGGGCCGCTTCGGCATCCCCCAGGACATCGCCAACGCCGCCCTGTTCCTCGTCAGTGACGCCGCCAGCTACGTCACGGGCGTCATCCTGCCCGTCGACGGCGGCCAGAACATGCTCGGCGGCGCCCCCCAGTACCAGATGTACCAGCAGATGGGCCTCGCCCTGCCAGGGAAGGACTGATCCGGACTCCGGGCTGAGCGGTGGTTGCAGCCCACTTCAACCCGGAATCCGTCTGAGCCACCTCACCTGAGCCTCCCGACCATGCCCGCGCCCGGTACGCTGCGGGCATGTCTGCTGCCCCGCTGCCCACTCACCAGCATCTTTCCGAAGTCCGGGGGGCGGCGCTGCTGGCCCTGCCGGACTGGTCGGGGGTGCGGGGCGTGAATCTGGACGGCCTGGGCCTGAGTGGGCTGCCGGGGCGGGAGGCCGCGCCGGGCATGACGGTTTTCAGCGTGTACGACAACGCGCTGACGGGCGTCCCGGACTGGGTGTGGACGCGCGGCGGGTTGCGGACGCTCAATCTGTCTGCCAATCTGTTCCGGAGACTGCCGGACGCGCTGGGCGACCTGCGCGAGTTACGGATGCTGGACCTGGGGCACAACGAGCTCGGGGCCCTACCGGACGCCTTTGGGGGGCTGGAGCGGCTGGCGTTCCTGTACCTGAGCCACAACCGGCTGACGGAGCTGCCGGAGTCCATGCGGCACCTGCGCACGCTGACGTACCTGAATGTCACGGATAACGCCCTGACGCGCCTGCCGGACTGGCTGGGCGACCTGAGCGCCCTGACGGAGCTGCGGCTGTACGGCAATCCGCTCGAAGCCCTGCCAGACAGCCTCGGGGCGCTGGGTGGGCTGCGGGAGCTGCACGTCATGAACGCCCGCCTGACTACGCTACCCGCCAGTCTGGGCGGGTGTGGGGCGCTGGAGGTGCTGGACCTCCAGGGGAACGCGCTGACGGAACTGCCGGGCTCGCTGGGGCAGTTGCCGCGCCTGACCACCCTGAACCTGCGGTTCAATGCGTTGACGCACGTTCCGGACACGCTAGGCGACCTGAGCGCCCTGCACACCCTCGACCTGCGCGCCAACCACCTGACCACCCTGCCCGGGGCGCTGGCGCACCTACCCGCCCTGCGGAAACTCGACCTGCGCTGGAACCGCATCGAACACCTGCCCGGCGCCTTCGACATCCTGATGGCGCGGGGCTGTCAGGTGTACCTGTAGCGGAACTGCCCGTACCGGTGAAAGGTTTGCTCAGCCTTGTACCGGGGGCCGTGTGACCTGGGGGTAGTGGTGAATGAAGGAAGATGAAAGGCCTGCCCGGTCAGGCACAGGGCAGGGTCGCTGGTGCGGCAACAGGGTGTACGTGCGCAGGGAGCTGCGGTTGGAGGCCCCATTCTCGCGGTCCAGGCTCGGTTTCTCATCGTTTTCATAGTAGATGTTCGGATTATGAGTCAAGACAAGGCGTCACCATAGGAGGCACCCCATGACCACCACCCGCACCCCCCTCAGCGACGACAACCTGATCCTCGACACCGACAGCTACAAGAGCAGCCACTTTCTCCAGTACCCGCAGGGCACCACCCGCCTCTTTTCCTACCTGGAATCACGCGGCGGCAAGTACCCGCAGACCCGCTTTTTCGGATTGCAGTACATCCTCGACCGCTCCCTGACCCGCCGCGTCACCGCCGACATGGTCGAGGAGGCCCGCACCCTGATCGAAGCGCACGGCGAGCCCTTCCCTTTTGAGGGCTGGATGCGGATCGTGAACGAGCACGGCGGCCGCCTGCCCCTGGAGATCCGCGCCGTCCCGGAAGGCACGCTGGTGCCCATCCACAACGTCCTGATGACCTGCACGAACACCGACCCGCACCTGCCGTGGCTGCCCGGCTGGTTCGAGACCATGCTGATGCGCGTGTGGTACCCCACCACCGTCGCCACGCAGAGCTACTTCATCCGCGAGATCATCCGCGCCGCGCTGGAAAAGACCAGTGACCGCGCCGCCCAGGAACTCCCCTTCAAACTCCACGACTTCGGTTCCAGGGGCGTGAGCAGCCGCGAGAGCGCGGGCATCGGGGGCCTCGCGCACCTGATCAACTTCCAGGGCAGCGACACCCTCGAGGCCCTGCGGGTCGGGCGTAACCACTACGACAGCGACCTCGCGGGCTTCAGTATTCCCGCCGCCGAGCACAGCACCATCACCAGCTGGGGCAAGGAACACGAGGCCGACGCCTACCGCAACATGATCGAGCGTTTCAGCCGCCCCGGCAGCGTGTACGCCGTCGTCAGCGACTCCTACGACCTCAAGAACGCCATCAACCACCTGTGGGGCGACCTGTTGAGGCAGCAGGTCATCGACGCGGGCGGCACCCTGGTCGTCCGGCCCGACAGCGGCGAACCGCCCGCCATGGTGCGCCTCGCCGTGAACGCCCTGGCCGCCCGCTACGGCACCACCACCAACAGCAAAGGCTACAAGGTCCTGAACCACGTGCGCGTCATCCAGGGCGACGGCATCGACGAACACACCATCCGCCAGATCCTCGGGAACCTCGACGTGGACGGCTACAGCGCCGAGAACGTGTCTTTCGGCATGGGCGGTGCACTCCTCCAGAAAGTCGACCGGGACACCCAGCGCTTCGCGTACAAGGCCAGCGCCGGCCTGATCGACGGCGCCTACCGGGGCATCTACAAAGACCCCGTCACCGACCCCGGCAAACGCAGCAAAGACGGCGTGCTCGACCTGGTGGAAGAAGGGGGCCGCATGGTCACGAAAGCCTACAAGACGTTTGAGACCAACTTCCCCGGCTCGCTGCTGCGCACCGTGTACCGCGACGGAGAACTGCTGGTGCGGGATACGCTGGAGACGATCAGGGGACGCGGGTGAGTCTGCGCAGAGCAGTGGCCCCGAAACATGATTCGGACCCGCTGACATGAACGCCCTCACCCCCCTCCTCCCGGCCCTTCAGTCCCTGGAACCGCTGGGGCTGCCCTCCGGGTCGCTTTCAGACTGGTTCGCTTCCGCCAGCGAGCGGCAGGCGGCGCGGCTGGCCGTGCATGTGCAGGCCGAGTTCGGCGCGCTGCATGGGGTTGAGGGGGCCGTGGATCACGCGTACCTGCGGTCCGGGGCGTTCCAGGCGAACGTGGTGCAGGCGGTGCGCGCGGCAGAGGTCGCGGAGTCCGAGGACAAACTGCGCTTCATTGCGCGGGCGCTGGCAGGCTGCGTGCTGGCTTTTCCGCCGCCCGCGCCGGACAAATTCCAGACCATGCGCGTGATCGAGGGTCTGTCCGACCGGGAGTTGCGGGTGTTCGTGGGTCTCTTTGACCTGCTCGACCCGATTGACCCGTTCGGGGACCGCCTGCCCGTGAACGGCACGGCGACAGTGGCGGGCCTGTCCCGGCAGGAGTTCGCCTCTGCGCTGCTGGGGCTGGCACAGCAGGGATTCCTGAGCCGGGCAGACGTGTGCCGGGACGGGTGGAGCGAGCCGGAAGCCGCGTGGACGCTCACGGCGCTGGCACGGCAGGTGGCCGTGCTGACGCGGATCGGAGGAGAGGCGCCTTGACCCTGTGAGCTGCGACCCTGTGACCTGTGACCCTGTGAGCTGTGACCCTGTTGCGCCGGAGGCCGGATCATACGTATTCCGGTTGATCGGTGCAATCCCGAATCAATCCGAGCGGACGCGAGGAGGAACAATACACGCACTTCGCGGTATGGAGCCGCGGGCGGTGCCTTCCCGACTGTGGCGCAGTGGAGCGAAGTCGGTATTAAGGTAGGGCATGACGACACCGCAGGGGTGGGAGGACCGTAACCGGCAGCAGTTCGACGCGCTGGCCGGCGGGTACGACCGGCTGGGGTTCCTGGCGCGGGTGGCGGCGTTCGTGGCGGACCGGGTGGGCGCGCGGCCGGGACAGGCGGCGCTGGACGTGATGACCGGGACGGGCGGCGTGGCCCTGGCCCTGGCCGGGCAGGTGCGGGCCGGGCAGATGGGGGCTGGGCCGGGCAGCGCGGGTGGGTCCGTGGTGGGCCTGGACCTGTCGGCGGGCATGGTGGAGGTCGCGCGGCGGCGTGCGCCATTCGCGCGGTTCGTGGTGGGGGACGCGGCGCACCTGCCGTTCCCGGATGGGTCGTTCGACGTGGTGGTGTGCGCGTCGGGGCTGTTCTTCATGCCGGACATGGGCGCGGCGCTGCGCGAGTGGCGGCGGGTGCTGCGGCCGGGCGGGTCGGTGGTGTTCTCGTCGTTCGGGCGGGGCCTGCTGGGCGAACTGCCGGGCTTGTGGCGGGCGCGACTGGAGTCGCACGGGGTCACGCCGGGGTTCCCGCCGCTGGGCCGCATTCCCACGCCGGAGGCCGCGCGGGACCTGCTGCTGGGCGCGGGATTGGGGAACGTGCAGGTGGACCGCACCGAGTTGCCGTATACCGTGGCGTGCGTGGGGGACCGCTGGGACGAGATCGCAGCGGGCCTGGAGGGGCAGCCGCTGGCGGGCTTCGCGCCGTCCGTGCGGGCGCAGATCGCGGCGCAGCACTGCGGACTGGACCTCGCGCCGCTGTTCCTGCGGGGGCCACTGACGGTGCCGTTGCCGGTGATCATGGCGCGCGGCGTGCGGCCCTGAACGGCACCGATCAGCGCGCAGCACCCAGTTACTTTTGGTGGGTCACTTCTGGAGGGTCACTTCTGGAGGGTCACTTCTGGAGGGTCACTTTCGGAGGATGAACGACGGTCCCCCCGGGCGTACTGTGGGGGCATGACCAGACCGGAAAAGGACGGGACGAGCACGCCGGGCAACGCGCCGTCGTGGGTGGATGAAGTGCTGGGCCGCGCGGGCACGAGCGGACCGGATGACGTGCGTACCCAGGACCTGCGCATTCCCCCGGTCACTCCGGCCCCCACAGCACCGCCGTCCGTGAGTAAACCGGCGGCGCAGCCGGGCCTGAGCGCGCCGCAGGGCACGCCACCCGCTTCCAACCCGGACGCGTTCGGAGAGTCGGCGTGGCCGCAGGTGCCGCAGCCGCTGGGCCGCGAGGACGTGGCGCAGAAGAAGCTGATCGCGGGGCTGCTGGGGATCTTCCTGGGCAGCCTGGGCGTGCACAAGTTCTACCTGGGGAACACCACGCCCGGCGCGATCATGCTGGGCGTGAACGTGGGCGTGTGGATCGTGGCGTTCATGCTGGGCGCCTTGACGCTGGGCTTGGGGCTGGTCATCACGTTGCCGCTGGCCTCACTGGTCAGCGGCGCCGTGGGCCTGCTGGGACTGGTCGAGGGCATCATCTACCTGACCAAAAGTGACGCGGATTTCGCTCGCGAGTACATCCAGGGCCAGAAAGCCTGGCTGTAACGGGCTGCCCCTGCGCCCAGGGGGGCGCTTCATGAACCGCTTCAGGGTGAGGGTGCGGGGTTCATGTCACCGCAGTGGAAGGAAGCTGCGGACCTGACACGGCTTCCGGTTGATTCGGCGCACTTCTGAATCAATCCGAGCAGACGCGAGTAGCAACAACGCACGCCCCTTTGCGGTACGGAGCCGCACGAACGGGGTTACAGTGCCTGCTCGATGTCCGCTTTCAGGTCGGCCAGGGCCTCGACGCCCACGCTCATGCGGATGGTCAGGGGCGTGACACCGGCGGCGTGGCGGGCGGCCTCGGGCACGCGGGCGTGCGTGGTCGTCCAGGGATGCACGACCAGGGTGCGCACGTCCCCCAGGTTCGGGGCGATGCGCAGCACCCGCACGCGCGACAGGAACGCGCTGGGGTCCGGCACCTCGAAGGTCAGGACCGCGCCCTGCCCGCCGCGCAGGTACGTCTGGGCCAGGTGGTGGTGCGGGTGGCTGCTCAGGCCGGGGTAACTGACCTTCCCGACGCGCGGGTGCGCTTCGAGCCACTGCGCCAGGGCCAGCGCGGTCTCACTCTCGCGCTGCAGGCGTAGCGCCAGCGTTTCCAGGCCCTGCGCGATCAGGAATGCGCTGTGCGGGGCCAGCGTCATGCCCAGCTGGTGCGCGCCGAACCAGCGTTGCCGCCACGCGAGGGCCGCGTCGCCGCGCACGCTCAGGACGCTCTGAGCGCCGCCGTCCGTGTAGATGGGATTGCGCGTCAGGTCGTGCCCGGTGCCGACCGTGACCGCGCCGCCCAGCACGCTGCCGTGCCCGCCCGCCCACTTGGTCAGGGACTGGCTGACGATGTCCGCGCCGTGCGCGAGTGGCCGCGCCAGGAAGCCAGCGCCGCCGCAGGTGTTGTCGATGGCCACAAGCGCTCCGCTCGCGTGCGCAATGTCCGCGAACGCGCGGATGTCCGCGATATCCCCGGCGGGGTTGCTGATCATCTCGGCCCACACGAGGCGGGTGTTCTCCCGCATGGCGGCCCGCACGGCGTCCGGGGTGTTCTCGACCAGCGTGGCCGTAATCCCCATCAGCGGCAGGATGTTACCCAGCATCCCGGTCGTCCCGCCGAACAGACTGGACGCCGACACCACGTGATCGCCCGCGCGACACACGCTGAGAATCGCAGTCAGGGTGGCCGCCTGCCCACTCGCCACGGCGACAGTGGCCGCGCCGCCCTCCAGGGTGGTCAGTCGCTCCTCGAGCGCCCGCACGGTCGGGTTCTGAAGGCGCGCGTAACTGAGGCCCGTGTTGTACTGAAATTCGCTCTGCGCTTCTTCCAGCGTGTCGAACTGGAACGCGGCGGCCGCGTGAATCGGCAGGCCGATGGTCTGCCCCAGCCCGCGCGGAATGCTGCTCTGCACGGCAGTCGTCTCGTAACTCCAGGGTTCGGCGGGGTGGGCGGCCGGGCGGGGCGTGTCGGTCATGCCTTCACGCTACGCCGCGCGCCGCGCTAGGGTGCCGGGCATGTCCGGTCCACCCGACCCCTTCACCATCCTCCCGGCCCGCCCGGCCGCCACGCTGTCCGTGGGCGTCAGCGTCCTCATTCAGGATGAGCACGGGCGCGTGCTGCTGCAACGCCGGGGCGACGACGGCCTGTGGGGCACGCCCGGCGGGCACCTGAACCCCGGCGAGAGCTTCTTGCAGGCCGCGCAGCGCGAACTGTTCGAGGAGACCGGCCTGATCTGCCCGGACCTGCACCTGCTCCCCCTCCCGGACGCCCTGATCGACGGCCCCGCCTACCGCGTCAGCACCCCACGCGGCGAGCGCTACCAGGTGGGCCTGCGCACGCGCGGCACTCTCAGCGCCGCCGCGCTGGACCTCGCCGCGCCTGACGAGAGCGGCGAAACACTGGCCCTCGCCTGGTTCCCGCTGACGGACCTGCCGCCCCTGAGCGGCGCGATCAATGTCGCGAGCCTGAACCTCCTGCGCCGAGAACATGGCCTGAGCGACCTGCCCTGAACGGGCGCGGAATCGCCCCCGGCGGGGGTCAGCATGGGTGCGACCGGCACGCTGGACATTCCCAGCCACAAGGCCGAACTGAGCGTGTACCTGCGCGACCTGAGCAACCTGGAAATCAGCGAGAAGGCCATGAGCGCCCCAAACGCCCTGGACAGGATCGGCGGCACCGTGAACGCCGCCCTGACCTTCAACGGTAAGGCTGTCGTGACCGCCTTCGGCCCGCTGGCCGACGGAAGTGACATGAACCTGCAGCCGGGCGATCAGGTGAAGTTCCGCTACGTGAAGAACGGCAAACTCGTCGAGACGGATTACCGCACGGCCGAGAAGGACCTCAAGGAAATCGCCCGCCAGCGCCCCTGAACGCGGGCAGACGGAGGGGCAGGCCCCGGGGCAGGTGCTCCGGCCTGCCC
This sequence comes from Deinococcus sp., assembly GCF_018260555.1. Lineage (GTDB taxonomy): Bacteria > Deinococcota > Deinococci > Deinococcales > Deinococcaceae > Deinococcus. Next base: position 22,474 of record NZ_JAGLBB010000038.1, on the reverse strand, counting down.
CCTGTTCTGTCCTGGCCCGTGTTCTGTCCTGTCCCCTGCTCCGGCCTGCCCTGTTCGCGGCGGTGCAGGCGTGGGCGGTGCGCTCACGTGGTGCATGCGCATGGAAGACATGGACTGGGGCCTGATGGCCGAAATGCTGCCCGCCGAGGCGGCCGACGGGCTGGGCGTGCCGGAATTCCCGGCGCGGGGCTGGGCGTGACCCTGATGCAACTGCGGGCCGTGTGGGGCAACCGTCCCCTGATGGCCGCGTCGGCGGGCGCGCTGATCCAGGACGAGCGTGGGCCGGGTGCTGCTGCAACGGCGCGGCGATGACGGCCTGTGGAGCGAACCCGGCGGCGCACTCGAACCCGGCGAGGACTTCCTGAGCGGCGCCCGGCGCGAACTGTTCGAGGAGACCGGCCTGATCTGCCCGGACCTGAGCCTGCTGCCGCTGCCCGAGGGCTTGCAGGACGGCCCGGAGTTGTTCCACCGCTACCCGAACGGCCATGAGATCTACATCATCGGAATGCGCGCGCACGGCACGCTCCCCGCCGCCGCACTGGTCGGGGCCGCACCCGACAGCAGCGGCGAGACGCTGGAACTGCGGTGGTTTCCGCTTGGCGCCCTGCCGGACCTGAGTAACAACGCCAACCGCGCCAGCATGAACGTCCTGCGCGCCCGCGCGGGCCTGCCGCCCCTGCCGCTGGCCCCCACGCCGCCCGCGCCACCAGTCGGGAATTTCCTGATGGACTTGCGGCGCGTGATCGGCCCGCACCCCTGGTTCGCGCCCGGCTCGAACGTCCTCGTCACCGACGATAGCGGCCGCCTCCTGCTGCTGCGGCACGGGCACACCCGCCTGTGGACGCTCCCCGGCGGCAGCCTGGAACCCGGCGAGACCTTCGCGGGGACGGCCGCCCGCGAACTGTTCGAGGAGACCGGCCTGTGCGCCGCCCACCTGGACCCGCTGCACATGTTCGCCGGACCCGAGTACCGCTTCACGTACCCCAACGGACACGTCATCGACAACGTCTCTGTCCTGTACCGCTCCCACGGCGTCACCGGCACCCTCACCCCCCAGGACGGCGAGGTGCTGGAGGTCGGCTGGTTCAGCCGAGATGACCTGCCGGGCGATGAGGAACTCAGCGGCGAGCTGATCCGCGCAAACCTCCGCTGGTGGCGCGCGCACGGGGACACCCCAGACCAGTGATCAGAGGAGGCCAGAGCGCATGGCCCTGGCCTCCTTCTACCTTCCCTCTGAAGGGGGTGGGGGGTCACTTCTCGCGGATGCTCCAACCCTGCGCGCGCACGGCCGTCATGAGTTGGTCCATGACGGGGTCCACCTCGGCGTCGGTGAGGGTCCTGTCGCCGCGGAAGACGAGGCGCACGGCGACCGAGCGGTTGCCCGCGCCGATCTGCTCGCCGGTGAACACGTCGAAGGGTTCCACGCTTTCCAGTAGCGTGCCGCCGTGGGCGCGCAGCAGGGCGGCGATCTCGCCGTAGCTCACACTGGCGGGGGTGATGACGGCGAGGTCGCGCCACGCGGCGGGCGCGCGGCTGGGGTCACGGAACGCCCACTCGCGGCCCGGCAGGGGCAGCGCGGCCTCCATCAGGAAGGTGTCGCCTTTCAGGCCGAACGCCTGGGCGATCTCGGGGTGCAGCGCGCCGAGCCAGCCGACGCTCTGCCCGTTCCAGACGACCTCGCCCGCGATGCCGGGGTGCAGGGCGGGCGGCACGGCGGCGCCGCGCAACTGGCGCAGTTCGAAGCTGGCCCCCAGGGTGCCCGCCAGGGATTCCACGAGGCCCTTGAACGCCCGGAAGTCCCCGGCGACGCCCGGCTGATCGGTGCGGGGTGCCAGCGGGCCGCGCATCAGGAGGCCCACGCGTTCGGTCTCACCGCTCTGCGGGAAGACGCGGCCCATCTCGAAGATCAGCATGCGGTCGCCCTTCGCGTGGGCCTGCGCGGCCTTCACGAGGCTGGGGTACAGCGCGGTGCGCATGCCGGTCCGGTCGGCGGTCAGGGGGTTGCGCAGGCGCACGCCGGGCCGCTCCGTGCGGGCCTTGTGCGCTTCCTCGTCGCTGGTGAAGGTGTACGTCACGACCTCCTGCGCGCCGACACCCGCCAGGGTGCGGCGCAGGGTCGCGCGGGCCACGCCTTCCCTCTCGGCGCCGACGTTGCTCTCATGCACGCGCAGGGTGGGGAGGCGTTCGGGCAGGTGCACGAACCCGTGCAGGCGCGCGACCTCCTCGGCCAGGTCCTGCCAGATCGCCATGTCCACCCGCCACGAGGGCGGCAGGACGCTCAGGGCGTCACCCTCCCCTTCCACGACGCACCCCAGGCGGGTGAGGACGGCGCGCATCTCGTCCGTGTCCACGGCCATGCCCAGCAGCGCGCGGATTCTCTCGCCCGTCGCCTCGATCCGGCCCGGAATCTCGGGCTCGCCCACAACGGTCGCGCCGGGGTGCACCTGCCCGCCCGCGTCGCCCAGCAGGCCCACCACGCGCGCCGCCGCACGCCCCGGCAGCAGGGGGTCCACGCCACGCTCGTAGCGGTACGCGGCGTCGGTCTTCAGGCCCAACCTCGTGCTCGTGCGGCGCAGCAGGACCGGGTCGAAGTGCGCGACCTCGATCACCACGTTCGTCGTGTCGGCCCGCACGTGCCCGTGGTCGCCGCCCATGATGCCCGCAATGCCCAGCACCGTATCGCCCGCGCCCGGCCCGTTCGGGGCCGCGAAGGCCTGCGCGACCGTGGACACCCCCGGCTGCGCGCCGTCCAGGATCAGCAGGTCCTCGGGGCCCACCTCGTGCTCGCCGCCCATCAGGTCCCGCACCCGCTCGCCCTGACGCAACCCGAACGCCACGAGAATCTGATCGCCCCGCACGTCCCGCCGGTCGTACAGCGCGGTCGGCTGGCCCAGTTCCAGCATCACGTAATTGCTGGTGTCCACGATCAGGTCAACAGAACGCATCCCGGACAGGTTCAAGCGGCGCTGCATCCACAGCGGCGCCGGGCCGTTGCGCAGGCCACTGACCGTGCGCGCCACGAAACGGTCGCACCCGAAACGCAGCTTCTGCGTCGGGTCCCGCTCGATGCGGACGCCCTTGGGCGGCAGGGACACCCGGATCTCACCGTCCCCCAACGCCTCCGGACCGGCCGGGGGCTGCACGAGCTCCAGTTGCAGGAACGCCGCCAGGTCCCGCGCCAGACCCAGCGCGCTCAGCACGTCCGCCCGGTTCGGCGTGACCTCCACATCCAGCACGTGATCCGCCGCCCACAGCTCCCGCATCGGCGTGCCCGGTTTCGCCGTCCCGGCCGGGAACAGCATCAGGCCCGCGCCGCTCTCGCCCAGGCCCAGTTCCTTCGCGCTGGCCGCCATGCCCCACGACTCCACGCCCTGCAAGGCCCGCACGCCGTACGTCAGGCCGCCCAGTTCCGTGCCCGGCGACACCAGCGCCAGCATCGTCCCCGCCGGCAGCCCCACCGCGTTCGCGGCACCCGACGCGATCACCCGCTCGCCGTGCTCACCGGCGTCCAGCGTCAGGCGCGTCAACTGCGTGCCCGGCATCGCCTCGGCCGCCCTCACCGCCACCAGCAGCACCCCGGCCGGCGGCGCCGCGACCTCCTCCACGCCCTCCAGCGGCAAGCCCAGCTCCGCCAGGATCGGCTCCAACTCCGACACGACCGGCAGACCCGGCACCAGTTCCTTTAACCACGAATACGGAATTTTCATTGAGTCACCTCTTGAGTTGGTCGGGGGGACACTGCGGTTCACCCCCTCCCCGACCCTCCCCCCTGAAGGGGGAGGGAGAACAACGCAATTACACTGCGGCGTGACCCCACATGACGCGCGCACCAGCCCATCCACCGACGTGGCCCGCATGCTGCGCAGGCGCATGACCCCCGAAGAAATCCTCCTGTGGCAGCACCTGCGCCGCCAACAACTCGGCGTAACCTTCCGCAGACAGGAACCCATGGGCCGGTACGTCGCGGACTTCGCCTGCTACGAACGCACTCTCGTCATCGAACTCGACGGCAGCCAACACCTGAACAGCAACGCCGATCGGGAACGAGACGCCGACATGCTCGACCACGGCTTCCAGACCCTGCGCTTCTGGAACAACGAGGTGCGAAGCAACCTCCCCGGCGTCCTCGAACGAATCCAGCAAGTCCTGGACGCCAGAAAGGACCTTTAGCTCCTCCCCCTTGAGGGGGGAGGCTGGGAGGGGGTGAACCGAAGCGCCACCCCGGCGCGGTGTATCGTCCCCCGCTCCGTCTCGATGCCAGTCCCGTTCACCCCCTCTGCTGCGCAGCTCTTCGGGTCTGTCCCTGCGGGACATCTCCCCCCTCAAGGGAGAGAGTGAAGGCCGGCGGTTCATCGCGCAGCCACCTCGCGTACGAGTTCCCGCGCCCGCTCAGGCACGAGGTTCACGGCGTCCAGTTCCGCGAGGGGCACCCACTGCGGCGAGTACCAGTTGTCCTCACTGCTGCGGATCGCTTCGGGGCCGTCGCCGAGGCGCATCTCGCCGGACTGCACGTGCGCCCGGAAGTAGTGTTCCAGGTTGCCGATGTTCTCCAGCACGAGAAGTTCGGGGCCGACCGTGACGGTCAGGTTCACTTCCTCCAGCACCTCGCGCACGCAGGCCTGCGCGGGCGTCTCGCCGTCCTCGATGCCGCCGCCGGGGAGCGTGGCGTACGCACGTCCCGCCTTGCGCCGGAGCATGAGTAGCACCTCGGCCTTGTCGTTGAGAATGATGGCTGCGGCGCGGGATCTGAGTGTCATGGGTTGTGCTCCAGGAGCCAGTTCACGGCGGCCTGCGCGTGCAGGCGGGTGGTGTCGAAGACGGGAACGGGTGAGTCGTCGGGGGTGACGAGCAGGGTGATTTCGGTGCAGCCGTAGATGATGCCCTGCGCGCCGCGGTCGGTGAGGTCGCGCATGATCTCGCGGTAGCGGTCGCGTGAATCGGGGCGGATATGGGCGCGGCACAATTCGTCGTAGATGATGCGGTGGATGTCGGCGCGCTGCTCGAGGGTAGGGGTGATCGTATCGATGCCGTGGTGGCGACGGAGGCGGTCGCGGTAGAAGGGTTCTTCCATGGTGAACGCGGTGGCGAGCAGGCCGACCCGGTCGATACCGGCGGCGCGGATGGCGCGTGCGGTGCCGTCCACGATGTGGATCAGGGGCAGGGTGGTGGCCTGTTCGATCTGGGGAGCGACCTTGTGCATGGTGTTGGTGGCGAGGAGGATCGCGCCTGCACCGGCACGTTCCAGCCCGCGCGCGGCGTCGGCCAGGTCACGCGCGGCGGCGTCCCAGTCTCCGGCACGTTGCTGCGCGGCGACTGGAGCGAAGTCCACGGAGTGCAGCAGGAGGGGTGCGGAGTGCAGGCCGCCGCGGCGGGCGGCGTACTCGGTGTTCAGGAGGCGGTAGTACTCGGCGGTGCTGGTCCAGCTCATTCCGCCTAGGACGCCCAGCAGCGGGCCGCTCACCCCAGCTCCCCCCGGAACTGCCCGATCACGCGGGGGTCGTTGGCGTAGAAGTAACGGATGTCGGGGATCTTGTACTTGAGCATGGCGATGCGTTCCGGGCCGAGGCCGAACGCGAAGCCGGTCTTGCCTTCGTACACGCGCTCCCTGCCCTGGGCCTCGCGCAGGTCGTCCACGGCTTTGAAGACGCTGGGGTGGACCATGCCGCACCCGCCCAGCTCCAGCCATTTGCTCTCGCCGCGCGGATTGTCCCAGTACACGGCGAAGTCCGCGCCGGGTTCCACGAAGGGGTAGTAGCTGGGCTGGAAGCGGACCCTGGCGCCGGGGCCGTAGAGGCCGCGGGCCATTTCGGCGATGGTGCCTTTCAGGTCCGCCATGCTGATGCGGTCACCGACCACCAGGCCCTCAAGCTGGTGGAACATGGCCTCGTGGGTGGCGTCGGTGGCTTCATAGCGGTAGACCTTGCCACGCACGACGATTTTCAGGTCGGGTTCGTGGTCAACCATGTAGCGGATCTGCATGGGGCTGGTGTGCGTGCGCAGCAGGCGACCGTCCTCAAGCCAGAAGGTGTCCTGAAGGTCGCGGGCGGGGTGGTACCAGGGGACGTTCAGGGCTTCGAAGTTGTGGTGTTCGTCCTCGACTTCGGGCCCCTCGACGACCACGTACCCGAGGCGTTCGTAGATGCCGGTCAGGTCTTCGTACACGCGGTTGATGGGGTGCAGGCCGCCACTTGGAAGCGCAAGGCCGGGGAGGGTGACATCAATGGCTTCGCTGGCCAACTGGGCGTCAAGGGCTTCGCGTTTCAGGGTGGTTTCGCGTTCGTCGAGGGCCGTCTGGATGGCCTGCCGCACGGCGTTGATCTCGGCGCCGCGCGCCTTGCGTTCCTCGGGTGGCAGTGCGCCCAAGCTGCCGAGTTCGCGGGTGACGAGCCCGCTCTTGCCGACGTAGCGGGTCTTGACGGTCTGGAGTTCATCGAGGGTGGTGGCCGCCTGAATTTCGGGGATGGCTTCGTGGTGCATGGGTGCTCCTGTCTGGGAATAGCGGTCTGGCACTAAAAAACCCCGCCTCACGGGGGTAGGCGGGGTGACTCGCTGCGGCCTGAGCTTCAGGCGAGCGTGACCCCGGGGCCGGTAAACGGCGAAGGTGTACCGGTCCGGGGCGTCATGCCTGTCAGGGTAGCAGGTTCAGGCGGGGAGCGGGGCGGTGTGGGGTGTGGGCCACTCACCCCGCAGTGTTGACATCTGCTTGACAGATCCGCGAAGAATGGTATACCGATGTCCATTACAACGTTCCGGCGCGGCCTGGTGCTACTGGCCTCCGTTTCTCTCGCCCTGTCTTCGTGCGGCCACGCGCCATTCACAGGAGACGCTCGTCTGTCCACGCTGGCGACAGCGGGTGAGCCGGTCATCAATGAACTGTTCTACGACTCGGTCGGGGCGGACACGGGGACATTCATTGAGCTCCGGGGCCCGGCGGGCCTGAACCTGAGCGGGTATACGCTGGCCGCGTTCGATACGGCTGGCACGCAGTACCGCACGATCACCCTCTCTGGAACGATCCCCGCAAGTGGGTACTTCGTGGTGGCGCAGGACACGGCGGTGGCCAGCCGAAATCTGGTGAATGCGGGCGCGGACCTGAACAACGGGGCGGGCAGCCTGCGTCTCTTGAAGGGCACGGGGATCGTTGACGGAGTGGCGTACGGTTCGCCCAACAGCAATAAGGGTGAGGGCACCTCGGCGGCGACGACCGGGGCGGGCAGCGCCCTGGCACGTGTGCCGGACGGATCGGACACGAACGCGAACAGCGTGGATTTCAGGGTACAGCTCAGCACGCCGGGAGCGGCGAATGGCGGCGGGACGGGTGGCGGGGGCGGCGCGACCGGGAAGAAGGTGCTGTTCGACCTGACGAAAGCCGAGGACGCCGGCAACGCTGACTGGCGCATTGACGGGGCGTACAGCGATTACGCTTCGGCGCTGCGTGGCCTGGGGTACACAGTGAGTAGCCTCACAGGCACGAGCATCACGTCGAGTAGCCTGTCGGGCGCTTCGGTGCTGGTGATTCCGGAACCACAGAATCCATTCAGTGACGCCGAGCGCGCCGCGATCCAGTCGTTCGTGCAGGGCGGCGGCGGGGTGTTCATGATCACGGAACACCGCGCCAGCGACCGCAACAACAGCGGCTGGGACAGCCCGGAAGTGTTTGACGGCTGGGACGGCAGCACGCCCGCCAGCGTGAGCGGCACGGTGCAGGCCAGCCTGAACAGTGACGTTCTCTTCGGCCTGAATGCGTCGTTCAATTCCAGCTTCAGCGATCCGGTCCTAACCGCGACGCCCGTGACTGCGCATCCGATCCTCAGCGGCGTAAGCAGCGTTGGGGTGTACGTAGGCACCAGTGTGGACGTCCTGTCCGGCACGGCGCTGATGGGCACGGGCGGCAAGACGTACCTCGCGGTAAACAGAGTCGGATCGGGCCGCGTTGCCATGTGGGGCGACAGCAGCACCTTCGGCGACAACACGTACTCGGACGGGAGCACGGGGACGTATAACAACTGGCCGAACCTGAGCAACGCGGCGATGGGCAAGAACGTGGTGCGCTGGCTGGCCGGGGACCTTTAATACGCACCCCGTCTGCTACGGATTCCGATTGATTCGGAACTGTACCGAATCAATCCGAGCGGACGCGAGTAGGAACAGAAGACGCCCCTTCGCGGTACGGAGCCGCAGGCGGCGCTTTTCTGGCTGTGGCGCAGTGGAGCGCAGTCCGTATGAATGGTGGGCGACAACTGTTTCATCTGGGCGCAGGCGGGTGGGAGTAGGACGGGTTCCGGGCATGGAGCGGTCAATCCGGTGACGTTCCGGGTTGCCAGCGCGACGCGCGAAATCTGAGGGCCCGCTTCAGCTGGCCTTCATGTTCCTGATCAGCGGACCGTGGGGGGTGCCCGGCCCTTTTTGTCGCGCCTGGACGCATGCCACCATGAGGCATGATCGAGTTGACGGCTGGAATGTGGGGTGCCGTGCGGGGCCCGCAGCGGGACCGGCATGGGTGAGGTGCAGACGGAAGTCTTCCTGCTGGCGGCGGGTGTGCTGCTGCTGGTGAGTCTGCTGGTCAGCCGGTTGGGGGGGCGTCTGGGCATTCCGGGCCTGCTGCTGTTTCTGGGAGTGGGCATGCTGGCCGGGTCGGACGGACTGGGCATTCAGTTCCATGATTACCGCTCCGCGCAGGCGCTGGGCACGCTGGCGCTGTGCTTCATTCTGTTTCAGGGTGGCCTGGGCACCGGGTGGGCGCAGACACGGCCCGTGGTGCGCCGCGGCCTGAGCCTGGCGACGGTGGGTGTGCTGATCACGGCGGGCGTGATGGCGGCGTTCGTGCATTTCGCGTTCGGGTTCCCGTGGCTCTCGGCGTGGCTGCTGGGCGCGATTGTCAGCAGCACGGACGCCAGCGCGGTGTTCAGCGTCCTCAAGGAACGGCAACTGGGGTTGAAGGGGGACCTGGCCCCGCTGCTGGAGTTCGAGTCGGGCGGAAACGACCCGATGGCGGTGTTTCTCATGGTGGGAATCCTGGAACTCATGGCCAATCCGGGCATGAGCGTGCTGAGGATCGTGCCGCTGTTCTTCAAGCAGATGCTGATGGGGGCGGTGTTCGGGGTGCTGCTGGGCCGCGCGGCCCTGTGGATCCTGAACCGCCTGCAGTTGCAGTTCGAGGGTCTGTACTCGGTCCTGAGTCTGGCGCTGGCCCTGACGATCTTTGCGGGCACGGCGGTCGCGGGTGGCAGCGGGTTCCTGGCGATCTACATCGCGGGCGTGATTCTGGGGAACTCGGATTTCATTCACAAGCGCAGCCTGCTGTCGTTCCATGACGGGCTGTCGTGGCTCATGCAGGTGGCGATGTTCCTCACGCTGGGCCTGCTGGTCAACCCGCGCGAACTGCTGCCCACGGCGGGACTGGCGCTGGCGTGCGCGCTGGTACTGGTGTTCCTGGCGCGGCCCCTGAGCGTGTACGTCAGTCTGGCGCGCGCGAGAATGCCGCTCAACGAGAAGAGCATGGTGGCGTGGGTGGGGCTGCGCGGCGCCGTGCCGATCGTGCTGGCGACCTTCCCGCTCCTGGCAGGCACTGAGCGGGCGGGCACACTGTTCAACATCGTGTTCTTCATCGTGCTGACCAGCGTGCTGCTGCAAGGCACGACCCTGACGCTGATGGCGCGCTTGCTGCGCGTGCGTGAGGCGGTACCGGAAGTCACGCAGTACCCGATCACGTACACGCCGACCGGGCACAACAAGAACGAGATGGTCGAGGTCGAGGTCCGGGCGGGCAGCGCCGCCGACGGGCAGCGCATTATGGACCTGAAACTCCCGCCCGAGGCGCTGGTCATCCTGATTCACCGGGGCGGGGAGTTCCTGATTCCCAAGGGGGCCACCCAACTGACCGGCGGGGACAGCGTACTGGTCCTGGCGGGCGAGACCGAACTGCGTGAGGTGGAAAGCAAACTGCACCGCCCGGCCGGGGCGCTGTAGCCGCCCCGGCACCGGGTAGACAGCTCCAGGCACGGGCGCCCGCTCGGACTGCAAGGTTTTCGTACATCCTTCAACCAGCGTCCGTCTGACCTGCATCGCGTTGTTTAACCTGCACCAAGTTGTCTGACCTGCGCCGCGTTGTCTGACCTGCGCTGCGTCGTCTGACCTGCACAGACGCGGGGGACACCGACCCGGGGCGGCGGTGTTACCGTGGGGTCATGACGACCACCGCCGAGAAATCTGCCGCCCGTGACACGGCACTCTTCGACCTGATCACCCAGGAGGCCGAGCGTCAGCGGCGCGGCCTGGAGTTGATCGCCTCCGAGAACTTCACGTCGGCGGCGGTGCGTGAGGCGCAGGGCAGCATCGTGACCAACAAGTACGCCGAAGGCTACCCCGGCAAGCGCTGGTACGGCGGCTGCGAGGTCGTGGACCGCATCGAGCAGCTGGCCATCGACCGCCTGAAGGAACTGTTCGGCGCGGCCTGGGCGAACGTGCAGCCGCATAGTGGGTCAAGTGCGAACCTAGCGGTGTACAACGCGCTGATCGAGCCGGGCGACACGGTGCTGGGCATGGACCTGAGTCACGGCGGGCACCTGACGCACGGGAACCCCGTGAACTTCTCGGGCCTGCGCTACCGGATCGTGAGTTACAAGGTGAACCCCGAAACGGAACTGATCGACATGGAAGAAGTGCGCCGGCTGGCGCACGAGCACCAGCCGAAGATGATCATCGCGGGAGCCAGCGCGTACAGCCGCACGATTGATTTCGCGGCGTTCCGGGAGATTGCCGACGAAGTGGGCGCGGTCCTGTTCGCGGACGTGGCGCACATCGCGGGCCTGATCGCGGGCGGCGTGCACCCGAACGCGCTGCCGCACGCGCATGTGGTGGCCAGCACCACACACAAGACCCTGCGCGGCCCACGCGGCGGCATCATCCTGAGCAACGACCCGGAGATGGGCGCCAGGATCGACCGGGCTGTGTTCCCCGGTTACCAGGGCGGGCCGCTGGAGCACGTGATCGCCGCGAAGGCCGTCGCGTTCGGCGAGGCGCTCACCGATGATTTCAGGGCGTACGCCGCGCAGATCATCCGCAACGCGCAGGCGCTCGCCCAGGCCTTCCAGGACAAGGGCTACCGCGTGGTGTCCGGCGGGACCGACAACCACCTGCTGGTGCTGGACCTGCGCCCCCAGGGCCTGAACGGCACCAAGGCCACCCGGCTGCTCGACGCCAACCACATCACGATCAGCAAGAGCACGCTGCCGTACGACACCGAGAAGATCCTGCACGGCGGCGGCATCCGCATCGGCACGCCCGCCGTCACCACGCGCGGCATGGTCGAGAGCGACATGCTGAAGGTCGCCGACCTGATCGACCGCGCCCTAAAAGGCGAGGACGTGAAGGAAGAAGTGCACGCCTTCGCCGGCGGCTTCCCGATTCCCTGAACGCGGGCTCCGGTTAAACGGCGTACAAAGCCGCCGCAATCCGAACCGACCCCTAGAGTGGCGCCGCAGAGCGGGTCGGAGTAGAGCGGAGGCCGTAGCAAAGGAAACAGGCCGGGCCTCTCCCCTCTTGGGCGGCCCGGCCTTCAGCGGTTCGGCGTGGGTTAAGTACACTGCGTTTATCTTGTAGATAAACCGCGCGGAGCGCGTAACAGAAGAAAGTACGTGGGAGCGGGAATGGAGAGGTTCCGGTGCTTTCCCGGAACCTCGCAATGTTAGCTTCAAGGTACTTAGCGGGGAAGGACCGAGGTGCCCATGAGGTGCTGGTCGATGGCGCGGGCGGCTTGCCTTCCCTCGCGGATGGCCCACACGACGAGGCTCTGGCCGCGCCGCATGTCTCCGGCGGCGAAGATGCCTTCGACGTTGGTGTGGTAGCCGCCCTCGTCGGTGTGGGCGTGGGCGTTGCCGCGGGCGTCTTTCTGAATGCCGAAGGCGTCGATGACGCTGCCGATGGGGCTGACGAAGCCCATGGCGAGCAGGACCAGGTCGGCCTTGTGGATTTCCTCGCTGCCCTCGATTTCGGTGAGGTTGCCGCCCACCAGTTCCATGCGGACGGTCTTGACGCCCGTGACCTTGCCGCCCTTGCCGATGAATTCCTTGGTGGCGATGGCGAATTCACGGGTGGCGCCTTCCTCGTGACTGGTGCTGGTGCGGAGTTTCATGGGCCAGTAGGGCCACACGAGGGGTTTGTTCTCCTGCTCGGGCGGCTGGGGCATCACTTCGAACTGGGTGACGGAAGCGGCGCCGTGGCGGTTGCTGGTGCCGACGCAGTCGCTGCCGGTGTCGCCGCCACCGATGACGATGACGTGCTTGCCGTCGGCGCGCAGTTGCTTCTTGAGTTTATCGTCGGCGTTCACGCGGTTCTGCTGGGGCAGGAATTCCATGGCGAAGTGAATGCCGTCCAGGTCGCGGCCGGGGGCGGGCAGGTCGCGGGGTTGCTCGGCACCGCCCGCCAGCAGGACGGCGTCGAATTCGGCGTTCAGTTCGTCGGGCGTGACGGTCTGCCGGCTGAGGTTCGTGACGCGGCTGCCTTCGGGCCAGGCGCCCACCAGGACGCCGGTGCGGAAGGTGACACCCTCGGCTTCCATCTGCGCCACGCGGCGGTCGATGTGGTGCTTGTCCATCTTGAAGTCGGGGATGCCGTAGCGCATCAGGCCGCCGACGCGGTCGTTCTTCTCGAAGACGGTCACGTCATGCCCGGCGCGGGCGAGTTGCTGCGCGGCGGCCAGTCCGGCGGGGCCGCTGCCGATCACGGCGACTTTCTTCCCGGTTTTCACGGCGGGGGGTTGCGGCGTGACCCAGCCTTCCTGCCAGCCGCGTTCGATGATGCTCAGCTCGATGCTCTTGATGCCCACGGCGTCGCCGTTGATGGTCAGGGTGCAGGCGGCCTCGCAGGGGGCGGGGCAGATGCGGCCCGTGAATTCGGGGAAGTTGTTCGTGGAGTGCAGGTTGTCCAGTGCCGCGCGCCAGTCGTCCTGGTACACGAGGTTATTGAAGTCCGGGATGATGTTCCCGACGGGGCAGCCGTTGTTACAGAACGGAATGCCGCAGTCCATGCAGCGGGTCGCCTGCAGTTTCGCGGCGCCGCTGTCGAGCGGAATCAGGAATTCGTGGTAGTGCCGCAGCCGCGCGTCGACGGGGGCGTACTGGTCCTTGATGCGCGGTTGGTCGAGGAAGCCGGTGATCTTGCTCATGCGTGCTCCGGTGGGGGACGCGCCCGGCCCGCGTGGGCGGCGCGCGGAAGGGGGCTTTAACAGAACTCGTCCGATTCCACACCATGTCAGTAGGGCGCTGCCATGCTGTTTCATCTCCTGAGTCCCGTCCAGACTCGTACTCGCATCCGCTCCGCTCCGTTCAGCACGACACTGAACGGAGCGGAGTGTTATTTGGTGAGCGTGCCCTGCGCGGCCACGGGGTTGGCGGGCTGCGCGGTCTGCATGCTGGTGGTATCGGCGGCGTGGACAGTTCCGGCGGCGCTCTCGGTGCGTTCCCGCAGGGCGCGCTGGTACTCGCGGGGGAAGACCTTCACGAATTTCCGCAGGCTGCTCTGCCAGTCGTCCAGAAGGTCACTGGCGCGCTGCGAGCCGGTCCACTTGTGGTGGTTTTCCAGCAGGCTGCGCAGGTGCGCCTCGTCACTCTGGCCCATGTGCAGGCCGCTGACGGGCGTGTGGGCCAGCTGCTGGCTTTCGGGTTCCACGGGCAGCAGGTCAACCATGCTGGTGTTGCAGCGCTGCGCGAACTTGCCGTCCACGTCGTACACGTACGCCACGCCGCCGCTCATACCGGCCGCGAAGTTCCGTCCGGTCTGGCCGAGCACGACGGCGGTGCCGCCGGTCATGTACTCGCAGCCGTGGTCGCCCACGCCTTCCACGACGGCCTGCGCGCCGCTGAGCCGCACGGCGAAGCGTTCGCCCGCCACGCCACGGAAGAAGGCCTCACCGGTGGTCGCGCCGTACAGGACGGTGTTCCCCACGATGATGTTCTCCTCGGCCCGGCCGCGGAATTCGATGCTGGGGCGCACGACCACGCGGCCGCCCGACAGGCCCTTGCCGGTGTAGTCGTTGGCGTCCCCGATCAGGTACAGGGTGATGCCGGGGGCCAGGAACGCGCCGAAGCTCTGTCCGCCCGTGCCTTCCATCTGGATGAATACGGTGTTGTCCGGCAGGCCCTGCGGGTGGCGGCGGATCAGTTCGCCGGACAGCATCGCGCCGACGGTGCGGTTCACGTTGCGTACGTCCTGAAGGAAGTGCACCTTCACGCCGGTCTCGAAGGCGGGGCGGCACCTGTCGATCAGTTGCAGGTCCAGCGCGCGGTCCAGGCCGTGGTCCTGGGCGCGCAGGTGGCGGGTGCCGACCTCTTCGGGCAGTTCCGGGCGGTAGAACACGCGGCTGAAATCCAGGCCCTGCGCTTTCCAGTGCTCGATGCCCTTGCGGGTGTCGAGCAGGTCGCTGCGGCCCGTCAGTTCATCCAGAGTGCGGATGCCCAGGCTGGCCATGATGGCGCGGACTTCCTCGGCGACGAAGAAGAAGAAATTGATGACGTGCTCGGGTTTCCCCTGGAAGCGCGCTCGCAGCAGCGGGTCCTGCGTGGCCACGCCGACGGGGCAGGTGTTCAGGTGACACTTGCGCATCATGATGCAGCCCTGCGCGACGAGCGGGGCGGTGGCGAAGCCGAACTCGTCTGCGCCGAGCATGGAGGCGATCACCACGTCACGGCCGGTCTTGAGTTGCCCGTCGGTCTGCACGCGCACCCGGTCACGCAGGCGGTTCAGGACCAGCGTCTGCTGCGTTTCCGCCAGACCCAGTTCCCAGGGCGACCCGGCGTGCTTGATGGAGCTCCAGGGACTGGCGCCCGTGCCGCCGTCGTGCCCGGCGATCACGATGTGGTCGGCCTTGGCCTTGGCGACGCCGGCGGCAATGGTTCCCACGCCGACTTCCGAGACGAGTTTCACGCTGATGTCCGCGCGGGAATTCACGTTCTTCAGGTCGTGGATCAGCTGCGCGAGGTCCTCGATGGAGTAGATGTCGTGGTGCGGGGGCGGGCTGATCAGGCCCACACCGGGCACGCTGTGGCGCAGGAACCCGATGTACTCGCTGACCTTCCCGCCGGGCAACTGGCCGCCCTCGCCGGGTTTGGCGCCCTGCGCCATCTTGATCTGGATCTGGTCGGCGCTGGTCAGGTAGCCGGTCGTGACCCCAAAGCGGCCCGAGGCGACCTGCTTGATCTTGCTGCGCAGGCTGTCGCCGGGTTGCAGCGGGTAGTCCACCTCGACACGTTTCTGGCCGTCGGCGCTCTCACCGAGGATGCTGGCCAGGGTGTGCCCCTCGCCGAGCGTCTCGCCGCGCATCTCGCGTTCGTAGCGGGCGGGGTCCTCGCCGCCCTCGCCGGTGTTGCTCTTGCCGCCGATGCGGTTCATGGCGACCGCCAGTGTGGTGTGCGCCTCGGTGCTGATCGAACCGAGGCTCATGGCGCCGGTGGCGAAGCGTTTGACGATCTCGCTGGCCGGCTCGACTTCCTCGATGGGAATGGGCGTGAGGCCCTCGGTCTTGAAGTCGAACAGGCCGCGCAGGGTCATGTGGCGCCGGCTCTGGTCGTTGATGATGCGGGCGTACTCCTCGAAGGTGCTGTACGAGCCGCTGCGCACCGAGTGTTGCAGCTTGGCGATCGAGTCCGGCGTCCACATGTGCTCCTCGCCGCGCACGCGCCACGCGTACTCGCCGCCCGCGTCGAGGCTGTGCGCCAGGACGGGGTCCTCGCTGAAGGCCGCGCGGTGGTTACGCAGGGCTTCCTCGGCCACCTCGAAGATGCCGATTCCGCCGACCTGCGTGGGCGTGCCGTAGAAGTACTTCTGCACAAAGTCACTCTTCAGGCCGATGGCCTCGAACAGCTGCGCGCCGCAGTAACTCATGTACGTGCTGACGCCCATCTTGGACATGATCTTGCTCATGCCCTTGCCGATGGCCTTGATGTAGTTGCGCATGGCCTTCCCGGCCCCGATGCCGCCCAGGTCGGGCATGCCGGGCACGTCGGCGTGCAGGTTGATCAGCGTTTCGAGTGCCAGGTACGGATGAATGGCTTCCGCGCCGAAACCGGCCAGCACGGCAAAGTGATGCACCTCGCGGGCGTCCCCGGTTTCCACGACCAGACCGACTTTCATGCGCAGCCCAGCCTTGACCAGGTGGTGGTGCACGCTGCTGAGCGCCAGCACGCTGGGAATGGCGACGCGTTCGCGGTCCACGCGGCGGTCACTGAGGATGATGATGTTGTGCCCGCTCTCGATGGCGTCCACGGCCCAGGCGTTGATGGTGGCGATCTTGGCCTCGATGCCGCGCGCACCCCACTCGGCGGGGTAGGTGATGTCCAGCTCGTAGGCCTTGAACTTGCCGCGCGTGTACTCCTCGATGGAGCGCACGCGGGCCATGTCGTCGAAGTCCAGGATGGGCTGCTCGACTTCCAGGCGCAACTGGGGGTTGACCGCGTTGATGTCCAGCAGGTTCGGGCGTGGCCCCACGAACGACACGAGGCTCATGACCACGGCCTCACGGATCGGGTCGATAGGCGGGTTGGTGACCTGCGCGAACAGCTGCCTGAAGTACGAGTACAGGGGCTTGTTCTTGCCGGACAACACGGCCAGCGGGCTGTCGTTGCCCATGGAGCCGATGCCTTCCTCGCCGCTCAGGGCCATGGGGCCCATCAGGAACTTCAGGTCCTCCTGGGTGTACCCGAAGGCCTGCTGGCGTTCCAGCAGCGGCTCGCGGAACTGCGCGACCGTGCCGGACTCGTCACTGTCATCCAGGCGGAAGCGGGTGTTCTCGACCCACTGCGCGTAGGGTCTGGCCGACGAGAACTGGTTTTTCAGTTCATCGTCCTCGATGATGCGGCCCTGCTCGAAGTCGATCAGGAACATGCGGCCCGGTTGCAGGCGCCACTTCTTGACGATCTGGCTCTCGGGAACCGGCAGCACGCCGGACTCGGACGCCAGGATCACCAGGTCGTCGCGGGTCTGCACGTAGCGGGCGGGGCGCAGGCCGTTGCGGTCCAGGGTCGCGCCCACCTGACGGCCGTCCGTGAACACCATGGCAGCCGGGCCGTCCCAGGGTTCCATCATGCTGGCGTGGTACTCGTAGAATGCGCGGCGGCTGGGGTGCAGGTTCTCGTTCTGCTCCCATGCTTCCGGGATCATCATCATGGCGGCGTGCGCCATGGGATACCCGGCCAGCGTCAGGAGTTCCAGCGCGTTGTCGAAGGTGGCGGTGTCGCTCTCGCCCTCGAAGGAGATCGGGTAGAGCTTTTTCAGGTCGTCGCCCAGCACGGGGCTCTGCATGATGCCCTCACGGGCACGCATCCAGTTGAAGTTCCCCTTGACGGTGTTGATCTCGCCGTTGTGCGCGACCATGCGGTACGGGTGCGCCAGGGGCCACTCGGGGAAGGTGTTCGTACTGAAGCGCTGGTGCACCAGGGCCAGGGCCGAAACGACCCGCGCGTCCTGCAGGTCCAGGTAGTACTCGCCGACCTGCGTGGCCAGCAGCAGGCCCTTGTAGATCACGGTGCGGCAGGACATGCTGGGCACGTAGTACTCGGCGCCGTGCGTGAAGTTCAGCGCGCGGATGGCGTTGCTCGCGCGGCGGCGGATCACGTACAGCTTGCGTTCCAGGGCGTCCGGGACCAGGGTGTCGGGCCCCGCGCCGACGAAGATCTGCCGGATAACGGGTTCTTTCTCGCGGACGGTGGGGCTCATGGGCATCTCGGCGTTCACGGGCACGTCACGCCAGCCCAGCACCACCTGACCCTCGGCCTGCACGGCGCGTTCGAGTTCCTGCTCGCAGGCACGCCGGGAGGCGATTTCCTTGGGCAGGAAGATCATGCCGACGCCGTAATCGCCCAGGGGGGGCAGCGTGACGCCCTGCGCAGCGAATTCGGCGCGGTAGAACTCGTCGGGAATCTGGATCAGGATACCGGCCCCATCGCCCATCAGGGGGTCGGCGCCGACCGCGCCCCGGTGGTCGAGGTTCTCGAGGATCTTCAGGCCCTGCTGGATGATCGAGTGGTTTTTCTGGCCGCGAATGTGCGCCACGAACCCCACGCCGCAGGCGTCGTGTTCCTGCGCGGCGTACAGGCCCTGCTCGCGCGCGCCGCGCTGTTCGGCGGCAGAGGGCGCGTGCAGACTTCCGGTGTGGACCGGTTCGTTCTGGGGGGTGTGCGGCGCTGCAGCCGGAGTCACCCGGTTGTCTGTTCTGTTCATGTTGACGCTCCCATCTCGCACGTGACTCGCTCGCCCGCAGGGTGCAGGCTGCTAGAATCCACCATACAGAGAGATGCATGTCTATGCAGGGCCGTTGTTTATAACGGGTCCAATCTTCCGCGCACTATTTCTCCGGCAGCCCGCCCATCCAGGCCCCGACGCGGCAATAAAATGAATCCATCTGGCGTTTCTGCGCAATAAAGGCCGCCTGGAGCGCCCCAGGCGACGCGCGCACGCTTTGATGCGCACAGCCTCGGCGCCGCGCACCCCCTCCGCATCACCCGGCCGGAGACCCACCACCCGGCGTCCCCCTCCAGCCCAGTGTCAGATTCAGTTCAGGGCCGGGCTCAGCTGAAGGAACGTGATTTCCGGTTCGCACAGGTTCCGGACCGGCAGGCCGCTCAGGCCCAGGCCCCGGCTGACGTACGCGGGCGTGGCGTGCTCGCCCTGCACCCAGCCCATCGCGTACCGCTGCCCGAACGCGCTGGGCACCACCGGCGCCCCCAGCAGCGGCACCCTCACCTGCCCGCCGTGCGTGTGGCCGCACAGCACCAGTGCCGCCGGGCGCGGCAACGCGGGCAGCAGGTCCGGGTTGTGCGTCACCAGCAGCGTCGCGCGGTCTCCGGCGCCCGCCAGGGCCGCCGTCACGTCCGGCTTCCCGAACCACAGGTCGTCCGTGCCCCCCACCCACAGGTCGCCCCGCACCGCGCGGCCCTCGTCGCGCAGGATCGTCACACCCGCCGCCGCGAACGCCGCCGTCAGTTCCGCGCGCTTGGCAGCCCAGTCCGCGCGGGGCGCGCCGTACTGCCGCCCGCCGTACCGTCCGAAACTGCCGTAATCGTGGTTGCCCCACACGCCCAGCACGCCCAGCGGAGCACGCAGGCGCCCCAGTTCGCGCAGCAGCGGCCCCGGCAGGTCGTTCATGCGGGCGTCCAGCTGATCGCCGCCCAGCAGCACCAGGTCTGGCCGCAGGTCGTTCGTGGCGTCCACCCAGGCCGCCACGCTCCCGGCCCCGATGAACAGCCCGTAGTGCAGGTCCGTCAGGAACGCGGCGCGCAGCGGGGCGCGCAGGCCCGGCAGGGTACGGGCGTGGCGGGTCACGCTGAAGCGGTACGCCTGCGCCGCCCCCGCACCGCCCGCTGCCAGCGCCGCCGCGCCCCCCCCGGCCAGGGTGCGCAGGAACAGACGTCGGGTCACGGTCATCCGCACCAGCCTAGCGCCCACTGACGGCCCGGAACGTCCCCCGGAAGATGCAGCCCGCCGCCCACTCCCCCGCCCCGCAGCTCTCACAGCGGCGCGCTAGACTGCCGGGATGCACGCCGAGCCCGACAATCTGCTGGTCATAGACGTACTGGACGAGGACGCCGGACTGGCGGACGTGGAGGACCTGCGGGGCCGCACCTTTCAACTACCGGCCGAGTGGCTGTCCGGCGCCGCCGACGGCGCGGCGTACCGCGTGAGTGTCAGCGGCGCGCAGGTGACCTTCACGCCCGATCCGAACGGCGCGGCCCTGCTGCGCGAACGCAGCAAGCAGACACTGCTGGACTTCAGCGACGATCCTGACACTGGCGGGCCTGACAGTGGTGGGCCCACCAACCACCGGCCCGGCAGTGGGGACCGCCCGTGAGCCGGCAGGTGCTGATCATTCCCGACCTTCACGGCCGCCCGGACCTGCTGCGCGCTGCCCTCGAACACTTTCCAGATGCGCACTACGTGTCGCTGGGCGACGCCATCGACCGTGGCCCGCGCTCCATGCCGGTCGTGGAGACGCTGATGGAACTGCACGCCGCCGGGCGCGCCACCCTGCTGATGGGCAACCACGAACGCATGATGCAAGAAGGCGTGAAATGGTACCGGCAGTACGAGGGGACCCATGATCTCGGGGATTACCGTCAGGCCATGGAAGGCTACCAGTGGTGGATGCGCGCCGGCGGCGAGACCGTCCGCACGGAACTGGGCGGCCTGACCCTAGAGAAATTCCCACCGCTGCTCGAAGCGTACCTGAATGTTCTGCGGCGCGTCGTGTACGTCACGGCCGACGGCGACATTCACAACGAGGCCCCGGCGCACCCCAGCGTGATGGTCGCGCACGCCTCGCCGCCCGTGCACCACCCGCAGCACCCCAACCCGCTCTCGGCGGCGCTGTGGCTGCGGCCCTTCGAGGGACCGTTCCCGCTGCCTGACGGGGTCATGTACTCCGTGCACGGGCACACGCCGGTTCCCACGCCGTCACGCATGGGCCGCCACCTGTACATCGACCTGGGGGCGTACGAGACCGGCCGCCTCGCCGTGGCCGAAGTGAACGTTCACGACCTGCCCGCCATCACGGTGTTCTGCGGGCGCGGCGAACCCGCGCGCGGCCACAAGTACACCCGCTTCGGGGAACCCATTCCCGTCACCCCGGTTGACCTGCCCGGCGCACCGCCCCGGTAACGGGTGATGCAGGAATACAGTCCTGCACTCCCCACGCCGGTATGCCCCATTCCCACACCGCACTTCCTACGGGTCCCGCAGCCACGCCTCGGCCTGCGCGAGTGCCTGCGGGGTGTCCACGTCCAGCAGCAGCCGGGCCGGGAAGCTCAGCGTGACGGCCTGCGCGGCGTACTCGCGGATCAGGTGCCGGGGGCCGTGGTCGGCGTCCGGTGCGCCCTGAACGGCTGCCAGCAGGTCCGCGCGGAACAGGTGCGGCGGCGCACGCACCGGGGCCACGCCAGGGTCCGCGTCCGGGTCGCCGTACTCGGCGAGCACGACGGGCGCGCCGGTCTCGCGGTAGGCGCGGATCAGCGCGGCGTGCACCCCGGCCGTCAGGAGGGGCATGTCGGCCAGCGCGAAGTTCACGGCGGCCACTCCGGCGGGCAGGGCGCCCACGGCGGCCCGCAACGAACTGGCCAGGCCGCGTGCCGGATCGGGGTTCACCACGAAGGCGAACGGCAGGCCCCGCAGCGCCACGCGCACGCCCTCGCCCACCTCACCGGGCGGCACGGCGCACAGCAGCGTGTCGTGCCCGGCGTCCGCCAGGGCCTGCGCGGCGCGCCGTACCAGGGGCCGCCCGGCCAGCAGAGCCAGCTGCTTGGGACCGCCCATGCGGGTGCCCAGCCCGGCTGCCAGCAGCACGCCCGCGACGGGACCCTGGGGCGCGTGCGAACGTCCGGTCATGGCCGCATGCTACGGCACCCCCCGCCGACCGGGCCGGGCGCGCCGGAACGCGGGGGGCGGGACGCGGGGGGCGGGACGCAGGGGCCGCCAATCTTTCTTCAACCCCCGCCGCACTACACTAGAAGCCGTTCCGTCAATTCACCGTGGCCCGCGCGCCGCAGGAGGTCCGCCATGAAACTCAGTTACTCAGGTCAGGAACAGGTGCAGGCCCCCCCCGCCGCCGTGTGGGCGTTCGTGCAGGACCCGGAGCGCGTGGCGCGCTGCCTGCCGGACGTGCAGGAGGTCGTCGTGCACGATCAGACGCACATGGACGCCACCGTGCAGGTGGGCGTGGGCATGGTGCGCGGCAAATTCAAGTTCAAGATCGAGGTGCTGCCCGACGAGACGGCAAACCGCGTGAACGTCAAGGTGCAGGGCGGCGGGCTGGGCAGCGTCGTGGACCTGAGCGCCGGGGCGAACATCGTGGACAACCGCAACGGCACGACCACCCTCGACTGGACCGGCGACGCCACCATGCGCGGCCCGGTCGCCACGGTCGGCGGCCGCCTGCTGGACGCCCAGGCGCAGAAACTGATCTCCAGGACCTTCGAGAACATGAGCGCGCATGTCAGTGCGTCCAGCAGCACGCTGGCCTGAGTGACCCGATTGACGGATTCCGTCTGTTGCGTTCACGGCCTGCCCCTGCGCCGGCTTGCCAGCTCCATGCCCGGAACCCGCTGCTTTCCCCCTCGCCCTGCCGCGCAGCTCTGCAGGTCTACCCGGGTTGAAGGTCTGTGGGGCCTGTTCAACCGGAGTCCGTATGACGCGGCCCCTGAGCAGCGGCCCGGCTCAGCCGCTGCTGTCCTGCTCGCTGCTGTCCTGCTCGCTGCTGTCCTGCTCGCTGCTGTCCTGCTCGCTGCTGGCCCGATCACTGCTGTCCCGATCACTGCTGGGCAGGGCCAGTGGCGCGCGCAGCGGTTCGGCGCGGATCAGGCCGTGCGGCGAGACGCTCAGCACATGGCGTTCAGCCAGGGTCCACAGGGCGCGGTGCACGCCCATCTCGGTCGCGGCGTCCCCGCGCGGCGCGAGGCGGTCGAGCAGCCCCGTGTAGCGCAGTTCGGTATCC
>NZ_JAGLBB010000037.1 GCF_018260555.1 Deinococcus sp. | reverse complement strand
AGAAGGCCTGCGCTTCGCGATCCGCGAGGGTGGCCGTACCGTCGGCGCCGGCGTCGTCGCCAAGGTCCTGGAGTAATAGCCATGGTTGCCCCGAAGATTCGCATCAAACTGCGTGGCTTTGACCACAAGGCGCTCGACCAGTCCGCCAGCAAGATCGTGGACACCGTGCGCCGCACCGGCGCGGACGTGAGCGGCCCCGTGCCCCTCCCGACCCGCATCCGCCGCTTCTGCGTCCTGCGTTCGCCGTTCGTGAACAAGGACAGCCGCGAGCACTTCGAGATTCGCACGCACAACCGTCTGGTGGACATCATGAACCCCACCAAGAAGACGATTGACAGCCTGATGACCCTCGACCTGCCTACCGGCGTCGACATCGAGATCAAGACCGTGGGGGGCCGCGCATGAAGGGCATCCTCGGCACCAAGATCGGCATGACCCAGATCTGGAAAGGCGACCGCGCCGTTCCCGTGACGGTCGTGCTGGCCGGCCCGTGCCCCGTCGTGCAGCGCAAGACCGCGCAGACCGACGGTTACGAGGCCGTGCAGATCGGTTACGCCCCCAAGCGTGAAAAGAGCGTCAACCGTCCCGCCGCGGGTCACTTCAAGAAGGCCGGGGTCAGCCCCGTGCGCTTCCTGCGTGAATTCCGCAACTTCACCCCCGAAGGTGACACCGTCAGCATCGACATCTTTGCCGAAGGCGAGAAGATCGACGCGACCGGCACCAGCAAGGGGAAGGGCTTCCAGGGCGTCATGAAGCGCTGGAACTTCAAGGGTGGTCCCGCGAGCCACGGTTCCAAGAAATGGCACCGTCGTCCCGGTTCCATCGGCCAGCGCAAAACGCCCGGCCGCGTGTACAAGGGCAAACGCATGGCCGGCCACATGGGCATGGAGCGCATCACCGTCCAGAACCTGGAAGTGGTCGAGATCCGCGCTGAAGAGAACATCATCCTGGTCAAGGGTGCCATCCCCGGCGCCAACGGTGGACTCGTCGTGCTGCGCCAGGCTGCCAAGGGAGGCAAGTAAGACATGGCGCAGATCAACGTCATCGGTAAGAACGGGGGCCGCACCATTGACCTCGAACTGCCGGAAGTGAACAGCGGCGTCCTGCATGACGTCGTCACCTGGCAGCTCGCCAGCCGCCGCCGCGGCACGGCCAGCACCAAGACCCGCGCGCAGGTCAGCGCGACCGGCAAGAAGATGTTCAGCCAGAAAGGCACCGGTAACGCCCGTCACGGCGACCGCAGCGTTCCCACCTTCGTGGGTGGCGGCGTGGCCTTCGGGCCCAAACCCCGTAGCTACGGTTACACCCTGCCCCGCAAGGTCCGTCAGCTGGGCCTGGCCATGGCCCTGGCCGCCCGCCAGGACGAAGGCAAACTGGTCGCAGTGGACGGCTTTGACGTCGACGGCAAGACCAAGAACTTCGTGTCATGGGCCGCTCAGAACGGCATGGACGGCAGTGAACGCGTCCTGATCGTCACCGACGACGCGCAGACCCGTCAGGCAGCCCGCAACGTCATCTGGGCCACCGTGATGCCCGTCGCCGGCCTGAACGCCTACGACATCCTGCGCCACGAGCGCCTGGTGATCGACGCGATCGCGCTGGAACCCGCCCAGGAAGAGGAAGAGGCATGAGCCACTACGACATCCTTCAGCAGCCCGTGATCAGCGAGAAGGCCTACGCCGGCATGGAACGCGGCGTGTACACCTTCTGGGTGAGCCCCAAGGCCACCAAGACCGACATCAAGAGCGCTGTTCAGAAAGCGTTCGGCGTGACTGTGATCGGCATCAGCACCATGAACGTGCCCGGCAAGCGTAAGCGCGTTGGCCGGTTCACCGGGCACCGCGCCGACCGCAAGAAGGCCATCGTGCGTCTCGCCGAAGGCCAGAAGATCGAGGCCCTCGAAGGCCAGGCCTAAGGAGAGATTGAACATGGCCGTCAAGAAATACCGTCCGTACACCCCCAGCCGTCGCCAGATGACGACTGCGGACTTCAGCGGACTGACCAAGAAGCGCCCGGAAAAGGCGCTCACCACTGCCCTCCCCAAGACCGGCGGACGTAACAACCGTGGCCGCATCACCAGCCGATTCATCGGCGGTGGCCACAAGCGCCTGTACCGCATCATCGACTTCAAGCGCCGCGACAAGTCCGGCGTGACCGCTAAGGTCGCCGCGATCGAGTACGATCCCAACCGCAGCGCCCGCATCGCCCTGCTGCACTACGCCGACGGCGCCAAGCGTTACATCCTGGCCCCCGAAGGCCTGATGGTTGGCGCGACCGTGAACGCCGGACCCGAAGCCGAACCCAAGCTGGGCAACGCCCTGCCGCTGCGTTTCGTGCCTGTCGGTGCCGTTGTGCACAGTGTTGAACTGGTTCCCGGCAAGGGCGCCCAGCTCGCCCGCAGCGCCGGTACGAGCATTCAGGTGCAGGGTAAGGAAAGCGATTACGTGATCCTGCGACTGCCCAGCGGCGAACTTCGCCGCGTGCACAGCGAGTGCTACGCCACTATCGGTACGGTCGGTAACGCCGAGCACAAGAACATCAACCTCGGGAAGGCTGGCCGTAGCCGCTGGCTGGGCCGCAAGCCCCACCAGCGCGGTAGCTCCATGAACCCCGTGGATCACCCCCACGGCGGCGGTGAAGGCCGCACCGGTGCCGGTCGTGTGCCCGTCTCCCCCTGGGGACAGCCTGCGAAGGGTCTCAAGACCCGTAAGAAGCGCAAGAACAGCGACCGCTTCATCATCACCCGCCGCGGCGGGAAGTAAGGAGGGTAGGACATGCCCCGTAGCCTCAAGAAAGGCCCGTTCGTGGATGACCACCTCCTGAAGAAGGTGGACGTCCAGAACGACAAGAAAGACAAGCGCGTCATCAAGACCTGGAGCCGCCGCTCCACCATCGTTCCCGAAATGATTGGTCACACCATTGCCGTGCACAACGGTAAGCAGCACGTTCCGGTGTTCGTGAACGAGCAGATGATCGGCCACAAACTCGGCGAGTTCAGCCCCACCCGCAGCTACCGCGGCCACGGTGCGGACAAGAACGCCAAGGGGAGCAAGAAGAAATGACCGCTCCAGTCACTGAATTCCGCAACAAGAAGCAGCGCAAGCAGCAGCAGAAGCTGCGCACGCCCGGCAAGGCCATCGCCAAGTACGTGCGGATCAGCCCCCGCAAGGTCCGCCTCGTGGTCGATGTGATCCGTGGCAAGAGCGTCCGTGACGCCGAGGACCTGCTGCGCTTCATCCCCCGCGCTGCCAGCGAGCCGGTTGCCAAGGTGCTGAACAGCGCCAAGCACAACGCCCTGCACAACGACGAGATGCTCGAAGACCGCCTGGTCATCACGGCCGCCTACGTGGACGCCGGACCGACCCTCAAGCGCCTGATTCCCCGCGCCCGTGGCAGCGCGAACATCATCAAGAAGCGCACCAGCCACATCACCATCATCGTGGGCGAGAAGGGGAACAAGTAATGGGTAACAAGATCAACCCGAACGGCTTCCGCCTGGGCATCACCCGTGGCTGGAACAGCCGCTGGTACGCCGGTAAGAAGCAGTACGCCGGCCTGCTGCAAGAGGACGAGAAGATCCGTAACCTGGTCGGCAAGAAGCTCAACGCCGCAGGCATCGCCCGCATCGAGATCGAGCGCGCTGGCCAGCAGGTCAACGTGATCATCAGCGCCGCGAAACCCGGCATCGTGATCGGCAAGGGCGGTGAGTCCATCAAGGAACTCCGCCAGGACATCGAGAAACTCGTGTCCGCCGGCACGGTCGCGGTGAACGTCGCCGAGATCCCCAACCCCAACATCAGCGCGCCCCTGGTCGCCCTGCGCATCGCCGAGCAGATCGAACGCCGCTTCGCGTTCCGCCGCGCCATGAAGCAGGCTGCCCAGCGCGTGATGGAATCCGGCGCCCGTGGCGTCAAGATCATCCTGTCCGGCCGCCTCGGCGGAGCCGAGCAGGCCCGCACCGAGATGGTCCGCGAAGGCCGCGTGCCCCTTCACACCCTGCGCGCCGACATCGACTACGGCACCGCCCTGGCCCGCACCACCTACGGCATCCTGGGCATCAAGGTCATGGTCTTCACTGGCGAAGTCATCGGTGGCCGCACCGAAACCTTCGCCCGTCCGCAGCGCCGCAACGACGAACGCCGTCCCGAAGGCGACCGTCCCAACCGCCGCCGCCCGACCGCGCGGCGCCGCCCCGGAGGTGAGTGATGCTTCTTCCCAAGCGCACCAAGTTCCGTAAACAGCACCGCGGCCGGATGACCGGTGACGCCAAGGGCGGCGACTACGTTGCCTTCGGCGACTACGGCCTGATCGCCCTGGAACCCGCCTGGATCCGCAGCAACCAGATCGAGGCCTGCCGTATCGTCATGAGCCGTCACTTCCGCCGCGGCGGCAAGATCTACATCCGGATCTTCCCCGACAAGCCCGTGACCAAGAAGCCGGCCGAAACCCGAATGGGTAAAGGGAAAGGCGCCGTGGAGTTCTGGGTCAGCGTTGTCAAACCCGGCCGCGTCATGTTCGAGGTGTCCGGCGTGACCGAAGTCCAGGCCAAGGAAGCCTTCCGTCTGGCGGGTCACAAGCTGCCCATCCAGACCAAGATGGTCAAGCGCGAGGTCTACGATGAAGCCCAGTGAGATGCGTAACCTGAAGGCCGATGATTTCGTCCGCGAAATCGACGCCCGCAAGAAAGAACTGATGGAGCTGCGTTTCCAGGCTGCCACTGGCAACCTGACCCAGCCCCACCGCGTGACGCAGCTGCGCCGCGAAGTCGCCCAGCTCAACACCATCCGTGGTGAGCTGAGCCAGCAGGGAGAGCAGGCATGAAAAAGACCTTTACCGGCGTGGTCGTAAGCGACAAGGCCGACAAGACGGTCAGCGTGAAGGTCGAGCGCCGCTTTGCTCACCCGCTGTACGGCAAGGTCGTGACCCGCAGCCACAAGTACGCTGCCCACGACGAGAACAACGAATTCAAGATCGGTGACCGCGTCGAGATCCTCGCCGTGCGCCCCATCAGCAAGACGAAGACCTGGAAGGTCACGAAGCTGATCGAGCGCCCCCGTGGCATCGAAACCACCGCCGTGGAAACCGAAGGCGGTAACGCATGATCATGCCTCAATCCCGCCTTGACGTGGCGGACAACAGCGGCGCCCGCGAGATCATGTGCATCCGCGTGCTGAACAGCGGTATCGGCGGCAAGGGTCTGACGACCGGCGGCGGCGGTAACAAACGCTACGCCCACGTCGGGGACATCATCGTCGCTTCCGTCAAGGACGCCGCGCCCCGCGGAACCGTCAAAGCCGGCGACGTCGTCAAGGCCGTGGTCGTGCGGACTTCGCACGCCATCAAGCGTGCCGACGGCAGCACCATCCGCTTTGACAAGAACGCCGCCGTCATCATCAACAACCAGGGTGAACCCCGCGGAACCCGCGTCTTCGGGCCGGTGGCCCGCGAGCTGCGCGACCGCCGCTTCATGAAGATCGTCTCCCTGGCACCGGAGGTGCTGTAATGCCCCGCCCCAGCGCTGGTAGCCACCACAACGACAAGCTGCACATCAAGAAGGGTGACACCGTCATCGTTCTGAACGGCAAGCACAAAGGCAAGACCGGCAAGGTCCTGCTCGCGCTGCCCCGCGACCAGAAGGTCGTCGTGGAAGGCGTGAACATGGTCACCAAGAACGTCAAGCCCAGCCCCGCCAGTCCCCAGGGCGGCCAGGAACAGCGCGAGCTGGCCCTGCACGCCAGCAAGGTGTCCATCGTGGACCCCGAGACCGGGAAGGCTACCCGCATCCGCAAGACGGTCGTGGACGGCAAGAAAGTCCGTGTCGCGGTCGCCAGCGGCAAGAACATCGACTGAATTCCAGGGTCACGCGCCAGCGTGACCTGGGCGACCCGTCCGCCCGAAGAGAGGCCACATGCAGACCCTGAAAACCAAGTACACCGAGCAGGTGCGCCCGGCACTGGTAGAGCAGTTCAGCTACTCCAGCGTCATGGCGGCCCCCCGCATCGAGAAAATCGTGATCAACGAAGGCCTGGGTTCCGCCAAGGAAGACAGCAAAGCCATCGACAAGGCCGCCAAGGAACTGAGCCTGATCACCCTTCAGAAGCCCATCATCACCAAGGCCAAGAAGAGCATCAGTAACTTCAAACTCCGTCAGGGCATGCCGGTCGGCATCAAGGTCACGCTGCGCGGTGAGCGTATGTACGTGTTCCTCGAGAAGCTGATCAACATCGGCCTTCCCCGCATTCGTGACTTCCGTGGCGTGAACCCCAACGCCTTCGATGGCCGTGGGAACTACAACCTGGGCATCAAAGAGCAGCTGATCTTCCCGGAAATCACGTACGACATGGTCGACAAGGTGCGTGGCATGGACATCACCATCGTGACCACCGCCAAGACCGACGAAGAAGCCCGCGCCCTCCTGCAGGGTCTGGGCCTGCCCTTCCGGAAATAAGGAACTGATATGGCGAATACCTCGAAAGTTGTCAAGGCAGCCCGCGGCCACAAATTTGCCGTGCAGAACTACAGCCGCTGCTCCCGCTGTGGCCGCGCCCGCGGTTACTACCGTTTCTTCGGCATGTGCCGCATCTGCATCCGCGAGATGGCGCACAAGGGCGAACTGCCCGGCGTGAAGAAAAGCAGCTGGTAAGTTCCAGCCCCCTCAGCGCAGCCCTGTAGCCCGGGGCGGCACCCACGATCAATCCCCCCAGTAACGGGGGGTTTTTCGCGGCTGGCCTGGGTGTCCCGCAGGCGTTGCCAGCAGACCTACTTTTCTGATACACTCCTTTCTTGCCGCGCTACGTTGCGGTGTTCGTGCTGTGCCCCCTGGATACGAACCGCCCATCACGGAGAGGTGATCGTCCAGAGGTGGATTTCCAACCCAACAGAGGAAGCGGCGGTATTTTCACCGCCACGGATTCACAAGGGGAGACTTGCGTCCGGTACCAGACAGGTGCCCGGACCACCCGCCGGGGCTGCGTGCCCGTCACGCTGAGACCCCTGGAGGAGATACATGCTGAGTGATCCCATCGCCGACATGCTCACGCGCATTCGCAACGCGACGCGCACCTTTAAGGAGACCGTGGACGTTCCGGCCTCCAAGTTCAAGGAAGAACTGGCTAAACTGCTCGTGCAGGAAGGTTACGTTGCGTCCTACGAGCGCCTGCTGCCCGAAGGGCAGAAGTTTGACGTGCTGCGCCTGACCCTGAAATACGGAGCCAAGCGCGAGCAGGTCATCAAGCACATCGAGCGCATCAGCCGTCCCGGCCGCCGCGCGTACGTCAGTGCCGACAACCTGCCCCGCGTTCAGCGTGGTCTGGGTGTCGCCGTGGTGTCCACGAGCAAGGGCCTGCTGGCCGACCACGACGCCCGCAAACAGGGTGTCGGCGGCGAAGTCATCTGCGTTCTCTGGTAATCCCCCCGCCGGGAACCCACCAGCGAGCACACGATCTCACCTGACCCCTCGGACCCCAGACCGGGAATTCCGAACTTAAGGAAGGAGGACAGCACATGTCCCGAATTGGTAAACAGCCTATCGCCGTTCCGAACGGCGTGACCATGAGCGTCGCCGGTGGCGTGTTCAAGGTCAAAGGCCCCAAAGGCGAACTGACCGTTCCTTACAACCAGGAACTGACCATCAAGCAGGACGGCGACCAGCTGCTCGTCGAGCGTCCCAGTGACCAGCAGCGCCACCGCGCCCTGCACGGCCTGACCCGCTCCCTGGTGGCCAACGCCGTCAAGGGTGTCAGTGACGGTTACGTGATCAACCTGGAGCTCAAGGGCGTCGGTTTCCGCGCCAAGCTCGCGGGCAAAGCGCTCGAAATGACCATCGGATACAGCCACCCCGTCGTGATTGATCCTCCGGCCGGCGTGACCTTCACTGTTCCGGAACCCACCAAGATCGACGTGAGCGGCATCGACAAGCAGCTCGTCGGCCAGGTGGCCGCCAACGTTCGCAAAGTTCGTAAACCCGATGCCTACCACGGCAAGGGTGTGCGCTTCGCCGGTGAGAAAATCAGCCTCAAGGCCGGTAAGGCTGGCGCCACCGGCGGGAAAGGGAAGAAATAATGGCTGCCCAGACTACCGTGCGCCGCAAACTCCGCGCCCGCCGCAAAGTGCGGCAGGCCGCCGGAGAGCGCCTGCGCCTCAGCGTGTACCGCTCCAGCAAGCACATCTACGCCCAGATCATTGACGACACCAAGGGTGTCACGCTCGCCGCGGCCAGCAGCGCCGCCGTCAAGACCGGCACCAAGACTGACACCGCCGCCGCCGTTGGGAAGGCACTGGCCGAGGCCGCCGCCGCCAAGGGTGTGACCAAGGTGGTTTTCGACCGTGGACAGTACCGCTACCACGGACGCGTGAAAGCGCTCGCAGATGCGGCGCGGGAGGGTGGCCTTGACTTTTAACCGACGCAACGACCGCAATGCGGAGCGCGAGAGCAGCGAATTCGAAGAGAAGATGCTGTTCGTCAACCGCACCAGCAAAACCTACCAGGGTGGACGTCGCTTCCGCTTCTCCGCACTGGTGATCCTGGGTGACCGTAACGGCCGCGTGGGCATGGGGATCGGCAAGGCGAAAGAAGTGCCCGTGGCCATCGAGAAGGCCAAGAGCATCGCCCGCAAGAACATGATCAACGTGCCGGTCGAGAACGGCACGATTCCCCACGACATCGTCGGCGTGAACAGCACCAGCCGCGTGCTGCTCAAGCCCGCCGGCCCCGGTACCGGTGTGATCGCCGGCACCGTGCCCCGCTCCATCGCCGAACTGGCTGGCATCACCAACATGCTCAGCAAGGAACTCGGGAGCCGCAACAAGGTGAACGTGGCGTACGCCGTGTTCGACGGCCTGAAGAACCTCCGCACCGCCAAGCAGGTTCGTGCCCTGCGCGGCGAGGCGCAGCCCACCGGAGGCGCGCAGTGAAAATTACCCTCAAGCGCAGCGTCATCGGTCGCCCTGGTTACCAGGTGAAGACCCTTCACGCGCTGGGCCTCAAGAAGATCGGCGACAGCCGTGAAATTAACGACAGCCCTGCCATTCGCGGCATGGTGAACACCGTCAAGCACCTCCTGGAGGTGGAAGCGTGAAGCTCCACGAACTCAAACCCCACGCTGGCAGCCGCAAGCCCCGCAAGCGCGTCGGTCGCGGCCCCGGCGGCACCGACAAGACCGCCGGTCGCGGTCACAAGGGCCAGAAGTCACGCAGTGGCGCCGGTAAGGGCAGCTACTTCGAGGGCGGCCGCAGCACCCTGATCAGCCGCCTGCCCAAGCGCGGGTTCAACAACGTCGGCATTACCTTCGAAGTGGTGAACCTGGGCAGACTCGAAGGCGTCGAGGACACCACCATCGACCGCAACACGCTGGAACTCGCGGGCCTCGTGCGCCGCAAGAACCGCCCCGTGAAGCTGCTCGGGAACGGTGAAGTGACCCGCGCCCTGACCATTCACGTCGATGCGGCCAGCGAAAGTGCCGTCAGGGCCGTGGAAGCCGCCGGTGGTCAGGTCATCCTGCCCGCCGCGAAGACAGAAAGCGCCGAGAAGGCGGAGTAAATGCTGCGCGCCTTCCGCGACGCGTTCCGGATTCCGGACCTTCAGCGGAAGATTGTCTTCACCCTGCTGCTCCTCGCGGTGTACCGACTCGGGAGTGCTATTCCCACTCCCGGCGTCAACACCGCCGCACTTGAACAGGCCACCTCGGGTGGCCTTTTCGGGTTGATCAGCATGCTCTCGGGCGGCAATCTTTCGCAGTTCTCGATCTTTGCGCTGGGCGTGCTGCCGTACATCACGGCCAGCATCGTGATTCAGCTCATGACCACCACCATTCCCGCCCTGGAGAAACTCTCCAAGGAGGGTGAGGAAGGCCGCAAGAAGATCAACCAGTTCACCCGTTACGCGGCCGTTGGGTTGGGAGCCGTGCAGGCGCTGTTCTTCTCGCTGTACATCACCAGCAACCCCTCGTTCCTGGCTCCCGGCTGGGACCCCGGGATCTTCACGCTGGTCGTGATGGTGCTGACGCAGGTGGCGGGCATCGCCTTTACGATGTGGATCGGCGAGCGCATCACGGACGTGGGCGTCGGCAACGGCATCAGCCTGATCATCACGGCGGGCATCATCGCGGTGTACCCGCGTGAGATCGCGGCGACCGCGCAGCTGCTCTCGACGGATCAGGTGCAGATCCTATCGCTGGTGGCTTTCGTGGCCGTGATTCTGGTGACCATCGCGGGCATCGTGTACGTGTACCAGGCTGAGCGCCGCGTGCCCGTCACGTACGCCCGCGCGCGTGCCGGTGCGGCCGGTCAGGCCCGTGGGGCCGGTCAGGCCACCTGGCTTCCGATCAAGGTGAACCAGGCGGGCGTGATTCCGGTGATCTTCGCCTCGGCGATGCTGATCCTCCCGAACCTGATCGCCACGGCGACCGTGACCCGCGCGCCCGCCGTGAACGCCTGGATTCAGACGCACCTGACCTTCGGGCAGCCGCTGTACCTGCTGCTGGAAGCGGCCCTGATCTTCGGGTTCACGTACCTGTACAACAGCGTGCAGTTTGATCCCAAACGCATCGCCGAGCAGCTGCGCGAGGCAGGCGGCTTCATTCCGGGCGTCCGTCCGGGCACCCCGACCGCCGACTTCCTGGGCACCATCAGCAGCCGCCTGAGCCTGTGGGGCGCGATCTTCCTGGTGATCCTGACCATCCTGCCCCAACTGGTGCAGAAGATCACGGGCATCACCACCTTCCAGTTCTCCGGAACGGGCCTGCTGATCATCGTGGGTGTCGCCCTGGAGACCCTCAAGCAGCTCGAAGCACAACTCACGGTGCGCCGGTACGACGGGTTTATCAGTAAGGGCCGCATCCGTGGCCGCCTGAATAACTGATACGGCTTCCGATTGATTTGGTGCAGTTCCGAATCAATCCGAGCGGATGCGAGTAGGAACAACAGACGGATTTCGCGGTATGGAGCCACAGGCGGTGTCTTCCCGACTGTGGCGGAATGGAGCGGAATCCGTCTGATACGGCTTCTGGTGGAATGGTGGGTAACAACCGTTCCATTCGAGCGGACGCGGGGGAGAGCAGAGCGGATTCCGGGCGTGGAGATGGTCATCTGGTGCCCTTCCAGGTGGTCGGTGAAACAGACGGAATCCGTATGACTCTCACGGCTTTTTCCGGAAACCGCCTGCGCAGATGGCAGGCGGTTTTTTCATGCGTGCCCCAGCTGCCGCACCCTTCGCCGGGGGTAACCACTACGCCAGACTCGTTACCTGCCGGGGTACAGTCCCGGACTGAGCAGGGCCGCCCCCCGAAGTGCCAGAGCCGATATGCTGGGAGTCTAACGGAGGGAAAGTGTGAGTGGACAGAAGAACAACGTCGTGATCTTCCTCGGGCCTCCCGGCGCAGGGAAAGGAACCCAGGCGGAACGGCTGGCGCACGACCGGAGCCTCGTGAAGATCAGCACCGGGGACATCCTGCGCGATCACGTGAAACGTGACACTGAACTGGGCCGGCAGGTGAAGCCCATTCTGGACGCCGGGAAACTGGTTCCGGACGAGATTCTGATCGCGCTGATCCGCGACCGTCTGGCCGATATGGAAAGCGTGCGCGTGATCTTCGACGGATTTCCCCGCACGATTGCTCAGGCCCAGGGTCTGGACGTGCTGCTGGAGGAACTGGGTGCGCCCGTGAATGCCGTGCCTCTGCTGGAAGTGCCGGATGAGGCGCTGGTGTCGCGGATCGTGGAGCGGGGCCGGCAGGCGGCCGAGCGTGGCGAGCCCGTGCGCGGCGACGACACCGAGGAGGTGGCGCGCCACCGTCAGCAGGTGTACCGCGAGCAGACGCAGCCGCTGATCGATTACTATTCCGCGCGCGGGCATCTGTTCCGCGTGGATGGTGTGGGCGGCATGGACGAGGTCTATGACCGGATCGTGGCTGGCCTGAAGTAAGGGTCCCAGGGGGGGGCCGGGGGTGACGTGCCGCAGTGCGGTCGCTTCCGGCCTTTGCCGTTGGTGGCTCTGCCTCCGGCGGTGACTGGTGATACGGATTCCGATTGATTCGGTGCAGTTCTGAATCAATCCGAGCGGACGCGAGGAGGAACACCATACGGGTTTCGCGGTATGGAGCCGCAGGCGGCACTTTTCCGACTTTGGCGCAGTGGAGCGGAATCCGTATGAGCTGTGGCGGTAGAGTTGTGGCTGTGGAGCAGGGGTAGGCTGAACCGCCGCAGAAGCGCTTGCCTGCCCAGGGTAAATACAGTACGCTACGTCAGTAGCGTAATATATCCCTGGACTTCTGGCCCTGCTGTCTTCCAGGCCCGAAAGGAACATCCATGACCCCCGCTGCAACACCGCTCACCCCCGATACCGTCCTGTCCCTGGCCCCCGACCCCGCCAGCGCCCAGGCTGGCCGTAAACTCGCCACGCCCGGCAAATGGCAGAACCTGAACGCCCCGCCGGGCAGCCTGTGGGGCGAGTGCCAGGGCAGCGGCCAGACTCCCTACCTGACCGGC
Organism: Deinococcus sp.; assembly: GCF_018260555.1. Lineage (GTDB taxonomy): Bacteria > Deinococcota > Deinococci > Deinococcales > Deinococcaceae > Deinococcus. The sequence continues at coordinate 19,937 of NZ_JAGLBB010000037.1, read as the reverse complement.
GTGGACCTGAGCGGCCCGGCCTTCAAGTGCTCATGCCCCAGCCGAAAGTTCCCCTGCAAGCACGCCCTGGCCCTGCTCCTGCTGCACGCCACGCACACCGACCAGTTCGGATCGGCCACGCCGCCTGGAGCCCTCCAGAGCTGGCTGGACGGCCGGGCTGCGCGGGCGGCAGCTGAACGCCCAGCCGCAGACGACAACCCGGCTGCTCCCGCTGCTCAGGCCGCGCCCGACCCGGCCGCGCAGGCCAGGCGCCGCGCCGCCCGCGACAGGAAAGTCACCGCAGGCCTGGACGCCCTTCAGACCTTCCTGAAAGACCTGATCCGTGACGGGCTGGCGCACGCCCCCGCCCGCCCGTACAGCGACTGGGACACCCAGGCCGCCCGTCTCGTGGACGCTCAGGCCCCCGGCGCGGCGCGGTTGATCCGGCAGATTCCCGGTCACCTGTCAGACCCCGCTGCGCTGCTGGCGCACCTGTCCCGCCTGTACCTGCTGACCGAGGCCTGGTCCGCCCAGACCACCCTGAACCCAGACGAGCAGACAGACCTGCGCGCCGCACTGGGATTCCCCATCGACCAGGCCGCCGTGCTGGACAGAGGCGGCATCCGCGCGCACTGGCAGGTCATGGGTCAGAGTCTGACCCAAGAGGACATGATCAGCACCCGGCGCACCTGGCTGGTCAGCGGTGACCATACCGCCGTGCTGCTCGACTTCGCGGCGCAGGGTCGGCCGTTTCCGCCCGCACTGCCAGTCGGCGGGGCAGTGCAGGCCGAAATCTGTTACGTGCCGGGCACGTATCCGCAACGCGCCCTGCTGCGCGGCGAGGCGACCACCGCGCCCGCGCAGCCGGTCGAACCTGGCGTCACGCTGGACGCCCTGCTCGACCGGCACGGCGCGGCCCTTGCCCTGAACCCCTGGCTGGAACGCACCGCGCACCTGACCGGCCCCCTTCAGCTGGTGCCCGGCGACCCCTGGTACGCGCAGGACGGCACAGGCCGCCTTCCCCTGGCAGGCAGCGAGCGCGGCCTGCACACCCTGCTCGCCCTGAGCGGCGGTGAACCCCTGACGGTGTACGCCGAGTGGGGCGAAGCCCTGACGCCCCTGAGCGTTCAGAGTGGCGGCGCGCTCCTGCCCCTGCGATTGGAGAACACATGAACGACCATGACGCACTCCTGGCCCTGGCCCTGGTCGGCACCACGCGCGGCGCCCTGCCCACCCCCGGCCCCGACCCTCTGGCGCAGGCGGCCGCTCGGATCACGCGCCCGGACGCCGAGGGCACCCTGCTGGCCCGCGCCGCCCTGTACCGCCTGAGCGGCAGCGCCCAGAACGCCCGGAACGCCGCGCGCTTCGCCGCACTCGTGAGCCTCGGCAAACCTGGCCTGCCCGGCCGCCCGAACGGGCAGGGATCCAGCGCCCTGACCCCACCCAGTGGCCCCGACGAGCACGCCATCCGCGACGGCCTACCCGACCCGACTGGCAAGGACCGGCTGAGCGCCACCGCTCTGCTGGAGCACCTGCTGGAACACACGCACCCCGACGCCCTGCTGGGCGCACTGAACATCCCACCCGCCACGCTTGTGGACCTCGCCCGGCAACACGACCACCTGCCCGCGCTGGCAGAAAACACGGTCATCACTGAACACACCAAGCTGGCCGCCGCCCTCCTGCACGACCTGCCCACCCACCCCTTCCTGCTTCAGATCGGGCCGCCCGAAGCGCTGGCCGCCGCGCAGGCGCAGGCACTTCAAGACCGCGACCCGGAACGCCTGCTGGCCCTGTTCGGTCCGCACCCCGGCCCCTGGCCCCCAGAACCCAGCGCCGCCCTCCTGACCGCCCTGCGCGACACCATCGGGGCCGCCCACTCCGCCGCCACCTGGGGCTACCGCTGGGCACAACTCGCAGAACTGGCCGCCACGCACGCCCACCCCTACACCCCCCGCCCCGACCCGCTCCCCGCCGACGCCACCGACTACGCCCACCGCACCCTGAACGAATTGTTAGGCACCCTGGACCTGAGACGGCAGATGTGGAACGACTTCGGGAAGGAGAGAGGATGACGGTGGATAAAGCGCTGAAGCGGGAAGCGCGAAAACAAGGCACTTCTGCCGTAAGGCTGCTGCAACTGGCCGCGCTGGGGCCGGAACTAACCCGGGAAGTAGCGAGAGGGCAACATAGCCCACCCCACCTATTGCAGGCGCTTGCTTCTCACCCTGACACTCTTACTGTTGAGGCTGTAGCCAGCAATCCACATACACCGCCTCAAACACTGGAAGACTTGTCCCTAAAAAACACAGCACTCGCCAAAAAAGTTGCTCATAACAAATCCACTCCAGAGGCGACACTGGAGCGCCTTGGAAAGAGTCAGAGCGATCAAATTAGAGAGGCGGTCTCTTTCAATCCGTCCACACCGCTTCATGTCCTTCTGATGTTGCGTGATGATCCGAACCCGGCGGTCAGTAGACCTCCTGCGAAAGTGAGTTTTCAGCCGCCTCGCCTCTCCGCTGTTGTCGTCTGGGAAGAGGAATACCCGCGCATGTTCAGGAGTCGGAGGGACTTTCGCAGGAGGTCTAGTGATCATTTACTGCTTCGCAACATGGGCCTCCTGGACCTTTATGGCAAGGCGCAAGATGTTCCCGCTGAAAAGCTTGTAAGGGCCATGGCCCTCACCGACCTGATTCCGGCACAAGCCGCTGGCCGACTCTCCGAATGTTCCGACCCGGATATACAGTTCGGCTTGCTTAAAAACATCGATAAAGTTGCCCTTTCCGTCCGGCAAGAAATTAAACAGCGCCTACTCAGTAAGGAGCCCACCCATGACCACCCCTGATTCCACTGTCCTCCGTCAACACGCCGAGCAGGCCTACGCACACGAGCTTTCAGCGCTTGAACGCCACGATGACCGGCCCCGCCCCCCTCGCTGGAACCTCTCGCCGCACGCTGTGCTGACGTACCTGATGGGCGGCACACTGAAAGACGGCACCGAGATTACCCCCAAGTACGTCGGGGAGCGCCGCCTGATGGAGATTGCCGTCGCCACCCTCGCCACGGACCGCGCCCTGCTGCTGATCGGCGTGCCCGGCACCGCCAAGAGCTGGGTCAGCGAACACCTGGCCGCCGCGATCAGCGGCACCAGCACCCTGCTCGTGCAGGGCACCGCCGGCACCAGCGAGGAAAGCGTGCGCTACGGCTGGAACTACGCCCGCCTGCTTGCAGAGGGGCCCAGCGAGGCCGCCCTGGTCGAGAGTCCCATCGTGCGCGCCATGCGCACCGGCAAGATCGCCCGCCTGGAGGAACTGACGCGCGTGCAGAGCGACGTGCAGGACACCCTCATCACCATCCTGAGCGAGAAGACGCTGCCCATCCCGGAACTGAACGCCGAGGTGCAGGCCGTGCAGGGCTTCAACCTGATCGCCACCGCGAACAACCGCGACAAGGGCGTGAACGACCTGAGCAGCGCCCTGAAACGCCGCTTCAACACTGTCATTTTGCCCGTCCCCGACAGCCTCGATGACGAGGTGCGGATCGTGACCAGCCGCGTCGCGCAACTCGCCACGAACCTGCACATCCCCGCCCAGCCGCCCGCGCTGGAGGAAGTCCGCCGGATCGTCACCGTGTTCCGCGAACTGCGCGCCGGGGCCACCGAGGACGGCAAGACCAAACTCAAGAGCCCCAGCGGCAGCCTCAGCACCGCCGAAGCGATCAGCGTCGTTAACCACGGCCTCAGCCTGGCCGCGCACTTCGGCAACGGTCACCTGAGCGCCCATGACGTTGCCGCCAGCCTCGTCGGTGCCGTCATCAAAGACCCCGTACAGGACGCCGTCATCTGGCGCGAGTACCTGGAAACCGTCGCCAAGAAACGCGACGACTGGAAGGACTTCTACAAGGCGTGCCGGGCGGTGAGCTGAGGCGTGGGCAGGCGACCGGACAGGAGACGTCGTTGATCTCCATTTTCCCTATCCGTCATCACGGCCCCGGCAGTGCCCGATCGCTGGAGCACGCTCTGTCGCAACTCCAGCCCGATACGGTGCTGGTCGAGGGGCCATCCGATGCGGATTCCGTCCTGCCGTTCCTGGCGCGGGGGGACATGAAGCCGCCCGTGGCGTTGCTGGGCTACGTGAACGACGATCCTGCCAGAGCGTCGTTCTGGCCGTTCGCGGCGTTCAGTCCGGAGTTCGTGGCACTGCGCTGGGCGGCGCAGGCGGGGGCGGCGGCGCGGTTCATGGATCTTGCGGCGGCGGTGACGCTGGCGGGCGAACGCGGGGACGACGAGACGGATGATCTGCACAGCGATCCGTTGCGGGTGCTGGCAGAGGCGGCGGGGTACGCGGATTTCGAGCGGTGGTGGGAGACGCTGGTCGAGGCGCGCGGTGACGATTTTGACGTATTCGAGGCCGTGAACGAGGCGATGCGTGCGGTGCGCGCGGACGCTCCTGCCCCGGCAGGTCGGGAGGCGGCGCGTGAGGCCTGCATGCGGCAGGCGATCCGCGCGGCCGTGCAGGGTGGGGCGCAGCGGGTGGCGGTGGTGTGCGGGGCGTGGCACGCGCCGGCGCTGGACGTGAACGCCTTCAAGGCGAAAGACGACGCGGCGCTCCTGAAGGGCCTGCCCAAAGCGAAGGTCACGCTGACTTGGGTGCCGTGGACGCACGGCCGCCTGAGCATGGGCAGCGGGTACGGGGCGGGCGTGCGCTCGCCGGGGTACTACCATCACCTGTTCACGACGCGGCGGGACGTGACCGAACGCTGGTTTGCGCGGGCGGCGCGGCTGCTCCGCCAGGAGCGGCTGGAGGCGAGCAGCGCGTCCGTGATCGAGGCGACGCGGCTGGCGAACACCCTGGCGGCCCTGCGGGGCCGGGCGCTTCCGGGCCTGGACGAGTTGAACGAGGCGGCCCTGAGCGTGTTCGGGTGGGACAGTGACCTGCCCCTGCGGCTGATCGAGCGGCAACTGGTGGTGGGCGAGGCGCTGGGAAGGGTGCCCCAGGGCGTGCCGACCGTGCCGCTGGCGCAGGATCTGACCCGCCTTCAGAAGAGCCTGCGGTTGAAGGTGCAGCCCGAGCAGTCCGAGCTGACCCTGGACCTGCGCACCGACAGCGATCTGGCGCGCAGCGTGTTGTTTCACCGCCTGAACCTGCTGGGCGTGCCGTGGGCGCAGGAGCGGTCCGTGGGCGGGCGCGGGACCTTCAAGGAGGCGTGGGCGCTGGCCTGGAAACCGGAGTTCAGTGTGCGCCTGGTCGAGGCCAGCCGCTCCGGGCAGACGGTCCTCGACGCGGCGACGGCGGTGGCGACCGAGGCGGCCCGGAATGCAGGCACGCTCGCGGAACTGACGACCCTGCTCGAGGCCGTGCGCTACGCCGACCTACAGGGCGCGCTGCCGGTGGCGCTGACGGCCCTGGACGCGCGGGCGGCGGGCAACGCGGACGTGGGTGACCTGCTGGGCGCCCTGCCGCCCCTGGCGCGGCTGGCGCGCTACGGGGACGTGCGTGGACGAGGGGACGGGTCGAATGTGCTGGCAGGAGCGACCTTCCGCACGCTGCTGACGCGGGCGGGCGTGGGCCTGCCGCTGGCCGGGGTGGGCCTCGCAGACGACGCGGCGGCCACCTTGCGCGGGTCCGTGCAGGGCGCAGACGCGGCCGTGCGCCTGCTGGGCGACCCGGACGCACTGACCGGATGGCAGGCGGCCCTGAACCGACTTGCCGACCGGGACGACACGCACCCGCTGCTCAGTGGGGACGCGGTGCGCCGCCTGCGGGACGCGTCCGTGCTGGACAGCGCGGAGGTCGAGCGGCGGCTGGGGCTGGCGCTGAGCAGCGGCGTGCCGCTGGAGGTCACGGCGTGGCTGGACGGTTTCCTGGGCGACAGCGGCGCGCTCCTCATTCACGATCCGGATCTGCTGGCCCTGCTGGACGACTGGCTGACCGGCCTGGACGCGCCCGCGTTTCAGGAGACGCTGCCGCTCCTGCGCCGGGTATTCTCCCGTTTCGAGAAACCTGAGCGCCGCGCCATCGGTGAGACGCTACGCGGCACAATGGCGCCGGGGCGCGGCGTCCGGCGCGAGGTGGACGCGGAGCGGGCGCTGCGGGCCGTGCCCGTAGTCCTGAAACTGCTGGGGGTGAACGCATGACGGATAACACGGAACGCCTGCGCCGCTGGCGGCTGGTGCTGGGCGGGGGAGACGCGGACGGACTGGCCAGCGGGCCGGGCGAGGGCATCCCGGTCAGCTTGAGTGCCCTGGACCGCCGGATGGACGACGCCCTGTCCGGCCTGTACGACGCGCAGGACGGTTCCCGTAAAGCTGGCCTGGGCTCCAGCGCCCCACGGGTCGCGCGCTGGCTGGCGGACCTGCGCGAGTTCTTCCCGGTGGACGTGGTGCGCGTCTTGCAGGGTGACGCCATCGAACGCCTGGGCCTTCAGCAACTGCTGTTCGAGCCAGAAACGCTGGACAGTGTAGAGCCGGACGTGAATCTCGTGGGCACTCTCCTGACCCTCAAGGGCGTGATGCCGCAGAGGGCCAAGGACGCGGCCCGCGCCGTGGTGCGCCGTGTGGTGGACGACCTGACGCGGCGGCTGGAGGAACCCACCCGCGCCGCCGTGACCGGCAGCCTGAACCGCGCGCAGCGCAACTTCCGTCCCCGCCCGGCCGAGATCGACTGGGACCGCACCATCCGCGCGAACCTCAAGACCTACCAGCCAGAAAAGCACACCATCATTCCCGAGCGGCTAGTCGGTATGGGCCGCCGGCGCCGCAGCCTGCGCGACATTGTCCTGTGCCTCGACCAGTCGGGCAGCATGGCCAGCAGCGTCGTGTACGCGGGCGTGTTCGGCGCGGTCCTGGCCAGCCTGCCGGCGGTCAGTACGCGGGTCGTGGTGTTCGACACCGAGGTCGTGGACCTCTCGGACCACCTGGACGACCCGGTGGACGTTCTGTACGGCATTCAGCTGGGCGGCGGCACGGACATCAACCGGGCGCTCGCGTACTGCCAGGGGGTCATCCAGAAGCCCGAGCAGACCATCCTGGTGCTGATCAGCGACCTGTACGAGGGCGGTAACGAGCGCGAGATGCTGGCCCGCGCCCGCGCCCTGAAGGGCAGCGGCGTGAATGTCATCGCCCTGCTGGCCCTGTCGGACGACGGCGCGCCCGGCTACGATCACGGCGTTGCCCGCGCGTTTGCGGGCATGGGCATCCCGGCCTTCGCCTGCACACCCGACCACTTTCCGGGCCTGATGGCCGCCGCCATCCGTGGGGACGACGTGAGCACCTGGGCGGGCGAACAGGGACTGGTCGTGCGCGGGGGCGGCGCAGGCTGAGCGCATGTCTGGCCTCCGGTTGAACGCCTGCCGAGACCATCCGAACCGGGCGAAGGTCAGTAGTCCGGATTCCGCTCCATCCTGCCACAGTCGGAAAAGCGCCGCCTGCGGCTGCACACCGCGGAATCTGTCTGCTGTTCCTACTCGTGTCCGCTCGGATTGATTCAGAACTGCACCGAATCAATCGGAATCTGTATAGGAGCAAGGCAGCTTCCGGGGTGCCAGCGCAACAGTCGGCCGTGCCGTGGAGGTGGCAGGGCGCACACCGCAGCTCGGCATGTCCTGTATAACCGAACGTTCCTGCCGGATGCAGGGCGCTCTGACCTGCCACCGGCAGGCATCAGCCCAGGAGCGCTTGCCGATCCGGCAGAAGGCGTGATACCTTTACGTTTGGCTTGTATCAAGCCTGGAGGTTGCGTGGCAAGACGAAAAATGCCGGAACAGCGGGAAAAGCGTAAGAAGGAAGAGTCCGATACCGTGCGGGCAGAGGGCGTCGTGGAGGAAGCACTTCCGAATACGACGTTCCGAGTGAAGCTCGATACAGGACACGATCTCCTGGCTTACATCAGCGGCAAGATGCGCATCCACTACATCCGCATCCTGCCCGGTGACCGTGTGGTTCTGGAAATCAGTCCGTACGACACGTCGCGCGGACGGATCGTCTACCGCAAGTAACCCAGGGCCGAAGTACCCACAGATTCCCCACCTGCCAGAGGTGGGAGGGGGGTCGAGCGCTGCCAGTCAGCCACCCATGATGGGGTGCGCGGGCGCGGCGGCGCGAGGAGGAAGCATGAAAGTTCGTAGCAGTGTCAAAAAGATGTGCGACAACTGCAAGGTGATCCGCCGCCACGGGCGCGTTCTGGTCATCTGCACCAACGTCAAGCACAAGCAGAGGCAGGGTTAAGCATGGCACGTATTGCTGGCGTTGACCTGCCCCGCGAAAAGCGCGTCGAAATCGCGCTCACCTACATCTACGGCATTGGCCTGACCCGCTCCAAGGAAATCCTGGCGACCACCGGTATCAACCCGGACACCCGCGTCAAGACCCTCAGCGAAGCGGAGCAGAGCACCCTGCGTGAAGCCATCGAGAAGACCTACAAGGTCGAAGGTGACCTCCGCAACGAAGTCGGTCAGAACATCAAGCGTCTGATGGACATCGGTGCCTACCGTGGCCTGCGTCACCGCCGCGGCCTGCCCGTGCGCGGCCAGCGCACCAAGACGAACGCCCGTACCCGCAAGGGGCCGCGCAAGACCGTCGCCGGTAAGAAGAAAGCGACGAGGAAGTAAGCCATGGCGAAGAGTACCAAAGGCAAGACCCCGCGCCGCGCCCGGCGCAACATCAGCGCTGGCCGCGCGTACGTGCACGCCAGCTACAACAACACCATCGTCACCATCACTGACCTCGACGGCAACTCTGTTGCCTGGAGCAGTGGCGGCACGATCGGCTACAAAGGCAGCAAGAAGGGCACGCCCTACGCTGCCCAGCTGGCCGCCGCCGACGCGGTGAAAAAAGCGCAGCAGACCTTCGGCATGAACATCGTCGACGTGATCGTGCGCGGCAGCGGCTCCGGCCGCGAGCAGGCCATCCGCGCCATCCAGGCCAGCGGGATCGAAGTGAAGTCCATCATGGATGACACCCCCGTCCCCCACAACGGCTGCCGCCCCAAGAAGAAGTTCCGCGCCTAAAGCGCACACGCGCGCGCCCACCTGCCCCGCTTCCACCGCTTCCCTCAACGGGAGCGTAAGCCTCACCACAGGCAATGGAAGCGGGCAACAGAGGGCCGCAGACCCGGCTGCACCCCGCCAATGGAGTGCGCCGCAAGGAGAATGAAGACATGGGTCGTTTCCGTGGTTCCATCACCAAACAGAGCCGCCGCGAAGGCATCAACCTCGCGGAGACTGAAAAAGTCCAGAAGTACCTGGACCGCCGTCCCTACGCGCCCGGCCAGCACGGCCAGCGCCGTGGCCGTGGTCGCCCCAGCGACTACAGCGTCCGACTGCGTGAAAAGCAGAAACTGGCGCGCCTGTACGGCATGGGCGAGAAACAGTTCCGTAACCTCTTCGAGGAAGCGGCCAACGTTCCCGGCGTGACCGGCACCGTGTTCCTGCAACTGCTCGAACGCCGCCTGGACAACGTCGTCTTCCGCATGGGTTTTGCCAGCACCCGCCGGCAGGCCCGTCAGTTCGTCGGCCACGGTCACATCATGGTCAACGGCAAGAAGGTCGACATCGCCAGCTACCGCGTCAAGATCGGTGACGAGATCACCGTTTCCGAACTCGGCCGTAAGATCGGCTTTATTCAGGAGAACATGGAAGCGCAGAAGCGCCGCCGCGTGAGCCCCTGGGTCGAACTGGACGCCGAGAACTTCAAGGGCACCTTCTCCCGCCTCCCCGCGCGTGAAGACCTGGCCCTGCCGATCAACGAGAACTTCATCATCGAGTACTACTCGCGCTAAATCAGGAGGCCCCAGTGGATCAAAAGCGCCCTCAACTCAAGGCCCGCGTGGACGGCGATTACGGCGAGTTCGTCCTGGAACCGCTCACGCGCGGTTACGGCGTCACCATCGGGAACCCCATCCGGCGCATCCTGATGTCCTCGATCCCCGGCACGGCTGTCACCAGCGTGTACATCGAGGACGTCCTGCACGAGTTCTCCACGATTCCTGGCGTTAAGGAAGACGTGATTCAGATGATCCTGAACCTCAAGGAGCTCGTCGTGAAATTCCACGCGGGCGGCCCCAAGACCCTCACCCTGCGTGCGCAGGGCGAAGGTGTCGTGCGGGCCAGCGCCTTCGAGGTCCCCAGCGACGCTGAAATCGTCAACCCTGACCTGGTGATTGCCAACCTCGCAGAGGACGGCAAACTGGTCATGGAAGTGCGCGTCGAGGAAGGCGAAGGGTACGTTCCCGCCGACAAGCACGCCACCAAGGACCGCATCAACTCGATCCCGGTGGACGCCGTGTTCTCCCCCGTCCGGCGCGTGGCCTACCACGTGGAAAACACCCGCGTCGGCCAGCAGACCGACCTGGACCGCCTGATCCTGCGCGTCTGGACCGACGGTAGCGTCGGACCCCAGGAGACGCTGGACAAGGCCGTGGAAATCCTCCGTGACGAACTCACAGTGTTCGGTAACGTCGAGGCCCTTCCGGCCGTGACGCCCGAGTACCAGCAGCCCGCCTACACGCCCACCCCCGCAGCGCCCAACGTGTACGACCTGCCCCCCCAGACCTCCTCGCTGAACCTGAACCCGGGCGATTACCCCGCCGAGACGGAGTCACCCCGCGTGACCCTCGAAGGTCTGGGGCTCACCACCCGCGTGCTGCACTCCCTCAAGGAAGAAGGCATCGACAGCGTGGACGCCCTGTGCGCCCTCTCCGACCGCGACCTGAAAAAAGTCCCCGGTATCGGCGAGCGCAGCCTGGACGAAATCAAGCAGCAACTCGCCCAGTTCGGCCTCGCCCTGCGCGACTGAGCCGACTGACCCCAAAGGAGACACACCATGCGTCACGGTAAATCCGGTCGCAAGCTCAACCGCAACAGCAGTAGCCGCACCGCCCTGGCCCGCGCCCAGGCGACGGCACTGCTGCGTGAAGGTCGCATCCAGACGACCCTCACCAAGGCCAAGGAGCTTCGCCCCTACGTTGAGAAACTGATCACCACCGCCAAGGGCGGCGACCTGCACGCCCGCCGTCTGGTCGCCCGCGACATCCACGACAACGACGTTCTGCGTAAAGTCATGGATGAAGTGGCCCCCAAGTACGCCGAGCGTCCCGGTGGCTACACCCGCATTCTGCGCGTTGGCACCCGCCGCGGTGACGGCGTCACCATGGCTCTGATCGAACTCGTCTGATCGACGGACGGTCCGAACGAAACCCCGCCCCGGTGGCGGGGTTTTGTGTTGCCGCTCCAGCCTGCCCGGCTACGGAAATGGGCCCGGCTTCTACAAACCGGTGGCCCGCTCGGTTGGACCGGAGAGTCGGTGCGGACAGCAGTAGGGGACCAGGACATGCATCTGCGGTCATCCAGACCTTTCCAGAGGCCTTCGTCTCTCTAGGGACCTTCGGTGTAGATGCGGCTGGTGTAGTAGTACCGATGCATCAGCAGTTTTCCCAGTGCCACGGTCGGCACGGCCAGCAGGGCTCCCACGAAGCCCAGCAGACTGACGCCCACCAGAATGGCCAGCAGCACGGTGACCGGGTGCAGGTCGGTTGTCTTGGACAGAATGTAGGGGCTCAGGAAGTTTCCCTCGATCTGGTTAGCCAGCACGAAGATGCCCACCACTGCGGCGATTTTCAGCAGCGCGCCGGGAAGGGTCAGCGCCAGCAGGATGGCCGGAAGCGCCCCTATGATCGGCCCCAGGTACGGCACGATGTTAAACGCGCCCGCCAGGAACCCGATGGCCGCTGCGCTGGGAATACCGATGCCCAGGAGCCCCAGCCACACGAACACGCCGATGAACGTGGCGATCACGAGTTGCCCGCGCGCGTACCCGCCGACCGCTGTGCCGATCAGATGACTCAACTCCAGCACGCGCGGCTGCCAGGGTCGCGGGAACAGGCCTACCAGGCTGGCGTTCACGCGGTTGTAATCGAGCATCAGGTAGACGCTCAGCAGCAGAATCAGCAGGATCTGGCCCACCACGCCGCCAATGGACAGCAGGCCGCTGAGGAGTGAACCGGTGGAACTCAGGCCCCGTTGCAGGATCGGCATGAGGTTGTCCCCGAGGTTCTGCACGTAGTTCTGTGCCGCTTCGATCAATTGCGCGCGCGTGTTGTCCAGACCCGGCACGCCCAGCTTCGTCAGCAAGCGGATGATCCGGTCTACCGTGTCACCTAGCGTACCGATCTGCTCCGGGAGTTTCTGCAGGAGCGTCACAAGTTGCGCGGAAACCGTCGCCAGCAGAACGCCCGCCAGACCCAGCAGGGCCAGAAAGACCAGCACCACGAAGAACACGCCCAGGCCGCGTTTGACCCGCCCGCGTTCCAGCCAGTTCAGCAGCGGATTGGCCAGGTAGGCGATCAGAAAGGCGACGGCGAAATCGACCAGCACCGAGTGGATCTGCCCACTCAGGACGTACATCAGGTAGGCGACCGTCAGGAAGACGATCAGGCGCACCCACGGGCTCCGCCAGGCGTACTGGAAAGCGTTGGGTGATGAGGGCGCCGGTGGCAGGGGAGAGGAAGTCACAGTCCTCACAATCTACGCTATGCGCCGGTCATGGGAGCGGGGAGCTCATCGCCTGCTCATTTACTCGGACGGCTCACGCGAACTGCTATCCATACCGTTCACAGGCTGGAATCAAGGCGGGGTGCCAGCTCAGCGCCCGGAGTCCGTCTCATACGGACGGCGCTCGATACCTTCAATCCGTCTGTTGTTCCCATTCACATCCGCGCGAATCGATTCAGGGCTGCACCGAATCAACCGGAGTCGGGCTCAGAACTGGCGGGTCACGACCTGCCCGGGCTGACCGAGGCTGGTAGCGGCCGCGCCGTTCACGCTGACGTTCACGACCCCGGCGTTCCCGGTGCGGATCGTCACGCCCGCCGGGAAGCCCTTGACGCTTCCGGCGGGCGGGGTGCCCTCGAACAGCACGCGGCCTGAGCGGTCGGTCACGCGGGTCCAGGCGGCGCCAGTGAAGGTGACGTTGACCGCCTGGGCTGGCGGGGAAGCCGCCGGTTTCGCCGCTGCGGCGGGAGGAGTGGTGGTGGGCTGCTTGGTGGCGTCGGTTGCAGGGCTGGCAGCCGCTTTCGCGGCGGCTCGCGCGGCTGCCTGATCGGCAGCCTGTTTAGCCGCGAGGTCCGTCAGGGTGCTGCTGGCTGGGTTCAGTTGGGCACGCAGGTTGCGGCTGCGGCTCAGGTCCACCGTCTGCTTCAGCGGGGCGCGGCCCGTGAACTCCACGCGCAGTAGCGCGTTCGTGCGGGCGTTGACCGGGAAGGACTTGACAGGCGTGACTCCCAGGTCGCGGTTATCCAGGTACACCTGCGCGCCACTGGGGACGCTGCTGACGCTCAGGCGCACGGTCACCACCGGGGCGGGGGTCGGCTCGGCTACCGGTACTGCCGGGGTCACACTGGTCGGGGCGGGTTTCAGGAACGAGCTGTACGCGTAGTACCCACCGGCTCCGAACACGATCAGGGCGGTCACAGCCGCTGTCAAGATCGCCGGATTGCCGGTCCCCCTACGGGTAGAGCCGCTGCCCCCGGCAGTCGCGGCCGAACCGGGACCGGGGGCGCCCTTGACCGCCGGGCCGCGCAGGGTCTGCGAGGCGTCGGCCGGGACGCTCCGGTCGAATTCAGCCAGGAGCGGGGCCGGGTCAAGGTTCAGTTCCCGCGCGTACCGTTGCAGGTACGAGCGGGCAAAGGTTCGTTCTGGCAGGAGACTGGTGTTGCCGTCCTCCAGGGCCTTCAGGTAATCCCCGCGAATCTTGGTTCGCAGGGCCACGTCCTGCGTGGTGAGCCCCTGGATTTCACGGGCCTGTTTCAGGTCGGTGCCAAAGCTCATACCCGTTACCCTACACGTTTCCGGGCGGCGGCGTGACGTGCGGTCAGCACGGCTTCAGCCTCCATACGGGGTTCCCAGGGCCTTGGGCGCGCGGCTGCGGCCCGTGAAGATGAGCGCGAGGATGGTAATCAGGTACGGCAGTGCCTGCATCAGCGTGGGTGGCAGGATGTCATTTCCGCCCAGCACGATGCTCAGGGCCTGAAGGAGACCGAACAGCAGGGTCGCGGCCAGCACGCCCAGCGGTTTCCACTGTCCAAAGATCAGCGCGGCCAGCGCAATGAAGCCACCACCGGCACTGATGTTGCGCACGTACGAGTCGAGGTTGCCGATACTCAGGAACACCCCGGCCGTTCCGGCCAGCACACCCGAGAGAATCACGGCGCTGTAACGCATGCGGCTCACGTTCACGCCCATGCTGGCGGCCGCGCCCGGTTGCTCACCCGTGGCGCGCAGGCGCAACCCGAACGGCGTGCGGTACATCACGTACCACGTGACGGCCACCGCCAGGAACGCGAAGTAGACGGGCGGCGAGAAACGCAGTTCTGCCACGCCCCACAGCGGCAGGGCCCGCTCGACCTTGGGGCTCTCGTTCGACACGCCGTACAGCGCGGTCAGCAGCACGGCAGGCACGCCGCTGGCGAGCAGGTTAATCGCCGTGCCACTGATCACCTGATTGGCGCGGTACTTGATGCTCAGGACCGCGTGAATCCAGGCAATCAGACCGCCGACCAGCATCCCGAACAGCCAGCCCGCCCAGGGAGCGGCGGCGCCCAGCGAGGGTTCCAGCAGTTTCGTGCTGACCGCACCGGCCAGCGCACCGAAGATGATCAGGCCGTCCAGCGCAATGTTCACTACGCCGCTGCGCTCACTGAACAGGCCGCCCAGCGCGGTCAGCAGCAGCGGCACCGTGCTGCGAATAAAGGTGGCCAGGAAGGCCGTGGTCAGAAGTTGATCGAACACACCGTCCATTACTTGTCACCTTCCCGTTTGATCTGTTCACTGCTCTGGCCCACGTTCGGCAGCGGCGTGCTGCGTTCCAGGTGGGCGGCTGACGAGTCCAGGCTGGCCTGCTCGGGCTTGCCGGTTCGGTCGGTTTCCGCGACCAGTGGAGGGGGCGGGGGGTCGGTCACGCGCCGACTCAGGAAGCCGCCGGCCGCGATGAACAGCACGATCAGGGCCTTGAGGATCGTCACGATGTCGTTACTGACCTTGTCGAGTTTCTGCTGCACGTTGATGCTGCCCGTATCGATGGTGCCGAACAGCACGCTCGACGCCACCACGCCGGCCGGGGTGCTCTGACCCATCAGCGCGACCGCAATTCCGTCGAAGCCCACGTTGACCGGGGTGTTCAGGGTCAGGCGGTACTCGTTGAGTGCTCCGCCGTTCACGTAGTGCGTGCCGGCCAGACCCGCGAACGCCCCGGCAATCGTCATGGCCAGGATGGTCCCGCGCGCCACGCTGATCCCGCCGTACTCGGCGGCGCGCGGGGACAGACCCACGGCGCGTAGGGCGTACCCGGTCGCCGTGCGCCACATGAGCGTGCCGAACAGTGCCACGCAGGCCAGGGCGATCAGGAACGATCCATTCAGGCGGCTGCCGGTCACGTCGACCGGAATGCCGATTCGCCACGTCACGGCGGCCAGCACGGCGGCGGCGACCCCGGCGATCAGGGCTCCGTACTTCCGGCCCCGCAGCAGCAGGCGACCCGCGAAGAACACCACGGCCGCGACCAGCAGACCGATACTCACCGTCCTCTGCCCACTGCCGCCCACGTTCAGCAGGTCCAGCAGGGGCGGCAGGCGCGACCCCTCCTGGAGCAGTTCGCTCTGCGGGTTCGAACCTTGCGCCTTGAACGGCTGGGTGTACGTGCGGCCCAGAAACGGGAAAGACTCGCTGCCGATCATGAAGACGAAAATCGACGACGCGACGTAGTTCAGCATGATCGTGTTGATGACCTCACTGGACCCGAAACGCGCCTTGAGCAGGCCCGGAATGGCCCCCCACAGCGCGCCCCCGGCCGCAGCGGCCAGTACCGACAGGGGCAGCAGGCCCCAGCCCAGGCCGGACGGTCCGTACACGCCGACCAGCATCGCGCCGATGGCCCCCATGGTCAGCTGGCCCGGCGCGCCGATGTTAAACAGACCCGTGCGGAACGCGAACGCCACGCTCAGGCCCGTGAAGATCAGGGGCGTGGCGATCTTCAGACTGTCCAGCAGCGGTCCGAAGGCCGTGACCGGTGCGAACAGCGTGGAGTACACGAAGTATACCAGGTCCGCTTTTGCCATCCAGCCGTTCCAGAAGGTCAGGGGCAGGCCGCTCTCGTTGACGGCAGGCTGCACAATCAGCACCACGACCGCCCCGACCAGCACGGCCAGCCCGATGGCGGCCGCCGGCACCAGCAGGCCGCGCAGACGGTTGAGCGCAGCCCACGCGCGACTGAACTGGCTGAGGCCCGCACCGGCCGCGATCAATCCCGCCAGGGCCGGAAGAAACAGGCCCAGGTTCATCCCGCCGCTGCTGTAGAAGTTCCGCAACTGCCGCTTGGCACCCGGACGCAGCGCCGTGTCGGCCGAGATGCGGTTGATCTCGTCGTTCAGGGCGCCGCCCAGCGTGAACACGGCCGCCACGGCCAGCGCGAAGGCCAGCAGGCCCGTGAGCCAGAACCAGCGCTGCCGGGTTACGGCCCCGGCCACCGTGGCGACCAGCGAGGCGAGCGTGGCCCACGCAAGGGCCAGCACGGCGGCGGTGGGGTGTACAGGAGCGTCCTGACTGGACGACAGGTTCATGACGGAACCACTGATGTGCAGCAGAATGGCGTCGGCGCTGAATCCGCGGCCCAGGGTGGCCAGCGGAGCGAGCAGCATCCCGGCAATCGCCACCGCACAGGCGATCAGCGCGATCCGGGCCGCGTCCCCGGAGGGGCGTGAGTGAGAAACGTGGGTCACCGGACCATTGTACGTGGTTCAGGCAACTTCACGACTCAGACGACTTGACGAGTCAGACAACTTCACCGCACGGGCGCTCCCAGTGTGGGGGAGCGTGACGGAGAAATGGCGGTCGCACCTGTGGACCGGCGCCACCAACAGGGCCACCAAGTCACGAAGCCACCAAGTCACGAAGCCACCACATCACCACCGCCCCAGGCGTGTGCCCACCCCGCTGCACACGCCTGGGGCGGCCGGGCCGCGCGCCCCACAGGACTGGCGCCGCCTGCTATGCTCCGGGGCAGTATGGAACGCACTTTTGCCATGATCAAACCCGACGGCGTCCGCCGTGGCCTGACGTCTGAAATTCTTGCCCGCATCCAGCGCAAGGGCTACCGCGTGGTGGGCCTCAAGCAGATGGTCATCACCCGCGAGACCGCCGAGGCGCACTACGGCGAGCACAGCGAGCGCCCCTTCTTCGGTGAGCTGGTGGACTTCATCACGGGCGGACCCGTGGTCGCCATTGCCCTTGAAGGCGAGAACGCCATCGCCGGCTGGCGCAGCATGATGGGCGCCACGAACCCCGCAAGCGCCGCGCCCGGCACCATCCGCGCCGACTTTGCCACCACCATGGGCGAGAACGTCACGCACGGCAGCGACAGCAGCGAGAGCGCCGCGCGCGAACTGGGCCTGTTCTTTGCGCAGGGTGAACTGCTCGACTGACACGGCCGCTGATACGGGTTCCGATTGATTCGGTATACTTCCGAATCCATCCGAGCGGAGGCGAGGAGGAAGGGCAGACGCCCCTTCGGGGTATAAAGCCGCAGGCGGTGTCTTCCCGACTATGGCGCAGTGGCGCGCAGTCCGTATGACATGACCGGCCGGGACCCCGCTGTATCATCAGGCTATACCCGGCCCGTTTTCCCCTGTTTCCCGGCCCGCTTCCCCTCCGCCTTTGCCGTCCCACCTTTCCTCTGCGTTGCCACCGGGCCGACTGGACTCCACTGCCCATGAGTGACCCCGCATGACTGGAACCGACGCATGACGCCCCGCTCCACCCCCGCCCAGGCCGCTCCCCCCACGACCACGGTGACGCAACGACTGCACCGCAGCCGCATCGTCGCCGTGTACATCGCCAGTTTCTCATACGTGCTGTACGCCGTGCTGACCACCATGATCGACCCGCCGCCTGCCGGGTTCCCGGTCGGCTATCAGACTCCGAAGTACTGGGCACTGCTGGTCTCGCTGACCAGCATGCTGGCCACGCTGATCTTCCCTCATCGCGTGCAGGTCATCTACGCCGTCACCAGCGTCGGGTACCTGATCGTGTCCACCAGTGAGATTCCGCACGCCATCCGCTGGGGCGAGATGCCCATGCACCTGACACTGTGGCTGATGCTGAACGTCATCGTATCGTATCTGGTGTTCGGGTCGCGGTACGGCACGGCCGTGAACATTCTCAGCGTGGCCGTCATCCTGATGACCGTCCTGCTGAACGGCCCTATCGACCCGGCCAACATGGTCGACTGGGCCACCGCCAGTATCGCCATCGGCACGGCGGGCCTGCTGGCCTACACCCTGACCGACTTTATCGAGAAGAACCTCGATCAGCACCATATGGACAGCGAACGCCTGCGCGCCGCCCGCCTGGACGCCCTGACCGAGGTGTACGGACGCGGCGCGATCGAGGAGGAATTCGAGCGGGCGCTGGAGGCCGCGCGCCGCAGGGGCATGCCCCTGAGTGTCATCCTGACCGACATCGACCACTTTAAACGCGTGAACGACGAACATGGTCACGTGGCCGGTGACGACGTACTGCGTGCCTTCGGCAAACGCCTGCGCCGCAGTGTCAGCGGTGAAGGCGGCCTGGTCGGACGGTGGGGGGGTGAGGAATTCATCGTGCTGCTGCCCGGCGTGGCCCGAACCGACGCGCACGCCATCGCAGAGCGCCTGCGCGGCGAGATCAGCTCGGAACCCGTGGCGGGTCTGACCATCACTGCCAGTTTCGGCGTGTCCAGCCAGCGGACCTCCGACACGACCACCGCCATGTTCAACCGCGCCGACAGCGCCCTGTACCACGCTAAACGCTCGGGCCGCAACGCCGTGCGCTGACCTGCCCCGCGCGTTGAACCCTGGCCCTCAGGGCTGCGCGAACGCCTCCAGCAGCGCCGGTTCCACCTGCGTGGCGTACGACCGGGTCAGGATTTTCAGGTCACTGCGGCGCGTGATGATCACGGTGTCCCGCAGGCGCGAGGCGGCCGCCGGACGCAGGCCCGGTCCCTGCGCGGTCTTCACGGCCGTGGCGTCCGGTCCGGCCAGGTCCCGCGCCGTGAAGCCCGGACCCTGGAGTTCCAGCATCCAGGTCATGGGGCGGGCGTCGCTGTCGTACTGGATCGTGACGCGCCGCGCGTCGAACGGCACCTTCTTCTGCCAGACGGCGCGGCGCAGCCCGCCCGGCACGCGCGCCTTGTCCTGCGACTGCGCGTCGAACGACCCGCTTGCCGTGAACAACACGCGCGCCACCAGATCCTCGCCGCCCACGCCCTGGCTGCCCGCGCTGCTCCCGGCCTGTTCGCCCGGTTTGCAGGCCACCAGCAGTGTCAATGCCAGCAGCGCGGGCAGCAGCGGCGTGCGGGCCGCGATTCGGGAAGCAGGCTGGCGGCAGGCAGGCTCGTTCATACGACTGAAGCTACACCTGTTGGCGCGGGGCATCTGCCCGCCCCGCCAGTTCCGCGCACCCGGTATGGTGGCCGGGTATGGCCCCACATCAGGTGTTGCTGCTGCTGACCGGCGCGCTGCTGGCCGCCCTGCTGGGCCTGGGCCTGTCCCTGCAACGCCGCTGGTGGGCGGGCGTGGGCCGCGCACCCCATCACATCCTGTTCTTCCTGGTCTGCGCGGGCGTGACCATCAGCGTGGGGCTGGCGTGGCGGGCGGGCGCCGCCGCCTGGGCGCTGCTGCCCGCCCTGACCCTGCTGCTGGGCATGCCCCGCACCCGGCCCGGCCGCGCCGATCACTGGCAGCGGGCGCTGGCCTGCGCCGCCGCGTTCCTGACCGGCACGTTGATCGCCTGGGGCGTACCGGGCCGCTGAGACCGGGTAGGCTGGAGGATCTGCCGGACGGACTCCGATTGATTCGCTGCAGGTAACTGCTCAGCAGGGTAAATTGCTCAGAATCTGAATTCAGCCCTATAAATTGCTAAGAAGCTGCTTTCAA
>NZ_JAGLBB010000036.1 GCF_018260555.1 Deinococcus sp. | reverse complement strand
GATGCGCACGTTGCGCATGAGGTAGAGACCCTGAGCATCGTACAGGGCGCTCAGGCCTCCGGCGAGCAGCACGCGGGCGTTCGTCACCGGGGTGTCGGTGCCCTCGTCGTACACGGCGTTTTGTGCTTTGTCAACGTACACGCGGCCCACGATCTCAGCGTTTTCCTGTTGCTTGACGGTCACTTTCACGCTGCTGACCCGCGTGGTGATGATGGGCAGGCCGCCGCTCTGGCCCACGGCGATCACGCTGTTGATCAGCATGCCGTTCCCCTTGAGGGCTTCGGGCAGGACGCGCACCTTGTAGGTCAGCGTGGCGCTCTGGCCCGGAGCGAGTGTCCCGCTGCCGACCCGGATGACGCGCGGATCAGGGTCAAGGTCCTGGGCGTCCGCGCCGTCCAGGCTCAGCGTGCCGTCCACGACGCTCACGCCTGCGGGCAGGGTGTCGGTGATGACGGCCTGCTCGAATTTGGCGGTGTAGCTGGTGTTGCGGGTAACGATGTTGTACGTGAGCAGGTCGCCTACGCTGGCGGTCTGTTTATCCACGGTCTTCTGCGTGATCAGTTTGGCGTCCCAGACGCGGGTGCTGACCTCGTTGCTGTCACTAGGCGACGTGCTGGGGCTGCTGATACGGGCGACGTTGTTGACGGTGGTGTCGTCGTCTCGTTCCGGGAGCGTGACGGTGACGCTCAGCACGCGCTCCTCGCCCGGCGCGAGGGTGCCGTTCCATGTCAGGGTGCTGCCCTGCGCCTCGGCCTGCGGCGCGGTTCGCACGACCGTGAGGCGTCTGTCGAGGGGGTCGGTGACGGTGAACGGCACGCTGAGCGCGTTGGGGTTTTTGATCGTGAGCGTGTACGTGACCTGATCGCCGGGTTTGGCGAGGCCCGAGGAACTGACGGCCTTGACGATTCCGAGTGGCACGCTGGTCGGCGTGACCGTAGCGGTCGCCTCGAGGTCGCCTGCACAGCCGGTCAGAACGGTGACCTGCATGGGAGCCATGCCGCTGGGGGTGGCCCCCAGGGTCAGGGTGGTGGCCTGATCGGCGGCGAGCGTGATCTGCGTGGGAGTAACGGTGCTGACCCCGCCTGTGGCGGTGCTGGTCACCGGGAAGGTGAATGAGGTGTTGCCGATGTTGGTCAGCGTGTACTTCAGTTCGGCCCGCACGCCTGCCGGTGTCGTGATTTCCTGATGCTGCGGGGTGAGCGTGGCGGCGCACACCGGGGAGACCTGAAGGGTCACGGTGTTGCTCAGGGTCTCGCCGCCTTCGGTCGTAAGCGTGGCTGTGTTGCTGATCAGCGTGCCCGCCGGCGTTCCAGCAGCGTGCGCGACGCTGGCGGTCAGGAGCAGGAGGGTGATGAGGTTTCGCATGCGGGTGTCCTTGTGGCGTGGAGGCAGGGTATGGAGGCAGGGTGTCGCGGTGGCCCAGCGGCGGTTAAATGAAGAGGCGCTGTCAGAAGGCGCTGCAATTCGGAAGTTGTGCAATTCGGAAGTTGTGCAATTCGAAAGTGGTGCAATTAGGAAGTGGTGCAAAACGTGCGCGGCGCAGGTGCCTGTGTTATGGAAGGTGGGGAAGTGAGGTTCGCCTCACTTCCCCTCTGGTGCCTTACTTGACTTTCGCGGTGAGGGTCAGGTTGAGCTTCGCGCTGGCGGGCAGCAGGTCAGCCGACGTCATGGTGTTGTCCCCGTTGGAGTCGTAACCGAGGTACAGGGTGACGCCTTCGACGTCCGCGATGTTCTGGGGCAGGTTGGCCCAGTCGGTGCCGTTGAGGCTGTAGATGAGCTTGCCGCCCGTGACGCCGGTGGCCGTGCCGGTCCAGGAGACGCCGAGCAGCGACGCGGGGAGCGTGTCGCGCAGCACCGCTTTTTGCAGGCCGCCGTTGCCGACGTTGCTGGCTCCCACGGTGTACTGGATGATCTCGCCGGGCACGACGTTGCTGGTGGGGATGGCGGTGGGCGCCGCGCAGGTGGTGTCGGTTCCGCAGCTCAGGACGCTCTTGGCGACGCTCCCTTCACCCCGCGCTACGGTGGTGGTGTCAGCCACCTGGATGGGGGTTTCGGTGGCGTTGTCCACGGTGGCACTGTCGGCGGTGGTGATGACGGCGCTGATGCTGGTCTTGTCGGTGGTGCCGCCCGCGAGGCCTGCGGGGGCCGTGACAGTGACCTTGACTTCGGCGGTCTTGCCAGGGGTCAGGGGCTGTCCCCAGTTTTCCAGGGCTTTCTGCGGGGTGGTGGCGGCGGTCCCGTCGCCCACCACGTAGCTGTACGCCCAGCCGCCGGCTTGAGTGCCGACAGCGAGGTTGGTGTTCGCGCCGGTCAGGTCAGTGTTGCCGGTGTTGGTCAGGGTGTGGGTGTAGGTGATGGTGCCGGGGGAACTGACCTCGCCCGTCTCGTCTTTGGTCAGGGTGAGGCTCATCATGTTCTTGACCACGATCCCGCCGATGTTGTTCTTGTCGGTGACGGGGGCGTCGGGGGTGTTGGTGACGGACAGCCCGCTCGTGCCTTGCGGGTTCAGGCCGTACAGGTTGGTCGCCAGCGCGCCTGCGGGCACGGGGTAGACCACGAAGAAGGTCATCTTCTGGTCGGCGGCCAGGGCCACGGGCGCGGTGATCAGCGTGTCGCCGCCCCCGTAGACGCCGTCGCCGTTCGTGTCTGCGTACAGCGTGGCGTTGGCGGCCGTGGTGTCGGCGGTGGTGCCGAGGACGCTCAGGGTGTACGTGTCGGGGCTGTTGCCGGGGTTGGTCAGGGTGTAGGTCAGCGCGGCGTTCTGTCCGGGAACGCCGACCACCGTCTGACCGAAGCCGTTGGGGTGCGCGGGGTTGGTGTCGGGCGTGATCAGGATGGCGGGCACGGCTTTCACGGTCAGCGTCACGGGGTTGCTTTCGACCGGCGTGATGGGAGAGCCGTCGGGGTTCAGGGCGTCCAGGTACGCGGTGTTGGTGATCGTGGTGCCTGCGGGGGTGCCTGCGGCGAGCGCGCCGCTGAGCAGAAGTCCGGTGGTCAGAGCTAAGAGTTTACGCATGGGTGGTTCCTTCCTGTACTTGGTGAGAGGAGCGAAGGGTGGTATTCGGCAGACGGATGGGGCCACCCGGGGGCGGCCCCTGTTGATGGTCAGGGGGTGGGAATGACGGGCGCGGCGCCACACTCGGCGCCGGTTTCGACGCGGGTCAGCAGGGTCACGCCGTAGCTCGTGCTGACGGGCATCAGGTCCTTGGCGTCAATGAGGGTGTCTTTGTTCATGTCGTAGGCCATGCTGACCGTGGTGGTGGCCGCAATCGGGTAGGTGATGGTGTTCAGTGGCACGTAGTTGCCGTTGCCGATTTTCACGAGCAGCGGGTTGGTGGTGTTCGTCGGCTTGATGGAGTACAGGGTGCTGCTGTTCGGGATCGCGTCACGGATGCTCGCTCCGGGAATGCTCAACTGGCCCGTGTTGGTGGCCGTCAGGACGTACCCGATCAGCTCGCAGGGCTTGGCTTTAATCGCGTCGGTGCTCGGGGCGGCGCAGCTCAGCGTGCCGTTTTCGAGGGTGCAGACCGCCTGGGTTTTCTGAAGCGTGGCGGCGGTCGTGCCGATCACGAGGGTGTCAGTGACGCTGGCGGGCGTCGTCTGAAGGTTGGTGTACCCGGTCGTGGCAGGATCAAGGTCATTGATGTCGGCGGTGATGGTCAGCTTGTCCTGCTTGCCAGCGGCGGCGGTGAGCGGGGCTTTCACGGTCACGGTCAGCGTGGCGCTGGCGCCGGGCGCCAGGTCGCCCAGGGCGGCGAAGGCTTCCTGCGCGGTGGCGTACTGAGTCGGCGGGTTCGCCGGGTCGGTCGCATCACCAAAGGTGTAGGTGGCCGTGAAGGCGGTGTCGCTGTGGGCGGCGCTCAGGGTCGTGTTGCTGCTGCTGAGCGGGCCGGTGCCGGTGTTGGTCAGCGTGTGCGTGAACGCCGTGGTGCTGCCGGGCGCCACGATGGTCGGGCCGTTATCGCCCTTGAACGTCAGGTCAAGGTTGGCGACCACCTGAATGCACTGCACGTTGGTGGTGTCCGTCTGGGTGGTGTCGCCCACGCTGGTGGCGTTCAGGTTGACGTGGTACACCGCGCCCACCGTCTGAGCGGTGGGCAGGGTGTACGCGACCTCGACGGGGGTGCTGGCGTCGGCCGCGAGGCTGACCGGACTGGTTGCCACGGTGGCGGTGCCCGCGGGATTTCCGCCTGCATCAACGGCGCTGGTGCTCAGGGTGTAGCTGTCAGCGCCGTTGCCGGGGTTGGTCAGGGTGTAGGTCAGGACGGCGCTGGCCGTGCCGTAGACGACGGTGCTGGTGCTGGCGCAGCTCGTCAGGCTGGCGGCGTCATGGCTGACATCCACGGCGTAGACCCGCGTCACGGTGGCCGTGACCGTATTGCTGGAGATGGTCGCCGACGTTTTGCCATCGTCTTTGAGGTAATCGATGAACCCTTGGTTGGTGATCTCGGTGCCAGCGGCGACGCCGACGCCTAAAGCGAATTGCCCGAAGCCGAGTGTGCTCAGCATCAGGCCGGAGAGGGCAAGGGTTCTTAGAGATCGTTCCATGGGTGTTCCTCCATCCGGAGTCATGCCGGATCACAGTCACAATTTTTGGCGCCTGCTGTTGTGCTTTCGACGTCTCATACGGACTGCACTCCATTCCGCCACAGACACGAAGACACCGCCTGTGGCTTCACATCGCCCACGGGAGTCTGTTGTTCCTCTTTGCGTCCGCTCGGATTGATTCGGGATTGCGCCGAATCAACCGGAATCCGCATCACACTCCCTTTCTATATGGGAGTCTCAGTGCTGGACATTTTGGTTGAACTCATGCCTAACCGACAAGGCCAGGAGAGTAGAAGCTGTGCAAAGGGCGTTCTCCCACCCAGAGGGGATTGTTGTTCATACGGACTCGGATTGAAGGGGCTCTGCACCCCCTTCAATCCGAGCGAAGCGAGTGGGAGCAAAACGGCCCTCCGGATGTGGAGCTGGCAATCCGGTGAAGTTCCGGATTGTCAGCGAAACAAACGGAGTCCGTATCAGACCAATTTCTGTAGGCGAACATAGCATAAGAGGTGTCCTGGACGAAGATCGGATGTACCCCCCCAACGGGTGGAGTTCAAGGGCCGATACGCTGTTCGTTGGAGCGTTTTCGGTGGATTCGAATCCTGTTCGTTAGGTAAACATGCGAATTATCACAAGATTGTCACTTCCACGCCCGGCACCCGCTTTCCACCCACTCGCATCCGCTCGGATTGATCTGGTGGAGTTCCGAATCAACGGCGATCAGTATGAGACGTAGACCGGATTGACCGCTGAGGCAAAATCGACAACGTCCACGGTGTCGCCCACGCGAATATGCCCGTCACGCTGAGCGTACGGCGCGTCCTGCACCAGGTGCTGACCGAAGATGGCAGCTTTACCGTGGCGGCGCACACGTGCCAGTGTCCGTAGAGCCTCGGAACCGCGTGTGCCATCAGGCATGACGTTCAGAATGGCACATCCGGCGCAGCTTTCCACGACTTCAAAGGCCACCGCACCCGGCACGGCCATCCCATCTGATTCGGCGGGGCCGATCCGGATCCGCTGCCAGAAGTCTTCAGCATATGCCTCGCTGCCGCTGATCACCAGGTTTGGGCGGAACTCTGCGTAGCTTAGTGGGCGGTTCAGATGCCGGTTGAAGTCGGCCAGTGAAGCCTCAGAGATCAGGTGAAAGGGGTTGCCATCCACGAAGCTCAGGAGCGACCCGAAAGGCTTGTGGGCAGGCTGCCAGCGTTCGGAGTCTTCGGGCAGGAACACCAGATCAAAGTCGCCGCCCAGATAAGAACTGATCCAGTCTGTGGCCTGTGCCGAGATGACCACGCCGGTCAGGAAGTCGCCCCACATGTCCACCGCGCGGGGGTTCCCTAGCGGCTGCCACGGCACTTCCAGTACGGGCATGTTCGGGCCGGTGACCACAAGCCCCACCTCTGTGAGACTGACTTCGATCAGGCGCATCGTCGAGAACTCGCGCTGGGTCACCGGCTTTCCAGCCGTGTCAATCACCATCCAGCGGCGGTCATGCGTCAATCCGCGCGGCCCGATTCCGGATTGCTGGAGCGGGACGCCGGTCCCGGCTGATTTGATCGGATAGATGTACAGGGCGCTGACGGTAGGGGCGCTGACGGTAGGGGCACCGATCGGGTGATCAAACGTGGTCATAGGCTCCATTTCGAATCTGGAAGGGGGCTCATACGGACTCCGGCTGAATGGGTTGCAAAACCGTAACTGCTCAGCACGATAAACACGGCAAAAAACGCTTGTTCCCGTTTTGTATGAGCATAATAGTTACTGCAAATCTGCCTTGGACGAACCAATTCGCCCATATCGGCAATTTCAGTCATTTGAAAGCAGCTTCTTAGCAATTTATAGGGCTGAATTCAGATTCTGAGCAATTTACCCTGCTGAGCAGTTACGCAAAACCCGTTCAATCCGAGCGGAGCGAGTAGGAGAAAAGCGCGTTCCGGACGTGGAGTTGGCAACCCGGCGCTGTTGCGGGTTGTCGGCGAAACAAATGGAATCCGTATCACGTCAGAAAGAGCGCGTCGTCCGGGCAGGTTTCTTCCAGTCGCCGGAACACGGTCTCGTTGACGTTCACACCTGTCGCCTCCAGTGCCAGCAACAGCGCCCCGAAGACCGGTTCATGGTGGCTGGCCTGCCAGCGAACCTGCGGATGCGCCTCACGTACCCGCGCCAGCAGGGCGTCTCGCAGGATGGGTGACTGGTGGCGCATCACTCCGCCGGACGTGGTGAGCAGGTAATCGCCGTCCAGGCCGACTTTGCGGGCGGCAGCCAGCGCGTATTCCCCGAGGGACGCGCCGTGGTCCAGGACGATGCGCAGGCTGGTGGGATCACCCGTACTGGCTTCATCCAACAGAACCCGTGCCAGGCGGCCCATGACACGTGGACATCGGTTGCGGCCGGTGAGGGCGTGCAGCAATGACTCCACATCCGGGCGGCCAAAGAACTCCAGAACGGGCTGGGTCAGGGTGGTGGGTGGATCAATGCCCAGCTCTGCGCGGTAGACGGCGCGCAGGGTTTTCTGTGCCAGCTGGTCGGCACCCTCCGGCTCCTGCCAGTAACTGCTGTGCCACGTGGCGCCGCCGGGATGACGGGCCGCGATCCCCGCGCTCGTGCCACAGACGACCGTGACGCCCAGGCCCCTCAGGGAACCGGCGCGCAGGGCGCCCAGAGCGTCGTTCACGACCTCGACGCACTTGGCCCAGCCCCAGCGCCTCAGCGCTGCATTCAACTCCTCAAAATCCTCGGGCCAGTCGGCCCCGGCGGCACTGAGGGTCAACGCCGATAGTGGCGAATCATCCAATCCCGCGCGTTCCCTGGCCTGCGAGGCGGCCGTTTCCAGCGCCGCGAGCGCGCGGGCAGGCTGCACGTAGATGTTGCTGCGTCCGGCGCGCCCCCAGCCCCGCACGGTGCCGGAGGTATCGGCGATCAGGGCGATGGTCTTGGTGTTTCCGGCGTCGATGCCCAGCACCAGCCCGTTCATGCCCAGCCCGCTTATGCCTTGCCCGCTCATGCCTTGCCCGCTCATGTCCAGGCGGCCTCGTCCGCGATCACGGTCAGCGCCGTGCGCCGCAGGAAGGAGGCGGGCACCTCCGGCGTTTCCGGTCCCCGCAGCGCGGCGTGCAGCACACCGCGCTTGTGCGCTCCACTCACCAGCAGCAGGGTCTGACGGGCCGCCAGAATCACGTCCATCCCGGCTGTGATCGCTCCCGCCGGCACCGCCACGCCCCAGTAGGCGCGGTTGCTCTCCAGGCTCGCGGGCGTCAGCGCCAGCGTGCGTGTGGGCGCGTCCGGGGGGCTGGGCGGCTCGTTGAAGCCCAGGTGACCGTTCGGGCCCAGTCCCAGAATCGCCAGGTCAAGGCCGCCGAGGTCCCGGATCGCCGCCCCGAACTGACCGGGACTGTGCAGCCGAACGGTGCGGGTGAGACCCAGCGGCTCCACGAACGAGCGCCGCATCCAGTTCCACAGGCTGCGCGGATCGTCGTCCTCTATGCCCAGGTACTCGTCGAGCTGCACGGCGGTGGCGCGGCTGAAGTCCACGTCGCCCGCCTCTACCCGCCGCGCGAGTTCGGCGTAGGTGGGCATGGGCGTGTTTCCGGTGGCCACAAGAATACTCAGGTGGGGGTTCGCCCTGACCTGCGCCGTGATGAAGTCAGCCGCTGCCTGGGCAAGCTGTTCGGCGTCCGCTTGAATGGTGGGCGTCACCTCACCTACCACAGCCGCTCCGGCAGATGACTGCGCTGGGCCTGGGAGAGATCCCCGTACAGCGTCTGCGCCAGCGGCAGCGTCCGCACGAGCGGGTTGGCCGTCAGCGCCTGGATCGCCTGCTGGCGGCTGCCGTCCCACGCGGCGTTGGCGGCGAGCTGCTGGTACTCACCCAGCGCCGAGAGCAGACCAAGGACGGGCGGCGGCACCCGGTAGCCCGCGATGGGCCGCACGCCCTGACGGTTCACCAGACACGGCACCTCCACCACCTGCGAGTCGGGGAAATCGGCCAGCGCGCCACCGTTGACCACGTTCGTCGGCCAGACTTCATTCTTGTCGTTGAACACGGCGTCCATCACGTCCACCGCCACTTCCAGCTCGAAGATGCCGCCGCGCGACAGTTCCGGCTTGAGTGTCGGGTTCGGCGCGGACAGTTGCTCGTGGTAGTGCTGCCAGTAGCTCGGCACGTCCGCCAGGATGTCCTGGGCGCGGGTGGTGGGCTTAGCGCTCAGCTCGGCCAGCATCTCCTGCTCGAAGTAGTAGTACTTCATGTAGGAGGCGGGCAGGCTGTTCATCGTCACCGCCAGTTCGGCCCAGCGCCGCGCCCAATCGTCGGTGATGCCGCCCTCCAGTTGTTGCGCCAAGACCGGGAGCATCGGCTGACCGTCATACTCGGCCTCCACGCTCCAGCAGGCGTGATTAAGGCCCAGCATCACGGCCCGCACCTTGCCGGGGTCCAGCCCGGCCAGCTGCGCCAGTTCGCCGGGAAACACCAGTGGCCCCTCACACAGGGAAACCACGCGAATGGGCGAGTGATCGGCCACCGCCTGCGCCACGATGTTCACGGGGTTGGTGTAGTTAAACAGGACGGCTTCCGGGCAGACCGCCTCCATGTCTTCCACCAGGCCGCGCGCCACGTGAATCGCCCGCAGCGCCATGAAGAAGCCGCCTGCCCCCTGCGTCTCCTGCCCGATGACGCCGTGATCCAGGGGAATCCGTTCGTCCTGGTAACGCGCCTCGAAACCGCCGGGACGGTAGCTGGACAGCACGCCGTCACAGCCGTGCAGCGCGGCTTTTCTGTCGGTGGTGGCCGTGATGGTGAGGTCTGCCCCCTGGGCGGCTGCCATGCGGCGCGACAGTCGGCAGACCAGATCGAGTCTGTCTTCATCGAGATCCTGCAAGACGATGTGAGAACCGGCGAAGTTGGCAGCCTGGCGAATGAAAGAGGCGACCGTGCCCGGGGCGCGCGTGCTGCCGCCGCCGATGTAAGCGATTTTAACCTGTGCCATAGAGGAGTCCTTGTGGGAAAAGCGGCGGGTCGGAGACGACCGCCGGGAAGGCGGGAGCCGCGAAGGCGACTACCCGGCGCCCACTGCCCCGCCACGGTTCAGGCGGATCGCCGGATCGTGGAGGAGGCAGCGCGCGGTATGTCCGTGGCCCACGTCGTACATCTGTGGCAGGCCACTGCGACATTCGGGCATGGCGTGGGGGCAGCGCGGCTCGAAGGGGCAGCCGGGGGGCAGGGCCTTCAGATCGGGCACCTCGCCGCGGGCCGCAATTTCTTCGGGTACCAGGCCCGCGTCGGGTTTGGGGGCCGCACTCTTGAGAAGCTGCGTGTAGGGGTGTTGCGGCCGGTCGATGACCTCTGTGGCTGGGCCGATTTCGACCAGTGTCCCGGCGTACAGCACCGCCACCCGGTCACTCATGTAACGCGCCCCGGCCAGATCGTGCGTGATGAACAGCATGCTCAGGCCCTCTTGATCCTTGAGGTCCAGCATCAGGTTCATCACGTCCAGGCGGATGCTCACGTCCAGCGCCGAGGTTGGCTCGTCGGCCAGGATCAGGTCGGGACTGGCGGCCAGGGCGCGGGCGATGCCGACGCGCTGGCGTTGCCCACCCGACAGTTCAAACGAGCGTTTGGAGGCGTAGGTGCTGGCCGGAGCAAGGCCCACCCGCTCCAGCAGGGCGCCGATCTGGGCGTCCATGGTGCCCCGGGACAGCCGGTGAATCTTCAGCGGGCGCGACAGCGTGTAGCGCACCGGGTGCAGCGGATTGAGACTGGCGTACGGGTCCTGAAAGATCATCTGCACCTGCCTGCGGAAGTGGCGCAGGGCCGCGCCGCGCAGCCTCGCCGGCACCGGCTGGCCGTTCACGCGGATCTCGCCTGCCGTGGGCGTGTGCAGGTGCGCGATCAGGCGGGCGATGGTGCTCTTGCCGCTGCCGGATTCGCCCACCAGCCCCAGCACCTCACCACGCGCGATGGAAAAGGAGACATCGTTGACGGCGACCACTCCGCCCGCGTTGCCACGCGCCCCGAACACTTTGCGGAGACCCACGATCTCCAGGGTGTGCGGAACGGCCTCCGGATCAGTTGAGATTGCTGCTTCGGGCTGGATCACGATTCACCTCCTGGTGAAGAGGGGCGGGGACGGGTGGCCAGGACGGTCTGGCTGTCCCGGACGGCACCCGCCCGAACGACACCCGCCCGGTCGGCGCTGTCCTTGACCGCGCTCTCCTTAACGGCGGCGGGCACGGCGGGATCGTACAGAAAGCACGCCGCCGTCTGGTTCTCGGCCACCGGGAACGTCTGGAGTGGTTGAACATCACACACGCCGGGCATCCGCGTGTTGCAGCGTTCAAAGAAGGGGCAACCGATGATCTCGGCGCTCAGGGACGGGGGCCTGCCCGGAATGCCGCTGCGCCGGGTGCGGGGGCCGGTCATGGGCGGGAACGAATTCATCAGTTGCTGGGTGTAGGGGTGCGCGGGGTGCGCGTACAGCCGATGCGCGGGGGCCAGTTCCACCACCTCGCCCGCGTACATGATCGCCACGCGGTCACTCATCTCTACCAGCAGCGATAGATCGTGCGTGATGAAGATGATGCTGATGCCCAGGCGCTTGCGAACCGCGTTGATCTCCTGCAGGATCTGACGCTGCACCACCACGTCCAGGGCGGTGGTCGGCTCGTCCATGACGATCAATTTGGGTTCCAGCGCCAGCGCGATGGCGATCACCACCCGCTGCTTCATGCCGCCCGACAGTTGGTGCGGGTAGGCGTCCAGATACGAGGTCTGAATTCCCACCAGATCGAACAGTTCCCGGGCGCGGGTGTTCAACCGGTCCCTGTCGGTGACGCCGTGCGCCTGCATCGCGTCGTACACCTGCTCACGGATGGTCAACACCGGGTTCAGGACGTTCATGGACGCCTGGAATACGATGCTGAATTCCTTCCAACGCACCCGCCGCAGTTCTTCAGGGGACAGGGCCAGCAGGTCACGCCCGGCCAGCCGCACCGAGCCGCCCAGCACCCCGCCGGGGGGGTCAAGCAGCCGGGTGGCCGCGAAGGCCAGCGTGGATTTGCCGCAGCCGGATTCGCCTGCCACGCCCAGGAGTTCCCCGGGTTGAACGTCCAGTGTCACGTCACGGACGGCCCGCACCACGCCCGTCGGCGCCGCGTACCCCACGTCCAGACCCGTGATGGACAGCAGCGCGTCACCGGCCACGGGCGCCGCAACGGCGGCGGGGACGCGGCTCGGCAGGTTCAGCCGCCCACCAGCCAGCCTGGGGTTACTGATCTCATCCACGGCGAAGTTCAGGAACGCGAACGACGTTCCCAACAACGCGATGCTCAGGCCCGGAAGCGCCACCCACCACCACGCGCCCTGTAGCAGCGCACCCTTGGCCTGCGCCCAGTACAGCATGGTCCCCCACGTGACCTGACTCACGTCGCCCACGCCAATGAAGGACAGCGCCGCTTCCGACAGCACGGCGTACAGGGCCGCTCCGAAGAAGTTAGCGGCGATCAATCCCGCCATGTTGGGCAGCATTTCCACGAAAATAATGCGGAGTGCGCCCTCACCGGACACCACCGCCGCCGCGATGAAGTCCCGCTCACGCAAGGCCAGCGCCTGCGAACGCAGGACCCGCGCCCCGAAGGCCCAGCCGGTCAGGCCGATCACCAGAATGACGGGCCAGACCCCGCCGCCGCGAATGAAGGCGGCGGCCACGATGATCAGCGGCAGCCCCGGCAACACCAGAAACACGTTGATCAGCGTGTTGATGGCCTCGTCGATCCGCCCGCCGAAGTAGGCGGCAGCCAGTCCAAAGGTCACACTGAGGAAAGTGGCGATCAGCCCGGCCACAAAGCCGACCAGCAGGGTCAGGCGCGCGCCATACACGAACTGCGCGAAGATGTCCTGACCCAGCGCCGTGGTGCCCAGCGGATGCTGCGCGGAAAAGCCCATGAAGGCGTCAAATTCCATCGAGTTGGGGCGGTACGGTGTCAGCACCGGGGCCAGCAGGGCCAGCAGGACAAACAGCGTCAAGAGTCCCGCACCCAGAACGCTGCGGGGACTGCTGAAAAAGCGGCCTAACGCGGTGTTCTTCCAGGTGCGGCGCGGCGCGGTCGGCGCGGAAATCACCGTCATACGCGGCCTTCCCGGATGCGCGGATCGAGAATGAGGTTCAGCAGATCCACCAGCAGGTTGGCCAGCAGCACCGCCAGGGCGATGAAGAAGAAGATGGCCTGCATGAGCGGATAATCCAGATTGGTCACCGACTGGTAAAGGTAATAGCCCAGCCCCGGATACGAGAAGACAATCTCGGTGAGGATCGAGCCGCCCACCACGAAGCCCAGCGACATACCGAACGCCGTGAAGCTGGGGAGCAGCGCGTTCCTCAGGACGTAGCGGTTCACGATCCGGCGCTCACTCAGCCCCTTGGCACGCGCGAAGGCCAGGTAATCCTCGCTGGCGACACTGATCACGTTATTCCGCATGGTGATCAGCCATCCACCCACCGACGTGACCAGGATGGTCAGCACGGGCAGAACAGCGTGGCGTGCCAGGGAGCCCCACCAGCCCACGCTGAATGCGTCGCCCGGAAAGGGGTCCAGCGCGCCACTCAGCGGAAACCACTTCAACTGGAAAGCAAAGACGTACAGCAGCAGCAACCCGAACCAGAAATACGGCATCGAGTTCAGGAACAGTGCCGCGGGCACCACCGCGTCGGCCCCCGCCCTGCCGCGCCGCCAGCCGCTGTACAGACCCAAGGCGCTGCCCAGCAGAAACGACAGGATGGTGGTGATGCCCACCAGTCCCAGCGTGTACGGCAGCCCCCGCAACACCACGTCAATCACTGGCGTGGGGAACAGGCTGATGGAGCGTCCAAAATCGCCGCGCACCAGATTGCCCAGATAGCTGAAGTACTGCGCCACCGGGCTCCCCAGGTCGTTCAGGCCGTAGGCGATTTTGAGGGCGTCCACCGCTGAAGGGTCCAGGCGACCCTGGTATTTGGCCAGCATGACGCTCACCGGGTCACCCGGCACCAGTCGCGGCAGAATGAAATTGAGGGTGGCCGCCACCCACAGCGTGAAGACAAAGATGCCCAGTTTTCTGAGCAGGTAAAGCATGAAAGACTCCTTTGACGCCGGGCCTGCCCCCCGGCAAACCTATACAGACCGCGGTTCAGTCGGTCGCAACACCGTGCAACCCGCGCGGATTCGGACAGCGGCTCCGCAGAGAAAGCGAGAGAGAGGCGGGTTCCGGGCGTGGGTTGGGTTATGCGGTGCTCCCCCAGGTCAGGCAATGGACAGACGGCCTTCCCTATCAACCGCGGTGAAAGAGGCAGGGAACCTCACGTCCGGACGCTCCTGTCCAGGAGATCAAGGAGGAGGGCATGGTGTCGCCCCCCTTCCCTGCTCCGCTGTTGCGCGTTACTTGGGTTTGACGTTCAGGAACAGGAGACGCGCCCCGGCCGTGTCGTCGGGAGAGGAGTCGTTATAGGGGTTTGCGGCGCTGGGGAAACCGGTGAAGCGGCTGGTGTTGAACAGGCCGAAGTTCACGCGGTCGGTCAGCGGCACCCACGGCTGATCCTTCATGACGGCGGCGACGATGGTATTGATGGCCTTTTGCTGGGTGGTCTCGTCGCTGGTGCTGCTGAAGGTCTTGAGGGCCTTGGTGACCACCGGGTTGGTGTAACGCGACAGGTTGCTCGCGGCCGTCTTCCCGACCGGGGCCGAGAACTCCGGGTTGAAGGCAGCGTTGAATGTGTAGTACGGGGTCGAGCCGTTGCCCCAGCCCCACGAGATGCCCATGTCGTAGCTGCCGGTCTGAAGGCCGCCCGAGTAGCTGCCCCAGGCCTGTTGATCGATGCTGGTCTTGACTCCCACCTTCTTGAGGTTATTGCCCACGACTTGCGCCATGGTGATGAAGTCCGTCCAGCCTGCGCCGACCAGAATCTTGAAGCTGGGGAGCGCCTTGCCGTCCTTGCCCAGGCGGTTGCCGCTGCTGTCTTTCTTGTAGCCGGCGGCGGTCAGCGCCTTGTCGGCCGCTTTGACATCGAACTGGGACGTGACCTTGCCGGACAGCCATTCCTGTTGCTGGCCCGGGAAAATAGCGGCCGGGCTGGCTGCGGGCACGGCGCCCGCGTAGGCTTTCTGGGCCACTTCCTTGGTGTTGATGGCGCGCGCCACCGCCTTGCGGAAGGCTGGATCGTTGAAGGGGGCCTTCGCGGTATTGAAATACAGGAAGTTGATGTTGTTGGTGGGCCACCAGTAGCTGGCGTTGGGGCTCTTGGCCGCAAACGCCTTGGGGTCGGGGATGCCGATGTAGCCGTAATCGGCCTCGCCGCTCAGCAGTTTGAGCTGCGCCGCGTCGTTGGTACTGGTGGCCAGCCACACGACGGCGTCCACGTAGGGTTGACCCTTCATCCAGTAGTTGGGATTTTTCATCACGCGCAGGGCCTGCTGGCTGTACGTGTCGGCCACAAAGGGCCCGGTGCCCACCGGCTTGGTGTTGGTGAAGGTGCTGGGGTCCTTGACGTCCTTCCAGAGGTGTTCAGGGACGATGGGCGTGGCGGCCACGTACTGGAAGATCGGGGTGTTGGGCTTGGTGAAGCTGAACACCAGCGTGGTGGGATTGGTGGCCCTGACACTGCTCAGACCACTTTTCCACAGGCCGCTGGTGTCCAGAGCCGGGAACTGCTTGAGGTAATTGAAGCTGAAGGCGGCGTCGCTGGCACTGAAGGCCTTGCCGTCGTGCCATTTGACATTGGGGCGGGTGCTGACTGTCAGGGTCTTGCTGTCCTTACTCCAGCTGTATTTGGTGCCGAGGACCGGGGTGACCTTGCTGTTGATGGAATTCACGAAGAACAGGCTCTCGTACAGCGCCGAGTTGGTGGGCAGTAGGTGCTGATCGCCCGGGGTGAACGGGTTGTAGTTTTCCGCTCCCCACTGGTTATCGCGGATGACGGTGAAGACGGTCTTGGGGTTCTGGGCGTAGGCGGCGGT
The DNA here is from genome assembly GCF_018260555.1 of Deinococcus sp. Classification (GTDB taxonomy): domain Bacteria; phylum Deinococcota; class Deinococci; order Deinococcales; family Deinococcaceae; genus Deinococcus. The sequence continues at coordinate 17,980 of NZ_JAGLBB010000036.1, read as the reverse complement.
GCTCAGGGCGGCGCTCAGAAGGAGGGTCAGAGAGGTCAGGGTTTTTACTGTTGTGTTCATGTGGTTTTCCTCCAGGAGAAAGGGAAGTCGGGCGAGGGAACACCGGGCGGAGGTCCGAATGTTGACTGCGTTTGGTCTGCCAGGTTTCATGGCGGCGCGGTGGACTCCCGCCGCACCAGTTCGGGTGAAAAAATCACCGACTCCACGCTGTGACCGTCCATCATCCGCAGTGACTGTTCCGCCGCCGCGGCGCCCATCGCGCGGGCCGGTTGCCGGATGCTGGTCAGGCGTGGGTAGAGGAGTGCCGCCAGCGGGGCGTCGTCAAAGCCAACCACGGCCACGTCTTCAGGCACGCGCAGCCCGCGCAGGTGCAGGGCGCGCAGGACCCCCGCCGCCATCAGATCACCCGCCACGAACACGGCGTCCAGGCCTGAACCGTCCTCCAGCAGGGCCTGGGCCGCCCACGTGCCCGACTGTTCGGAGTAATCGCCCTGCATGCGGCGGCTGGTCAGGCCAACCCGCCGCAGCTCATCCGTAAAGCCGCGTTCCCGGTGAACGCTCTCGCAGCCGGGCGCCCCGATGTAGGCGATCTGCCGCCGTCCCAGGCGAAGCAGTTCATGGGCGGCCAGACGCCCACCGGCCTCGTTATCCAGTTCCACGCCGTGCGGTACTCCGTCACGCTCGGGGGTCACGTGAATCCAGTTCATCCCGCGTGGGGGAAAGGAAGCGAGTTCCTGCCGCGAATTGATGATGATGCCACCAGCGATAGCGTGACGCAGCAGATGCTGGGCGGCCATGAGTTCACTGGCTGTGTCGTCGTGGCTGGAAGCCAGCAGGATACTCATGCCCCGAGCGTTCAGTACGGCTTCAATGCCGCAAATCATCTCGCCGTACAGTGGAAAAGACACGTCCGGGACGATGAGCCCCAGCAGGTCACTGCGTCCCCGCACCAGATTGCGGCCCAGCGAACTGGGTTGGTAGCCCAGCGCCCTGGCATGTTCCAGGACCCGTTCACGTGTGGCCGGGTGCACCGAGGCCGCGTCATTGAACACCCGCGACACGGTAGCAATCGACACTCCGGACAGCCGCGCCACTTGGCGGATACCGGAGCCGCGTGAAAGGGTCGTGACTGAATTGGATGTGGGGTCTGGCATGAATCCTCTCTTGGGCCGCCTGCGCGAACGGTGAGGGGGAACTTCCCGAGTGCGCCTTCCCCGCGTCTGTCGTGAGGGAAAAACAACTGGTCGGCGCCCTGCCAACCACCGGTACGGCCTCCCCTCCTCACCTGAAGAGGACGGCTGAAAACGTTACATTCGGAATATACCCAACCTAAGCTGATGGGAACGAGATGTCAAGTGCGAAAGTACATATGCGGGCTTTTATCCTGACGCGAGTTCAAGGATCATCCGGATTCCGATTGATCTGGAGCAGTTCCGAATCACTCCGAGCGAACGCGGGTAGGATTAACCTATGGATTTCGCGGTATGGAGCCGCAGGCGCCGTCTTCCCGACTGTGGCGCAGTGGAACGGCAGTCCGTATCAGCAGTTGAAGAGCGAGCAACGGACCATTGATCAGGTGACGCACGGGCACCGGGATCTGACGGGTTTTTCTCCCGACACGGCTTCCGTCTGTTTCACCGACAACCCAGAACGGCGCCGGGTTGTCAGCTCCCCGTAGGGTGCGCTCCGCTTCCCGAGCCGCCAGCAGTCGGCTGCTTAGGACCAGGCTCCGACCCGTTGTGAATGACAGCAGTGCGCGGTCATGAAGGCCGCCGTAGGTGAAGCCCGTCGCGGATTGGTATTCTGGAAGTCTGATGTCAGCCTGCCACTCTGCCTCCCTTCCCTTGCCTGCCCTGACGGCCCGGACGTCCGCGTGAGTGGCGGCCTCGTGGCACTCCTGGACGACGTGGCCGCCATCGCCAAACTCGCGGCGGCGTCCATCGACGACATCGGCGCGGCGGCCAGCCGGGCCAGCGTGAAAGCGGTGGGCGTGGTCGTGGACGACACGGCCGTCACGCCCCGCTACGTCACGGGGTTCAGACCCGAGCGGGAACTGCCGATCATCTGGCGGATCGCGCGCGGCTCGCTGCGGAACAAGGTGGTGTTCATCCTTCCGGCGGCGCTGCTGCTCAGCCAGTTTCTGCCGTGGTCCCTGACGCCGCTCCTGATGGTGGGCGGCGCGTACCTGTGTTTCGAGGGCGCCGAGAAGGTCTACGAGGCGGTCAGCGGCAAGGGCCACGGCGCGGACGAGGCGGCCGCGAACGTGACCAGTACCGCGCACGAGGAGAAAATGGTCTCCGGCGCGATCCGCACCGACTTCATCCTGTCGGCCGAGATCATGGCCATCTCGCTGGCCGAGGTGGCGAACGAGCCTCTGGCGATGCGCGCCGTGATCCTGATCGTGGTCGCCCTGGTGATCACCGCGCTGGTGTACGGCGTGGTGGGCGTGATCGTGAAGATGGACGACGTGGGCCTGCGCCTCGCGCAGAGCGGGTCTGGCGCGGCCCGACTGATCGGGCGCGGACTGGTCAAGGGCATGCCGGTCGTGATGTCCATCCTGTCCACGGTCGGCACCGCCGCGATGCTGTGGGTGGGCGGTCACATCCTGATTGACGGTCTGAACACCCTGGGTGTGCATGGCCCCGCGCACCTGTTGCACGGCTGGGCACTGGCCGCCGGTCACGCGCTCCCGGCCCTGGAGGGCCTGATCGAGTGGCTGGTCGAGACGCTCGGCTCGGCCGTGGTCGGCCTGGTGACCGGCGCGCTGATCGTGCTGGTCCTGCACCTGATCCCGCGCCGCGGAGCGAACGCCGCCCACTGACGGGCGGATGACACCCGGCCTCTACACTCAACGCTGGTACGGGTCTGTCCTGGGGCGTCGGCAGTCCAGTGGGTCGGGTCGGGAGTGGGTGGCGCACCCGTAGAGCGACCCCAGGAGGGCCCGGATGACCTGGGTCTGACATGACCCGTGTGAACTATGGGTAAATCGTCCCGGAGGGATCATGAAACCATGAGCGAACCCACACAATCAGTTACCCGCCCACCCACACCGAGCTCACTGTCCAGCCGCAGTGACCGGTGGTTCGAGATCATTATCCTGGCCCTTGCCTCGATCATCGTGCTCGTATTCCTGCTCAGCATCTACCTGCTGGGCACCGAATCCTGGCCCGCCCTGCAACGCTTCGGACTGGAATTCTTCACGCAGCGCACCTGGAACCCGGTCGAGGGGGTGTTCGGGGCGCTCGCCATGATCACCGGCACCCTGCTGACCAGCCTCGTGGCCCTTGCGATCAGCGTGCCGCTCGCCATTGCCAGCGCCCTGTTCGTCGCCGAGTACGCGCCCCGCTGGCTGGCGAACCCCGTCGGCTACCTGATTGAACTGCTGGCCGCCGTGCCCAGCGTCGTGTACGGCCTGTGGGCCCTCTTTGTGATCGCGCCTGTCCTGAGCCGCTGGGAGCAGGGCTACTTCCAGTCGCCGGACAAGCTCGAGCTGTACACGTCGTGCAAGAACCTGTGGGACAGCGGTTCCACAACCCTCCAGTGCTTCTTCGTGCCCAGTTCCTTTGACGGGCGCGGGCTGGCGCTGGCAATCATCATTCTGACCGTCATGATCCTGCCGTACACCGCGTCGGTCGCACGTGACGTGATCCGCCTCGTGCCGCAGGAGCAGCGCGAAGCCATGTACGCGCTGGGCGCCACCAAGTGGGAAGTCATCTCGCGCGCCATCCTGCCCTACGCCCGCGCCGGCATCATGGGCGGCGTGATCCTCGCGCTCGGCCGCGCGCTGGGCGAGACGCTGGCCGTCGCGATGGTCATCGGGGACAGCCAGGACATCATCAAGAGCCTGTTCGGCGGGGCCAGCACCATGGCCTCCGTGATTGCCAACCAGTTCGGGGACGCGCAGGAAAGCCTGCACCGGTCGTCGGTCGTGACGCTGGGCCTCACGCTGTTCTTCCTGAGTGTCATCGTCAATTACGTTGCGCGCCTGATCATCGGCCGCCTGACCCCCAAGGGGATCCAGTGACCACGTCCGTCCACACCGCCGCGCCCGCCGGGCGCACCCTGAGCCCCGCGCGCCGCATGCAGAACATGCTGATGGGCGGACTGATCCTGCTGGCGACCCTGCTCGTCGTCGCGCCCCTGATCCTGATCTTCGTGTACCTGATCCGCGAGGGTCTGGGCGCCATCAACGCTGACTTCTTCACGAAGGTGCCCGCGCCGGAAGGCGAGACGGGCGGCGGCCTCGCCAACGCCATCGTGGGGAGTGTCCAGATGCTCGCCATGGCCAGCGTGATCGGCGTGCTTGTCGGCGTGTCCGGCGGGATCTTCCTCTCCGAGTACCCCCGCCACCCGCTGATGCCCACCATCCGCATGATCAGCGACGTGCTGGCCGGCATTCCCGCTATCGTGATGGGTCTGGTCGTGTACAGCATGATCGTGCTGCAGTTCGGTTTCTCGGGCTTCGCCGGGGCGCTGGCACTGGGCTTCCTGATGATGCCCATCGTGGTCCGCACGACCGAGGAAGTCCTGAAGCTCGTGCCGCTGACCGTCCGCGAGGCCGGGCTGGCCCTGGGGCTGCCCAAGTGGCTGGTCACGCTGCGGATCGTCCTGCCGGCCGCCGCCGGGGGCATCGTGACCGGCGTGATGCTGGCCCTGGCCCGCGTGGCCGGAGAGGCCGCGCCCCTGCTGTTCACGGCCTTCGGGAACAGCGCCATCAACATGGATGCCAGCCGACCCATGAGCGCCCTGCCGCTCGAAATTTTCCGCGGCGCCACCAGCGCCTACCCCGAGAACCAGCGTCTCGCGAAGGCCGGGGCGCTGCTGCTGATCACCCTGATCTTCCTGACCAGCCTGCTCGCCCGCCGCGCCAGCCGCCGCAAATAGAAACTCTGATGGGAGGGTGGCTCGTACCCCTTTCATCAGAGCCGACCCGTAACGCAGCGCCGCCGAGCGGGTAGGTGCAACACGGGTTCCGGGCGTGAAGTACGCAACCCGGTGCGCCCCCGGGTGACTCGCGGCACAGACGGCAAAGCGCCTGACGGTACCCGGCAAGGTTCACGCACACACATTCACTCGAAGTCCCTCTCAAGGAGCCCCTGCACATGACCCCCATCCTCAGTGCCAAGAACGTCGATATCTACTACGGTGAAAAACAGGCCGTCAAGGACGTGCACCTTGACGTGCAGCGCGGTACGGTCAACGCCCTGATCGGCCCGAGCGGCTGCGGTAAGACCACCTTCCTGCGCGCGATCAACCGCATGCACGACCTCACGCCCGGCGCGCGCGTCGAGGGCACCATCCTCCTGGATGGGCAGGACGTGTACGGCAGCGGCGTGGACCCCGTGAACATGCGCCGCCGCGTGGGCATGGTCTTTCAGAAACCCAACCCCTTCCCGACCATGAGCGTGTTCGATAATGTCGTCTCCGGCCTGAAACTCGCCGGAATGCGCGACCAGAAACGCCTGATGGAAATCGCCGAGCGCTCCCTGCGCGGCGCGGCCCTGTGGGAAGAAGTCAAGGACCGCCTGAAGACCCCCGCGACCGGCCTGTCCGGCGGGCAGCAGCAGCGCCTGTGTATCGCGCGCGCACTGGCCGTGGACCCCGAGATCCTGCTGATGGACGAACCCACCAGCGCCCTCGACCCGGCCAGCACCTCCAAGATCGAGGAGCTGATGAGCGAGCTGAAGAAAGTCACGACCATCGTGATCGTCACGCACAACATGCACCAGGCGGCGCGTGTGAGCGACACCACCAGCTTCTTCCTGAACGGCGACCTGGTCGAGCACGGCGTGACCGATCAGGTGTTCACCAGCCCCCGCGACGAACGCACCGAGGCGTACGTCACCGGGCGCTTCGGCTGAGGCCATGACCGCCCGACTGGACGAGCAGCTGGGAGCCGTTCGCGGTCAGTTTCTGACCATGCAAGACCACCTCGTGTCGCAACTACGCCTGCTGGGTGACCCGAACCGCGACCCGGCGCAGGTGCAGGCCGATGTGCAGGCCCTGGACCTACAGATCGACGCGGCCGAACAGGCGGCCGTGCAGGGCGTGCTGCGCCTGCTGGCCCTGCAATCCCCGGTGGCCCGCGACCTGCGCCTGACCGTCCTGATTCTCCAGAGCACCCCGGACCTGGAACGCGCCGGGGATTACGCCCGGCACCTGGCGCGCACGCCCGGCGCCGCCGGCCCCGAGGGCACCCTGGTGCTCGGCGACCTGACCCTGATGGCCGCCACACTGCGCGCCGCGACCCTGCCAGGCGACGCGGGACTGGCCGCGCAGGTCCGTGAACTGGACGCCCGCGTGGACGCCCGGTTCGAGGCGGCCATGACCAACCTGATCGGCCAGCCCGGCGGTCCCGGCGCCCTGAGCGCCGCCGCATGGTGGCGCAGCGCCGAACGCCTGGGCGACCACCTGAAGAACGTCGCGGTTCGTCTGGAAGACCTGTACGCCTGATAGGGACTGCGATTGGTTCGGTGCAGTTCTGGATCAATCCGAGCGGACGCAAGAAGGAACAACAGACGGATTTCGCAGTATGGAACGAAATCCGTCCGTTGCCTGTCCGCCCAGCCGGTCTCCGGCTGCCAGGGGTATGGCACACTGCCCGGTATGACGAGAGATAGTAACGGCAACGCCCTGCAGGACGGCGACAACGTGATGGTCATCCGGGACCTGAAAGTCAAGGGCGGCACGGACCTCAAGCGCGGCAAGGTCTTTAAAGGCATTCGCCTGTCGGAAGACGCCGAAGACGCCGTCGAGGTCCGCGAAGGACGCGGCACGTTGGTACTGAAGACCATGTACCTCAAGAAAGTCTGACCTGCCGCACGCCTCCCAGCCTTCCCCCCAGCAGCCCTTCATAAGGCCTTAAAGGTGGAGAACGGGCGGCGCTGTGCGGGAACCCGCGCCGTCAGATTCGCGTAAGCAGAGACGGGAACTGCGGTATGGGCGCTGATCGGTTGCAACCCGCATCTGAGTTGTGCCACACCCCACCGTCCGCCGGACCGGAAGCGCCCGAGGCCGGCAGCAGTTCCGCCGGCGCGGCCTGTACACTCCAGAAGCGCCCCACCGGCAGCGATGTGGTGTGCACGTCAGTTCCCTGGTTTTTAGTTAGCATCCGGCTCCGTTTCCCATTCCATCCGCCCGCAGTCACGCGGGCCGTATTCAGGAGGACAGCATGGCAGTATCCCTTTCCAAGGGCGGCAACGTTTCCCTTTCCAAAGAAGCTCCGGGCCTGGGCGCCATCACCATCGGCCTGGGCTGGGACCCCCGCGCCACCGACGGGCAGGCGTTTGACCTGGACGGCAGCGTGTTCCTGCTGAACGCCGGCGGCAAGGTCCGCAGCGACAGCGACTTCATCTTCTACAACAACAAGACCAGCAGCGACGGAAGCGTCACGCACGCCGGCGACAACACCACCGGGCAGGGCGACGGCGACGACGAAACGGTCGACGTGACCCTGACCGGCGTGCCCGCCGACGTGGACCGCATCGCCGTGTGCGTCACCATCCACGAGGCCGAGACGCGTGGTCAGAACTTCGGTCAGGTCAGCAAGGCGTACATCCGCATCCTGAACAAGGCCGGTGGCGCCGAGATCGCCCGCTACGACCTGTCCGAGGACGCCAGCACCGACACCGCCATGATCTTCGGCGAGGTCTACCGCAACGGCGCCGACTGGAAGTTCCGCGCGGTCGGTCAGGGGTACGCCGGGGGCCTGGCGCCACTGGCCCGCAACTTCGGCGTGAACGTCTGAAGCTCCCCACCTGAACGCCGGTCTGGTCTTGCGTTGGCGCCCCGGCACAGGCTCCGGCTGAAGTGCCCCACCTGTGAAGGTCGCGCGGCCCCGCACCTCCGAGCAGGGCCGCGCAGCGCGGGTGCAAGCGAACCGGATTTCAGGCGTGCAGTGAGCCACCCGGTGGGCAGGTGGGTACAGACGTTCAACCGTGCAACGCGCCCCGCCCGTTCAGGCGTCTGCCCGCACCACCATCCACACCCTATACCCGGAGGGAAGGCCGCACCCGCTGGCCAGCCCTCCTTCCCTTACCCCTGGAGACCCGCCGATGTTGACCTTGCAGACGGGCCAGAAAGCCCAACTCGCTGACCTGGGCGCCGGGTCCATCCTGAGCGTCACCGCCCGCGTGACCGGCCCCGCCCCGGAGTACGACCTGATCCTGTTCGGCCTGGACGACCAGGGCCGCCTGGGTGACGACCGCTTCATGATCTTCTACAACCAGCCGCGCTCGCCCGAGGGCGCGCTGAGCATGCAGGGCGGCGCGCGCGGCGAGAAGACCTTCACCATCGACCTGAGCGCCCTGCCCAGCCACGTGCGCCGCCTGAGCCTGGCGACCACGGTAGACGGCGCGGCGTCGTTCGGGCAGATCGATCACGCCGAGGTGACCGTTCACCTGGGCGGCGCCCCCGTCGCGTCGTACCGCGTGACCGGGCGTGACTTTCAGGCCCAGCGGGCCGTGATGCTGCTCGACGTGTACCACAAGGGCGTGTGGCGACTGGGCGCGGTCGGTCAGGGATTCAACGGCGGCCTGGACGCCCTGGTGCGGCACTTCGGCGGCGAGGTGGCCAGCACCCCCGCCGCCCGTCCGGCAGCACCGGCCCCCACACCCGCCCCGGCGGCCCCCCCGCCCGCACCAGGACCAGTGCCGCCCGCGTCCGGCGGCCTGAACTTCAGGCGCGACCGGGCCCGTCCGGAACCCACGCCTGCGCCGCCACCTGCCGCCCCGCCACCTGCCGCGCCGCCACCTGCTGCACCGACCCCTCCCCCACCAACCGCTGCCCCACCAACCGCTGCCCCACCAACTGCTGGCCCGCCTGCCGCGCCGGTCAGTCTTCAGAAGATCACGCTGGAGAAGCCCGGTCAGACAGCGCGGATCTCGCTGAGCAAGGGCGGCGGCAGCGATCCCATCCACGTGAACCTCAACTGGAACAAGGGCGGCGGCTTCCTGCGGGGCCGCACCGACCTGGATCTGGGCTGCATGTACGTCCTGAATGACGGTGAACGCGGCGTGATTCAGGCGCTCGGGAACCACTTCGGGTCTGATCGCTTCGAGCCGTTCATCCTGCTGGACAAGGATGACCGCACCGGCGCGGCCAGCGACGGCGAGAACCTCACCATCTACCGCCCGGACCTGATTCACACCGTCCTGATCTTCGCGTTCATCTACGAGGGCACCAGCGACTTCACCCGCGTGGGCGGCAAGCTGACCCTGAAAGACCCCCGTGGGAACGAGATCAGCGCGAACCTCAGCAACCCCGACATGCGCCGCACGTTCTGCGCCATCGCACAGATCGAGAATCACGGAGGCGAAATCCAGATCACCAAGGAAGAACGCTACTTCACCGGCCACAAGGACTGCGACGAACACTACGGCTTTGGCTTCCAGTGGTCGGCCGGTAGCAAGTGACGGCCCTTCAGGTGGGGCAGCGCGTGCCCCTGGCGGACCTGAACCTCGACCCGGCGGCGCTGGACGTGCAGGTTCACTGCGATCTCGCCGCCACCGACGTGACGGCGTTCGGCCTTCAGGACGGGCGGCTGGCCGACGACCGGTACATGGTCTTCTACAACCAGCCCGCGAGTCCCGGTGGCGCCCTGCGCCTGACCGGGCAGGGCGAGCGCACCGACTTCACGCTTGATCTGACGGCCCTGCCCGGCAGTGTCACCGAGGTCGTGCTGGCCGCCACGCACGACTCGCAGCCCGTCGCGCAGGCCCACACGCTGAGCGTCACCGTGGGCGGCGCGGGGACGGGCAGCGCGAGCTTCGACGTGAAACCGCAGCTGCGGGCCGAGAAGGCCGTGATGCTGGTGCGCTTCTACCGGCACGGCGGCGCGTGGAGACTCGCGACGGTCGCGCAGGGCTTTGACGGCGGCCTGGACGCCCTGGTGCGGCACTTCGGCGGCGAGGTGGCGGCGCCCGCCACGCCCGCACCCACCATGCCTGCACCAGTCCCGCCTGCGCCCGCCACCCCTCGACCCGCCCCGCCCGTGAACCTCCGCAAGGAGCGGCAGCGGGTGCTGCTGGAAAAAGCGCAGACCACGCAGCCACACCTGGTCAACCTGATCAAGACCGCGAACGTCAGCCTGGAAAAACGCGGGCTGAGCGAAGCGCTGTACCGCGTGAACCTCGTGCTGGACATCAGCGGCAGCATGAGCCGGGAGTACCGCAGCGGGGCCGTGCAGGACCTCGCCGAGCGCGCCCTGGCCCTCGCCGCCCGCCTGGACGACGACGGGCAGGTCGACGTGTACCTGTTTGGAATCAAGGCCCAGCGCGCCGGAAGCCTCTCGCTGGACAACTCGCGCGGCTTCGTGGACCGACTGAACGTGAGACTGGAGGCCGGAACGCACTACAGCCCGGTCATGCAACTCGTCCGCGAGGACGCCCAGGCCGCCGGGCACCGACTTCCCACGCTGGTCCTGTTCATCACGGACGGCGGCAGCAGCAACCGCGCCGCCGTGATCCGCCAGATGACCGACTCGTCCCGCGAACCGATCTTCTGGAAGTTCATGGGCATCGACCAGGGCGGCGTGAACTTCGACTTCCTGGAGAAACTCGATGACCTCAGGGGCCGCGTGGTGGACAACGCAGACTTCTTCAGCGTCCCGGCTCCCATCACCACGCCGGACGCCGACCTGTTCGAACTGCTGGTAAACGAACTCGACACCTGGCAGGCAGCCGCCCGCGCCGCCCGCCTGCTGCCCTGAATGGGGCCGCACCTGCCCCACGGGACCGGCGGCCCGTCGGGTAGATTCAGGGTGACCGCCCTCCCCTCCCGCCCCCTCTGACAAGGAGTACCGATATGCCCATCTCACTGCAAAAAGGCCAGCAGATCAGCCTCGCCAAGGAAGCCGGGCCCAGCCTCCAGAGCGTCCGCATGGGTCTCGGCTGGGACGCCATCAAGAAGAAGGGATTCCTGGGTTTCGGCGGCGGCAGCGTTGACGTGGATCTCGACGCCAACGCCCTGCTGTTCGACGCGTCCGGGCAACTGATCGACGCCGTGTGGTTCCGCCAGTTGCAGAGCAAGGACGGCAGTGTTCGCCACAGCGGCGACAACCGCACCGGGGCCGGGGACGGCGACGACGAGACCATCACGGTCGACCTGACCCGCCTGCCCGCCAGTGTGCAGACCGTGATCTTCAGCGTCAACAACTACACCGGCCAGAACTTCAGTCAGGTCGAGAACGCCTACTGCCGCCTCGTGAACACCCAGGGCGACAAGGAAATTGCGCGCTTTAACCTCAGCGTGCAGGGCGACCACACCGCCATGATCCTCGCCAGCCTGAAACGCAGCGGCAGCGACTGGAACATGACCGCCATCGGTACCCCCTCGCGCGGACGCACGTACACCGACAACCTGCCCGACATCCGCCCCCACCTGTAAAACTCATTGGGGTCCGTGCAGGTAGCCTCTCCCAACACACCCCTCATTCCCAAAGGACGGTACATTCATGGCTCTTTCCCTTCAGAAAGGCGGCAACATCTCCCTGAGCAAGCAGGACGCCAACCTGCAACGCATCCTCGTGGGCCTCGGCTGGGACCCGCGCAGCACCGACGGGCAGGCATTCGACCTGGACGCCAGCGCCTTCCTGCTGACTGCCTCCGGCCGCGTGCGCGGCGACCAGGACTTCATCTTCTACAACCAGCTTCGCAGCACCGACGGCAGCGTCGAGCACACCGGTGACAACCGCACGGGCGTCGGCGACGGTGACGACGAGAGCATTCGCGTGGACCTCACGAAAGTTCCCGCCGAGATCGACAAGATCGCCGTGACCGTCACCATCGACGAGGCAGACGCCCGCCGCCAGAACTTCGGTCAGGTGGGCGGCGCGTTCATCCGCATCCTGAACGAGGACACCGGTCAGGAACTCACCCGCTACGACCTGGGCGAGGACTTCAGCACCGAAACGGCCGTCATCTTCGGCGAGATCTACCGTCATGGCGGCGAGTGGAAGTTCCGGGCAGTCGGACAGGGATTCGTCGGTGGCCTGGGACCGATGGCCCGCAATTATGGCGTGAACGTCTGATACGAACCTCCGGTTGATTCGTTCACAACCCGGATCAGCACCAGACTGCTCATTGCCTGCCCAGCACTCTGCTTTGATTGAACACGTATCCGTCCGGATGGACTGGCTGTTGCGAACCATTTCACCGGAGTCGGTATGATACGGACCGGGAAAGCGGCCCCGGGCCGCGCCGTCCGCCCAGTCCTGACCGCGTCTTATCCGTCCGACAACCGTCACCGCCCGCCTGATCCGCGCCGCAGGCCGCGCAGGTCAGGCGGGCACCCCATGTCACCCAGTAGGCCCCCGCCCGCCACCAGGAGTCCGCAGAGAATGAATACCTTCCGTCAGTATTTCGGTTTCGCCACCATCGTCACAGTGGTGTGCCTCGTCCTGGCCGCCTGGGACGGGTACGTCCGCGGCGGCAGCACCCTGAGTGCGCTTGCCAATGCGCTGCTGATCGCCGTGCTGCTGGGCGTCCTTGAAATCAGCCTGTCCTTCGATAACGCCGTCGTGAACGCCAGCGTGCTGCGCACCATGAGTGAAAAGTGGCAGCGCCGCTTCCTGACCTGGGGCATCCTGATCGCCGTGTTCGGCATGCGTTTCATCTTCCCGATCGTGATCGTGGCGCTGACCTCGGGTCTGGGTATGGTCGAGGTCGTCCGCGCGGCCTTCGGCGAACCCGAGTTCTACGCCCAGCAACTCGAGAAGGCGCACGTGGCCATCAGCGCCTTCGGCGGCGCGTTCCTGATGATGGTGTTCCTGAAGTACTTCATGGACCCCGACAAGGAAGAGCACTGGCTCAAGAGCACCGAGAGCGCCCTGTCGCGCATCGGCAAGCTGGACACCATTCAGGCCGTGATCGTGGGCGTGCTGCTGCTGGTCATCACGCAGTACTTCGTGGCGCCTGAGGAGAAACTCCAGGCCCTGAGTGCCGGATTCATCGGTCTGCTCGTGTACCTGGTCATGGACGCCATCGGCAACCTGTTCGAGGCCGACAACGTGACCGCCAAGGCCGGGGCGGCAGGCTTCAGCGCCTTCATGTACCTGGAAATCCTGGACGCCAGCTTCAGCCTTGACGGCGTGATCGGCGCGTTCGCGCTGACGACGGACATCGTGCTGATTGCCGCCGGTTTGACCATCGGCGCGATCTTCGTTCGCTCACTGACCATCATGATGGTCAAGAAAGGCACCCTGGAAGCCTACCGTTTCCTGGAGCACGGCGCGCACTACGGGATCGGCGCGCTGGCCATCATCATGCTGATCAGCATGAACCGCGCCGTACACATCCCAGAAGTCGTCACGGGACTGATCGGCGCGGGCTTCATTGTCGTGGCCGTGATCGCCAGCCTCCGCGCTAACCAACGCGACCTGCGCGCCTGAACAAACCGCTCCACCCACACCCGGCAGCCCCCAGTGGACGCCGGGTTTCCGCTGTCCCCCCTTGACGGCGCCCCCTTGACGGCGCCCACTTGATGGCCCCTTCTCAACGGCAGTGCGGGGAGAGCGCGTGAATGCTGCTGTGTGGTACGCAGCAGCGCGCCGCTCTACGCACGTGTCTTTCGCCCTCCACCCGTCCATACGCGCGACGGCCCACTCCACGTCCGGAGGGGTGCCGTCCCATCACTCGCCTCCGCCCAGATGGAAGGGCTTTTGCACACCGTTCAACCGCAGTTCGTACCGGGCTCTCATGTTCTCGGGCCTGCCGAACACTGACCTGCTCTATAGTGGGGCGGCCGACAGGGGCGAACCGAGCGCACAGAAGGAGTGAAGTGTGAGCAGCGAGAACCAACCCGGGCGCAGTGAATGGAGCGGTGCCGTCAGCGGCGAGGCCGGCAGGACTCTGATCAGCGCCGTGCGTGCCTGGCAGGCAGGTCAGTGGTCACAGGAGCAGGTCGTGGCGCAGTTCACGGCCCTGAAACGCCAGGAAGGAAGCGAAGTCCGCGCGGCACTCGACAGCCTGCTGACGCTGGCCACGCCCGGCAATCCCGCCCTGGGCAGCGCGCAGGACGCCGCGCACGAGACGGCCACCGACGCCTGGCGCGAGGAACTGATGGCCAGCCGCGCCCGTGCCTGGAGTTCCCAAGACCAGGCGGGCCTGCTGGTCGGACCGACCGTGCTGATCCTGACGGACGGATCGAGGGGCGTGGTCATGAGTTCAGACGGCACCCGCCCCCTGAGCAGCAGCGTGAGCGGTTCGCTGATGCTGCTGTGCCAGACGATCGTGCTTGCCCAGGACGCCCTGGATTCCCAGACGATGGGCGACCTGCGCCAACAGCGGATCGAGTCGGCATCCACGTCGATGTCCGAGATCGACACCATTTCCTGAAGCCCGCCGGAAGACAGAGCGCAGGAGGTGACCCACCAACATCACGGGTCACCTCCTGCGCTTTATTACCGGACATCCTTCAGCTTAAGCGTGGTGACGAGTGCCGTTTCCAGTTGAGTCCGAGCGGATGCGAGTGGGAACAGCAGACGCCCTTTCGCGGTATAGAGCCGCAGGCGGCGCTTTTCCGACCGGGGCGCAGTGGAGCGGCAGTCCGTATCATACGGACTCCGATTGAATGGGCTGCAAGGACCATTCAATCCGAGCGAAGCGAGTGGGAGCAGGGCGGGTTCCGGACGTGGAGCTGGCCATCCGGTGATGTTCCGGACCTGTCGGCGTAACAAACGGCAGTCCGTATCAGGCGACGCCGAGTTGCTGGCTGACCTGCCGCCCGATCTGCCACGCCACGCTGCTGGGGGACAGGCCGCCGGGATGCATGACGTACGGCACGTTCCGGGCGCGGGCCACGTCCCTGAGCGCGTTGTGAGCGTGCCCCATCCAGCGGATTGCCAGGATGACCACGGCTGTATCAGCTGTGACGTGTGCGTGCGCGTGCGTGCCGTGCGCGTATTCGTCACTGCCGATCCAGTCGAGTTCCCGTAACGCGAAGGCGGCGACCAGGGCAGCGTGGTGGGGCGCGCTGGGCACGCCGCCCAGCAGCACCACCCGCCGTCCCCGCAGGGCGTCACGGACCGCCTGCACGTGCGCGGGCAGCGCGGCGGGCTGTTCCGGCGGATCGGCAGGAATGACCTGAGGCGTGGCCCCAGCTGCCCGGGCCGCAGTGGCCTCCTGCGCCGCCGGGAGGGCCGGTTCGGGGTCCGAGTGCGCTGCCTTGTGGAGCTTGACCTGGGCCTGCGCGGCAGGCAGCAGTGCCAGCAGCGTGGCATGAGAGTCCCCCAGCGCGGCGGCCTCCAGTGGCAGGGCGCGCAGCGGTCCGAACTGCTGCAGGTACCCTTCCAGGAATCCCTGCTCGGGCAGGCGCAGCCCGGCGCGTCGCACGGACGACAGCAGGTGCCCGGCGGCCAGGGTGGTGAGGCGCCCGACCGCCGCGCCCCACGCGTCCCAGAACGGCGTGCCCCGCAGCGTCTGAAGCTGGAGCGTGACGGTCACGCGGCTCAGGTGGGCGTGCAGCGCCACGAAGGTGAACCGTTCGGGTTGCGTAGCCTCCCAGGCCCACAGGGGGTCCACGCCCGAAATCTGCGCGCTCAGCTGCACCATCGGTGGGAGCCGCATGCCGGGCGCACGGGCCGTGCTGGTCAGACCCTGAAGGCTGAGTAGCAGCAGCCGCGCCCGCAGGTCCGGGTCCTGTTCGGGTGTCAGTCCGGCGGCGAGGTCGCGGTCCAGGTCGTTCAGGGCGTCCCACAGGTGGCCCAGATGCTCCTGCTCGTCTGGCGTGGGGGGGCGCAGCCGCATGAACCGCAGCGCCCGCAGTACGCGGCGGGCCGCCTGCGTGTGCTGCGCCGCGTCCGCGCTCGGCTGGCGGCGTTCCCGCTGCGCGCCCGGCAGGTCCGGCGAGCCCAGCTGCGCGTGCAGCAGGGCGTGCAGGTCCAGCAGTTGCGCCGTGTCCGGCGACGGACGCTCAGCGTGAAGGGACCGCAGCAGCGTCAGCGCGCTGTCCAGCGCCGGAATCAGCGGTACGTTCTCCAGTCGGTCGCGCCCGCACACATGCAGCAGCAGCAACGCCGCGTTGCGCTGCCCCTCGTCTGGGCTCAGCATCAGGCGGTGTAGCTGCTGCCCCAGCCCGTGCCGCGCAGGCTCCAGCGTGGCCGGGGGAGTCAGCGCCCCCCTAAGCGGCATAAGCGGATCGTTCGGACGGGCCGGGGGCCGGTAGCCTGCCCACGCCAGCCGTTCCTGCATCCGCTCCGACGAACCGGCGGCGCCAGACTGTACGCTGGCCAGCCCCGCGTCGCCCGGTCCTGGCGCCTCTGGCCCCAGCCAGTCCGGCACCGGCACATCCGGCACTTCTGTCCTCTGCTGCCGCCCGTCGTCCTGCGGGCTTTCCCCGGTGGCCTCTGTCCCGTTGTCGGCCCCCCCGGCGCCTACCCCGTGAGTGCCCGGCGCCTCTTGAAGCAGCAGGGCGATCATGGCGTGATCCTCCGCGGGCAGTAGCGGCACGCCCTGAAGCCAACTGCACCCCGCTGCCGCGTTCACGGCGCGCAGGCGCACGGCCAGCCGTCTCTCGTCCGGGTTGATCAGGGCCAGCGTGACTGCCAGGTCGTTCAGGCGTTCCAGCCGCAGTGGGTCCGGCCGGGCCGCGTAGGCGGTCAGCCCGGAGGCCAGCGCCTGCCCCAGCAGCACGCTGCGAATCAGGCTCTCCTGCCCGAACACGCTGAGGGTCTCGTCGGTCTCTGCGCGGTCCATCATGGCGTCCAGGCGGGCTTCCAGGGCGCTCACAGCGGCCCGCAGCAACTCCGGGTGCGCGGTCAGGCCGCCGGCCGGGTCCGGGCCGAACTGCTCCGGGCCCTGCACGCGCAGGGTGGAGAGCGGGCCGGGCAGCGCCTGCCCTTCAGAAGTGCGGAGACGGCTCATAGCTCCCAGTGTGCGGCACGGAGTCCCGGTGCGCGCCCCCCCCGCCCCACACGCCGACCATTCACAGTGTCTGTGGCAGCGCGCGGGACGTTCGACCCGTCCCGACGGGGCATCACGACCGCATCAGAGGAAGTGAATACCCGGCGCATGGGCGGTCGAGACCGAAGCGGAGGAAGTCCGTATCCGGTGCGGCTCCCTGAAGGCGGTCACTCCTCCGTCCGGTCGGACCGGGACCAATCGGGCGGCGCAGCGGCATATTCCAGCGGCACGGTGGGGCGCCAGGATGCGCTCGCGGCGGAAGACGTGGGACCCAGCGGCGGCGCATGTCGTACTCTGGGGCGTTCACCGACCGGCGACCGACCCGTCCTGCGGGCCTCCGGGGCCGCCGCGTCCGCTTCCTTCCCTTCAGTTTCGCCTGCTGCCCGCGCCGGTCTGCGCGTGGGTGCGTCTCACCCTCCGGAAAGCTGCCCTGACTGCCATGTACCTGCTTGCTCATGTTCCCGCCGCGCGTTCCACCCTGGAAAGCGTTCATCAACAGTTGACCGCTCAGGGTCTCACGCACGCCTCGCTGCTCATCCCGGGGCGCGAGGAGCCTCTGGCGTTCGACCTGTTCACGGGCCTGCACGTCCAGGATCACGGCACGCGGCAGGCGGGCCTGACGTGCCTGCTGTGCCCGCCGGGGTCCGGTCATCACCTGCGTTACGAGTTCCGCGTGACGGGACTGAACGGCGAGACCTTCGGCCCGATCGGCAGTTCCTGCGTGTTCGCGCGGGTGCTGGGCGAGGAGCACGGTCGGCGGGTCGGGGCGCACCTGACCGATCAGGTGGGGGCGCACGCGCGGCGCACGCAGACGCGGACGCAGGCGGAGCTGCTGGCGTCCGCCGGGAACTGGCGCGAGTACCTGCGGGCGCAGGGGCTGGACTGGGTACTGCCGGCCATGGCAGGCAGCGGCGGCCTGAGCGCCGCGCTGCGCGAGAAACTCCAGCGCCTGCAGGACGCCGAAAAGCCCCTGCCGCTGGCCCTGCTGACCGAACTGCGAATACTGAGCCGGGCTCGCAGCGACCTGCCGGCTCCCAGCGCCTTCGCCCCGGCCCCCGCCGCGTTCCAGCCGCAGGCCGCGC